>JAQULZ010000206.1 GCA_028718375.1 Victivallaceae bacterium | reverse complement strand
TGCGTCCGACCGTAAAAAGATTCCTGCTGTTCCCCTTTTACCTGAAATCCGCCTGGCTCGGCACTTTTGCCAAAAAGGCAGTCCTCAGCCTGGGATGTCCGATCTGCTGTCCCAGCGTAATTTACAACCTGGATCTGCTTGGAAATTTCCGGTTCAGTCCGGAATATACGGTGAATCTGGATTGGAACGCCTGGCTGGAATTGTCGCAGCGCCCGGCGGCATTCCGTTTTGTTCCGATACCCTTGATGCAGCACCGCGTCTCCGATGAATGCGAAACCCGGAAAGCCATCAGGGAAAACCGGCGCCAGGATGAGGATAAAATGATTTTCCGGCGGTTATGGCCGGAATGGTTCGCGGCCGCGCTCGCTAAAACCTATGAATTCTGCTATATTGGCGTAAAAGGAGAATAACCGCCGTCATGTACTGGTTTCAGATCATCATGTTTACCTTGTTTTTCTGCCTGGCGACAGCCGGGTCGATCGTCCTGCTGGGAGACCGTTTCTTAATCTCCGGTAATCTGTTTTCCTGCAAAAGGCTGTTTCTGATCGCCCTGAACTGGAAATTCATTGCCGCCATTTTACTGGCGGTCGCCGCCAGGATGACTTTCGTCCTGATCAATAACAACTTATTGAAAATCCCCCGGCTGGCGGGCAGTTCAACTACGGTAACGGTGTTTATCACCACCATTGCCTATTTGTTCGTAATCGCCGCCAACTGGCTGTTTCTCGGAGAACGCTTCACGGTTGTGCAGTTGGCCGGCTGCGGGATTGTTCTGATCGGCATTTGCTTGATTGTTAAATAATCCACGCGGGGATAAAATGTTCGACCATCTCGGGAAAATGACTTCCGGCATCGGCCAGATATATGAATATTCCGGCAGAAAATGCAGCGATTTCCTGCGGAAAACCGATTGGCGCTGCTGGCTTGCGTTTTTCTTTTTTTCAATATTGCTGACCGGAATATTTACGGTTCCCCGTTTCAACGACGGCATCTTCCATTTGGCCGTCGCCCGGGAATGGTTCAATACCGGTTCGCGCCCCCTGACCGTCTGGGAACTGCCGGTAGCCGAAGAACCGCTCTGGTATTTCCTGGTGAAAATGCTGTGCAGCGCGACCGGTTCCTTTTCCTATCGTCACGCCCAGGTGCTGCAAAGCCTGCTGTATGCCGGAATATTGATTTTCACCTATAAAACGAGCCGTTTCCAAACGCAATCCGACTTCGCCGCCAAATGCGCGCTGATTTTTGCCGGATCGATCCCGATGTTGTCCGTAACTTCGGTTTTATGTTTCATCGACGTGCTCTGCGCGTTTTTTGTGATACTTGCGATCTGGTTTCTGATTAACCGAAAATTCTTCTGGGCCGTACTCGCCGGCGCGGGAGTGTGGTATGCCAAAAGGACGGGCCTGCCGGAGACGCTGGTGTTTTTCCTGATCTTCAGTATTTACTTGTTTCAGACCGGCAATAAGGAACGGTGGAAAACCTTTTCCGCCCTGGCCGGTTACGGCTTATTGTTTCTGGCGCTGATTGTACCCGATTTAATTTTCCGGATAAGCGAATTCAGCCTGGAGTCTTCATATGCAATTACTTTCAGTACCAAAAAAGTCTTGTTCCCGGCAATAGCAATCATCCATTCAGCCAGTGCGGCCCGCGGTATTTGTCTGAACGATTCATTGTTGTGGCTGGGGGGGGCGGTTCCGGTTCTGATCCTGCTGCTGCCGGTCGGAATCCGGCTTTTCTGCAGGCGGCATCGTTTTTCAGTCTGGTTCTTGAAAAATTATGTTCCGATATCCGTCTTCATCCTGACGGTTGCCTTGTTCATGCCGTTCAGCCTGGGACGTGTGACGATCAGGTACTGGGCCATAGTCATTTCACCGGCCATAATCGGGATTACCGCCATATTGTGCAGAACCGGGCTCCGCCCGTTAGTTGCAATACTGGCCGTCGGCGCGCTGGCGCAGCATTGCTGCGTAATCGCCTATCTTTACGACAAAAGACAAACCGGCATATCGGAACGACAGGTGCTCGGACAGCTTCGGGAAGTTGCCGCCGACAAAAAGATCATATGGTATGAAACGCATTTTGCCCGATACCATCTGGGAAGAAAAATATATTGGCGTGAATGTCTCAGGGAGTTATTACGTTCCGGATTCAGTCCTGAAACCGATAACGGCGATATCGGGGCGATTGTGGTAGCAAAACGCTATCTGTATCCGTTTCGCGGAGTTTATTATGACCGCGGCTTTCCCTGTGCCTTGCTTGAGCGGTTGAAAAAAAACAATAAATTTAAACTGGTATTGGAAAATTCGGAATATTATGTTTTCACGGCTGTCGACGGAAAGCAATCCGGGGCGGGCAAATAGTTGACCCGCGGCCGGCCTCGTTCCGAAGGCGGCAAGTTATACTCTATACGGTTGAAATTTTAACTTTTGACGAGTAGGACGGGACCGACAAAAATAAAAAATCGCATAGTCCAGAACTTGTTCTGGTCGGTGGTCCAGCGGCCGAAAGCGCTGGCCGCTCGTG
>JAQULZ010000205.1 GCA_028718375.1 Victivallaceae bacterium | reverse complement strand
CTGCTGCATCCGGAAAAAATAGCCCCGTTTTATCTGGCCGGCCGGGCGTTGTCGGCGGTTTTGCTGACTTTGACCGTCGGGATAGTTTTTCTTATCGGTTATCGTCTGGGCGGTCTGCCGCTGGCGGCGTTCTGTTCCCTGCTGCTGGGGTTGCTGCCGCTGGTGAATTTGGCCGGCAAATCGATGAAACCGGAAGCCGCGCTGCTGTTTTTCACCGCACTGACGCTGTTGTTTGCCGTGCCGGTCCTGTAGCGGGCGCGGTGGAGCGATTATCTGTGGGCGGGGGTGTTCACCGGTCTGGGGGCGGCAGTGAAATATCCCGGCGTTTTCAATGGTTCGTATCTGGTGATGTTTCATTTGATCCGGCGTTATTCGGAATGGAAAAAACAGCCCCGGGCCGCGCGCTGCGGCCTGGTAAAGGATGACTGGAAACTGATTATGGCCGGAGTTGTTTCGGCGCTCGCGTTTTTTTTGGCCGATTTTGCCGTATTGATCAACTTTTCCGGATTTTGGGCGGACCTGCGGGGAATGGCCTCGGTTCCCCGACCGGGCAATGTATTCGCCAATTTACTGGATACGTTTTTATGTTATTTCGAGGACGGTTTCCGGTATACGCTGGGCATTCCCGCCGCTGCGGTAATAACTTGCGCCATGATTTACAATTTTTTCCGTCCGTCCAGGTTATGGATAGGCTGCATCCCGGGGATGCTGCTGTTTTTATATCTTGCCAGCATTGCTCCCCGGACTTCCGACGCCTATTGTCTGCCGGCGCTGGTTCCGCTCTGCCTGATTGCCGGAGACTGGCTGCTTAACCTGAAAAACAAAAAACTCGTAACGACGCTGGCGGTGTTGACGATAATCGGGACTTTCAGTTACTGCTGGGCTTACAGCCAGGTGACGGTCAGCCGGAATATCCGGCTGGTCGCGGCGGAATGGATCAATGAGCATGTTCCTGCCGGGAGCACTATCTGTACGCTGCGGTATCCGGTGTTTTACCGGACGCCGATGGTCAGTCCGCGTCAATATAAATTGGTAAACCAGTTTATTCAGGGGGAAGACATCGTAAAACAGGCGGATTATTACGTCCAGACCTCTTACCAGTGGGAGCCGGCCAGTTTTCTTGACCGGCTGAAATATGGCGAAGATAAAACGCCGGCGCCGGGATTCGAAAGGATAAAGGAATTTGAAATAGTCCCGAGGGTCTTTTTCGGCCTGCTGCCGCTGACCAGAAGTCACCGCCTGAATCATTATTTCGAGAACATCATGCCGAAGATAATCATTTTCCGGGCCGGACGCGAAAACAGCCTTGATTATTCCGGGTTATCCGGCTTCGGGCGGAAAGAAAAATTGCGGTGGCCGAGATAACTGCACACGGTGGTTACCGCTACGCATATTATCTGACTGATGACCGGATGAAGCCCTAATCCGTCGACCAGCAGGAACATGAGGACGAAATTCATCGCGATACTTACGCCGTAGACGACGTAAAAGCGCAGATATTCCCGGATAATATTGCCTTTTGTTTTAAAAACTAACAACTTGTAACAGATGTAAGCGTTGGTTATGGCGAGGATGTTTGACGGTATCAGCAGCAGCAGGTAGTGGACTTTGTCGTGCAGCAGTTCATAAAACCCGGCATAGACCAGAATACCGAAAATCGTATTCCAGCCGCCGGTAATCAGAAAATATCCTGCTCGTTTTATTTCCTTCCGGTTGGACCGGTATTGTCTGAATAAAGAATTAATTGTTATCGAAATTGATTTTTTCATCCTCAATCGCCAGCGGTTTATTTTTCACCTGGGTGTAAATCGCGCCGATATACTCGCCGATGATCCCGATGAAAATCAGCTGGATGGCGGAAAAGAAGAACAGGCCGATCACCAGCGGCGCCAGTCCCAGAGTAAAAGTGTCCCAGTACGACAGTTTATAGATCAGATACCCGAACGCCGTCAGCAGGCTTATTCCGGCCAGACAGAAGCCGGCGAATACCGCCAGCCGCAGCGGCAGTTTGGAGTGATTGACGAAACCGGTCATGGCCATGTCGTACAGGGTAAAAAAATTGTTTTTGGTGGTGCCGGATTTTCGTTTTTCCTGAACGAATTCAACTTCCGTACGCTTGAAACCGATTTCACTGACCAGGCCGCGGAAGTACGGGTAGGGATCGCGGTAAAGTTTCAGCGCATCCATGAATTTGCGGTCATACAGTCCGAACCCGGTGAAGTTGCGGATAATGTGATCCGAATCGGAAAATTTTGTCAACAGCCAGTAATAGAAGTTGCGGATCGCAACCATCAGAATATTTTCCCGGCTGCGCGGTTTGACGCCGATAACCACCGCGTAACCTTCTTCCCATTTTTTAATGAACTCTCCGATCAGTTCCGGCGGTTCCTGCAAGTCGGATACAATGACCACCACCGCATCGCCGGTGCCGTGCAGAAACGCGTTGAACGGCGACCGGATATGGCCGAAGTTATTGGAATTCAGGATGACTTTGAAATTTTTATCTTTAGCGGCGATCCGGCGCAGCAGGTCCCGGCTGCCGTCGGTAGA
>JAQULZ010000204.1 GCA_028718375.1 Victivallaceae bacterium | reverse complement strand
AAGGGCCCACCAAAAAAAGGAGGGCCGGCGCCGTCATACCATATTTGAAATAACGGATTTTTTTGAACACCGAAATATTTTCGCTCAATCTGAGCATATATAACCCATAAATTCTGGTGAAGAAGCAGATATTTTTGCATTTTAGCTTAAACCTCGTTGAGGTTTAATCGATATCAGTAAAATCCGGTAATTCGCGGATAATCCTTGATTTTAAGCCAGGCGTAGTTTATATTAAAAACAGCAACAAATCAGGAGAACAGCTATAAGCAGATAAGCTATTCTGTTTCATAATCAAATAAGTGAAACCAATGCGGTTTCCAATATGTGTTTTATTCGAAAACTGTCAAATTTCTGTTCAAGAAACAATATTGGAAGAACCGCGTCCACAGTTATTTGTGGGCGCGCCTTTCATATTCTTGGACAGGTGGACAGTACCTCGAATAAGTATGAAGCTGGCGCGTCCTTTTTTTATGCCCGCGCCTCAAAAAACAGGAGAATGATGAAATGGAAGATATTCCAGCCAAAATCCGGGAATTGGAAAAGGAAATCACGAAGATCAAAGTCTTCTGCGGTTTTGTCGTCGCGACCCACGATCATCTTCCGCAGTTAAAACGCATCTGGAACGAACCTGCCGGAAGTCTGGTTTACCTGCCGAATACCAGCCGCAGTGATCTGGCGGAAGTAAAGATCGGGTTTATGAAAAGAGTTATGAAACTTGAAGACCGGATCATCCAGCTCGAAGCCGGCCTGGGGATAAGTCACGAAGCGACGGATGAATTTTAAGACCTTCACCTTCAGGCGCAACAAGTTGCGGGTAAATTTCGCCCGTTGGAGACGGGCGACCAGCGTCCCGCCGCCGGACCGCGTCCCGAACGCCGGTTTCGTTATTTTTTTATTTTTATCGGTGTCGTCCGTCCGGTGTTCCTGTTTGACATTAAGCCGCTGAATACTATATTAGTTTTTCCATGAATACTGAAGACACCATCGGCGCTATCTGTACCGGCATCGGCGGCGCAATTTCGATCATCCGGATCGCCGGCCCCGATGCCCGGGCCGCCGGCAACCGGGTCTGGCGCGGCCGAAGCGAACTCAGCCGGAACAACGCCCGCCAAATGCTCCTCGGCCGGATCATCCTGCCGGACGGCGGCGACGGCGATTCCGTCCTGGCGGTATATATGCCGGCGCCTAACAGTTATACCGGCGGCGAAGTGGTGGAACTGCATTGCCACGGCGGTATGCTGGCCGCCCGGCAGACGCTGGACGCGGTATTGAAAGCGGGAGTACGTCCCGCCGAACCGGGCGAATTTACTTTCCGGGCCTTTGTCAACGGCAAAATGGATTTGACCCGGGCCGAGGCGGTATGCGATCTGATCACCGCCCACAGCGCCATGGCGCTGCACCTGGCGGAACGCCAGATCCAGGGCCGCCTGGCGGCGGAAATTATGGAACCGCGCGTAAAGCTGCTGGATATTTTGGCGGAAGCCGAATCCCGGCTGGATTTTTCCGAGGAAAATCTCGACTGGACCGAAACGGCCGTTTTTATTGAAGACCTGGAAAAGATCGGCGCCCGGCTGGCCGAACTGC
Source organism: Victivallaceae bacterium (assembly GCA_028718375.1). Taxonomy (GTDB): domain Bacteria; phylum Verrucomicrobiota; class Lentisphaeria; order Victivallales; family Victivallaceae; genus JAHOYW01. The sequence goes on along the minus strand of JAQULZ010000204.1, from coordinate 1,042 downwards.
TGAAAAGCGGCCGCGAGGGCATGGTTTTGCGCCACGGCATCCGGGTAGTGCTGGCTGGCCGGCCCAATACCGGCAAATCGAGCCTGCTGAATTTACTGCTGGGCTTCGACCGGGCGATCGTCACCCAACTGCCCGGAACCACCCGCGACACCCTGGAGGAAACCGCTGATCTGCGCGGCATTCCGGTCACCCTGATCGACACCGCCGGGATTCGTGAAGCCACCGGCCTGATCGAAGGCATCGGCATCGACCGCAGCCGCCGCTCGATAAAACAGGCCCAGGTGGTATTCTGGCTGCTGGACGCTTCCGCGGCCGATCCGGAGGCGGAAATCAATGAAATGAATATTCATGCCGGGGCCAAACAAAACCTGATCGCCGTCTGGAATAAGTCGGACCTGGCGGCCGGCCGAGTTCTGCCCGAATTAAAATGCCCGGCGGCAAGGATTTCGGCGCTGAAATCCCGGGGGATCGATGAACTGCTGAATTTATTTGAAAAATCCGTCTGGGAATTTCCGCATACCGAAGAGCCCGAAATAGCGGTCAACGCCCGGCACGCCGGACTGCTGGAGGAAGCCATTGCCGCCCTGCCCGGCGCGGCTCTGAATCTGCGCAGCAACGACTGGGAACTGGCGGCGGTTCACTTGCGGGCGGCGGTCAGTGCGCTGGCATCAATCACCGGCGAGGAAACCGACCCGGATATTCTGGATCAGATCTTCAGCCGTTTCTGCATAGGAAAATAGATATGTACGAATACATCATATTGGCGGTAATTATCGCGCTCGCGGTACTGTATATTGCCCGGGCGATATTAAAAGCCGCGAAAGGTGAAACTTCCTGCACTCATTGTAACGAGTGTAACGATACCGATTTGCCTTCTAAGAGATAGTATTAAACCTCAACGAGGTTTCTCTCCGTAGTGCGGTATGGCAAAAAATTCTGTTATGTTTTTTAGAAAAAATGGGTAACACTTTTCTGAACGTTAATGATGCATTCATGGTAATGGATGTACAAACAGAAGGAAAAGTGTTATGGGAACGAAAAG
>JAQULZ010000203.1 GCA_028718375.1 Victivallaceae bacterium | reverse complement strand
TTTGCTTTAATACTGCCATTTTATGTTTCAACGGATTCATATTAGGTTCCCTTGTTTTGTGATTATTTCAAAGTAACCTGAATCCGTTTCCTTTCAAATTTTTAGTTTCCTATGGGATGGCTGTGATAATGAATTTACTTTTTGTAGGTGACGTGGTCGGCCGGGGCGGACGCCGGGCGGTTAAGGAACTGGTGCCGGAACTGCGCCGCGAATTCGATTGTCCGTTTTGCGTCGTGAACGGGGAAAATATGGCTTCAGGAGCAGGGCTCAATACTAAATGTATTAATGAAATCATCGATGAGGCCAATGTCATTACCACCGGCGACCATGTCTGGGATCAGAAAACTTTCGAACGCGAAATAACGCAATTCAGCAACGTTCTGCGGCCGGCGAATTTCAGTATTGCCCAGCCGGGCTGCGGCTGGAAGGTATTCCGCCATCCGGCCGGCGGGGAAATCGCGGTAATCAACCTGCAGGGCAAGATATTCATGCGGGAAAGCGCTTACTGTCCGTTTGAAACGGCGGAAAATGTCCTGGCGGAAATTCCCCCGGCGGTAAAGTGTATTCTGGTTGATTTCCATGCGGAAGCGACCAGCGAAAAAATCGCAATGGGTTATTTCCTGGACGGCCGGGTTACCGCAGTAGTGGGAACGCACAGCCATGTTCAGACCGCCGACGCGAAAATTCTGCCGCAAGGTACGGCCTATATCACCGATGCCGGGATGACCGGCGCCGAGCGTTCGGTTCTGGGACGCGACCTGAAGGCGGTGGTCGCTAAATTCCGCTACGGCCTGCCGCGGCTTTTTTCCGTGGTTGAGGAAGGTATCCGCCTCGATGCGGTTATCGTGTCTTATGATCCGGCTACCGGCCGGGCCTCCGACATCAGGAATATTTCCCGCATGGCGTCTTTTTGACCGGGTAAGGTGAGATATGCAGTTTAACGCTATAGATTCGGACCGGGTAAACCTGTTGATCGAACTGGCCCTGGCGGAGGATTTGGGTGAAGCCGGAGATACCACCAGCAAGGCGGTAATCCCCGAAAATACCCGCGCCGCCGCCGTATTACGCGCCAAAGAGGATCTGGTCTGCGCCGGATTGCCGGTCGCGGAAGCGGTTTTTAAGCGGGTTTCCCCGGAAGTGAAATGGACCGCCTTGGTTAAAGAAGGGGATTTCTGTACCGCCGGTACGATGTTGGTGGAAATTTCCGGGTGCGCGCGGGATCTGCTGACGGCGGAACGGACGGCGCTGAATTTCCTTCAGCGCCTGTGCGGGATCGCCACTACCGCCGGAAAATACGCCGCCGCTCTTAAAGGCTCGGCGGCCAAAATTCTCGATACGCGCAAAACCACACCGGGCTGGCGGAATCTGGAAAAATACGCCGTGGCCCGGGGCGGGGCAACCAATCACCGGATTGGGCTTTACGACCGGATCATGATCAAGGACAACCACCGCGAACTGGCCGGACTTGAAGGCGATAAGGGCATTATCCGGTCGGTCGAACGCGCCCGCAAAACGTACCCTGAACTGGAAGTGGAAGTCGAAGCCGACACCCTGGCCGAAGTCGCGGAAGCTATTGAGGCCGGGGCGGATTATATCCTGCTGGACAATATGACCGACGAAACGATGCGCGAAGCGGTCCGGTTGAATGCCGGGCGCTGCAAACTGGAAGCCAGCGGCGGAATTACTATTGAACGGCTAAAGGCGGTCGGTGAACTCGGAGTGGATTTTATTTCCGCCGGAGCGCTGACCCATTCGGTTAAGGCTTCCGATATTTCAATGGAAATTAAAAAAAGTTGAAAACGGCAGACCGATACGTCGGCCTTGTTATCCGAATAGACGTACTTACTGTTTACAAATAGAAAAAGGCCTCTTCACCAGAATTTGTGGGTACCTCAAGCTAAATTCGAACCTGAGGAAAATGGTTATCGGATAAATTTGTTTTATTAACCCGGAACGGGTTATTCAACGTAGCCCGCCGCAACGCGGCGGGTAATATCACCGCCAAACTCCGTTCCCTGAAGGGGAACTTCAAAATAGAAACGGAAATAGTTGAAGTTTCCTTTCAGGGATAAAGTTTACTCATTTTCTGACGGCTGCTCCCGACAAAAGGTTTTCAAGAAAACTTTTTCTTGAAAACCCTTAGTTGAACTGATACCGAATTGCATACCTTATGTCTAAAGGAGTCAAATTATTTTCTTGTCTTGAGTGAGAATGGGTCATCCCAACTCGTCGGAACTCAAGACAAAATAAGGAAATAATTTGACGTTTTGTGAGTCTGTAACTGCTTTTAAAGATTCCAACCGACAATCATACCACTTGGGCCGTCCGTGATCCGGCGGCAAATCTATTTTTTATCGGCCGTGTTGGAAAAACTCTGTGCGAAGCGACATGGATCAACATGGCAGTCTCCAGAGAGCTGCAAATTGCAAATGGTCGTCTCCGCACAGAGCAAAATCCAGTTTAAACATTAACTCATAATTCCTTATTATGCAACTTTTTTATCTTTTACCTGAATCCGTGAAAGAATTTCCGGATTTCTCTTTTGTTTGATTTTACGGCTGAAAAATCAGCCGAATAACTTGATTTCAGCGCTTATTTTCCGTTACCGGGAATTGTTTTTCTCTTTTGTCCC
>JAQULZ010000202.1 GCA_028718375.1 Victivallaceae bacterium | reverse complement strand
TCCGCCTTGCGTTTTTTGTCGACGCCCGCGCCGGTCTCCGCTGCTGGAGGCAAATACGAAAATGACGAAAAACAATTATGCCGGCATCAATCCGATGGTGGTACGGATCGCGAAAAGCGCGGCCCGGAAAACGATTGGCAGATACGGCTTTACCGAATCTGACCTGCCGGACTTGGAACAGGAATTGGTTACCGCCGGATTGAAAATGATGGCGCGTTTTGACCCGGGAAAAAGCAAAGAAACCACCTTTATCGCCAGGGTTGTCGAAAGCAAAATTCTCGACCTGATCGTCCGGCGGCAGGCGGAATGCCGCGACTGGCGCAAATGCCGGCAGTCGCTGAACGAAACGGTAATAATTTCCGATGTCGGCGCGGTGGAGCTGATTGATCTGATTTGCACCGATGACAATAAGAATTTCGCGCTTGTCGTTGATGTGGATATTATCCGCGGGCGCCTGCCGGCTGAACTTCAGGAACTGTGCGAATACTTGATAAACTGCGCTCCGGGCGAAATTCCCGAGGCCGCCATGCAGTCGCGGGGGGCGTTTCAATACCGGATGAAAAAACTCCGCGAAAACTTTCAAAAACACGGATTTTGAAGAAATTTCGGTAAAAGATCGTTTCCCGCCCCCCTTTTTAACCATCAAAATGCGCTGCCATTCCGTATTCAATAGGGTGACGGGATATTACCCGATTATCGCTAAAACAAGGATTTTCCCATGAATAAACCTGATTACATCATTATCGAACCCGCGGATGAATATCATGGCAAACGCGACCGGTTTTTATCGAGCCACGCGCTGGCTGATTTTCGGCGTTGCCCGGAACTTTTTCATAAAAAAGAAAACGGCGACATTATAGACGAAGACCGGCCGGCATACGTCATCGGCCGTGCCGCGCACAGCCTGATCCTGGAAGGCCGTGATAAATTCGACGCTGAATATATTGTCGGAGAGCCGGTCAACCCGAACACCGGGAAGCCATACGGCAAAAATACCCAGGCGTACCAGAATTGGCTGGAAGCCCAGGACAAGGCGGTGATCTCTCCAGTTGATTTCGAGTTTATCCAACGGTTACAGACCGCGGTCCAACTGCATAATGCTGCGGCCGGTCTGCTGTGGGACGGGATTGCCGAAGGGGTGGTCCGCGCCGAATATTGCGGCGTACCGTGCCAGATCAGAATGGACTTTTTCCATGAATCGAATGGTATTATCGATCTCAAGACCTGCGACAATCTCGATTATTTTGAAGCCGACGCCCGCCGTTTTCAATACGTTTATCAGGCTGCGTTTTATCGCGCCGTGCTGCGGGAAGCATCCGGCAGAAATCATCCGTTCTACCTGATCGCGGTGGAAAAACACGAACCGTTCCGTTGCGGCGTCTGGAGAATGTCCGATGAATCATTAGACCTGGCTAAAGCGGAAAATACCGCAGCCGTCGGGCGATTGCAAAAGTGTCGCGCCGAAAATCTCTGGCCGACCGGTTACGAGGAAATCCGCATTATCGACATCTGATTTCTCTTTAACTTCTTAACCCAAAAAAGGAGCTCGCATGAACATTGATTTTTTAAAAACGGCCCCGCCGTTCCGGGACTTGTTCCCGATCAACGAGAAAGTGCTTGATCGTGTGTATTGGGACATGCAGAAAAACGGCTATGACCGCAGTCAGCCGATCGTCGTCTGGGAAGGCCACGATACCACTGTGATCGACGGTCATACCCGGCTGCGTGCGGCCAGAAAAGCCAAAATATTCGACGTTCCGGTAATGCCGAAGCCGTTCTCGGATGAAAACGAGGCATTGCAGTATGCCATCCGCTGTCAGCGAAACCGCAGAAACTTAAAGGATTTTGAGATTATGAAATGTATGGAAGAACTGGATAAAAAAAGAAGCAGAGGCGGAGATCGCGGGAATCAATACATCGGCGGAAAAGTGGCAAAAGCGCCAGATGGCGCTTTTGGCAAATCAGCTCAAGAAACCGCATCTTTGTTAGGCATATCTACAAGAAAAATCGAACGAGCCAGAAAAGTGCTGGATGATGCCCCGGAAGATGTCAGGGTTGCGGTACAGTCCGGCAAAATGTCGATCAACGCCGCCTATAATCGCACAGTCAACCGGAATAAACCCAAATCAGAAATCGTCCCGCTGACAAAAGAAGAACAGGATTCGCTTGCGGAAGTTCTGAAGTTTGCCGAGAAACGGCTTCCGGAGCGGCTATTTGATGAATTCAGCCTGGTTTTGACCAAAATCCTGACCCGTCATGGTAATGAAGTTTAAAACCAACCTCAAACAGGAGGACAATATTATGAGTCTGCTTGAAAACATTCAATCCGGGAAACAGCCGATGCCGCCGCGAATTGAGATTTACGGAGTCGAGGGTATCGGAAAATCAAGTTGCGCGGCATCCGCTCCCAATCCCGTTTTTCTTCAAACGGAAGACGGACTGTCCGAGATCGATTGCCGGAAATTTCCGCTGGCAACCAGTTTTTCCGATGTCATGGAAGCGCTGAACGCCTTGTATCGGATTTTACTTGATTATTTTGAGCTTAGCTGAGTTCAGATTTTTCTTTAAAATGTAGTCAGAATAATAATATTAATATATTTTGATTTTATCTATTGAAATATAATTGTTTATGTGCTATACT
>JAQULZ010000201.1 GCA_028718375.1 Victivallaceae bacterium | reverse complement strand
GCCGAAAGGCCCGGTGAGTTCCGGCTCGACGGTATCGATTTTGCCTTTGTAAACCGTGCCGAGAGAACCGTTGAGACTGATCCAGTCGCCTTCTTTAATTACGGTGCCGTTGATGATAAATTTCCTGTTGGCATAGTCGATAGCGAGATCACCGCAACCGGCAACGCAGCATGCGCCCATACCGCGGGCGACAACCGCCGCATGGGAAGTCATCCCGCCGCGGGCAGTCAGAATGCCGGCGGCGACATGCATGCCGCCGATGTCTTCGGGACTGGTTTCAATGCGGCAGAGGATCACCTGTTTGCCGTCGGCCGCCCATTTTTCCGCATCTTCGGCGTTGAATACCACCTGACCGGTAGCCGCTCCCGGAGAAGCCGGAAGCCCGACTGTCAGTTTCTGGGCTTTTTCTTCGGCGCTTTTGACAAATACTGGATGCAGAAGCTGATCGAGCTGTACCGGTTCAACCCGCATGACGGCCTGTTTTTCATCGATCAGGCCTTCTTTTACCAGGTCCATCGCGATTTTCACGGCGGCGGCGGCGGTGCGTTTGCCGTTACGGGTCTGGAGCATGTAAAGTTTGCCGTCTTCAATGGTGAATTCAAGGTCCTGCATATCCTTATAATGTTTTTCCAGCAGCACACGGATGTCGTCAAGCTGTTTAAAGCAGGCCGGCATAGCTTCTTCCAGCGAGGGAAATCTGCCGGCGCGTTCAGCTTCTGAGATTCCGGCTGAAGCGGCCCAGTCGCGGGACCCGGCCAGAGTGATCTGCTGCGGCGTCCGGATACCGGCTACCACGTCTTCTCCCTGGGCATTGATCAGAAATTCCCCGTAGAAATAGTCGTTGGCGCCGGTTGAGGGGTCGCGGGTGAAAGCAACCCCGGTAGCGCTGTTATTTCCGGAATTACCGAATACCATGGTCTGCACGTTGACCGCGGTTCCAAGCAGGCCGCGAATGTCGTTGATCTGGCGGTAGCGGATTGCGCGCGGATTGTCCCAGGAATCAAATACCGCCTGAATAGCGCTCCACAACTGTTCCATCGGGTCTGACGGGAAATCCTTGCCGGTAGCCTTTTTTACTACGTCTTTATATTTGACGATGACTTCCTTGAGGCCGGCGGTGGTGAGTTCCGTATCCAGCTTGACGCCTTTTGCCGTTTTTACGCTTTCCAGGGCGTGCTCGAAATCATGATGCTCAAGACCGAGAACCACGTTGCCGAACATCTGGATGAAACGCCGGTATGAATCCATTACAAAACGTTCATTACCGGTTCTGGCGATCATGGCCGCGACGGTTTCATCATTGAGTCCGAGGTTCAATACGGTATCCATCATTCCCGGCATGGAGACCGCGGCGCCGGAACGAACCGACAGCAGCAGCGGGTTGGGACCTTTGCCGAAAGTTTTACCGGTAATCTGCTGCAGTGTCTGCAGGGCGGAATTGACTTCTCCGGCAATCAGCGCAAATAATTTTTCGCGGCCGACTTTACCATATTCAGCGCAGGCTTCGGTAGTTACCGTAAATCCCGGAGGCACCGGCAGTCCCAGTCCGGACATTTCCGCCAGATTGGCGCCTTTACCGCCAAGCAGTTGTTTAAGCGAGGCGTCGCCTTCTGATTTTTTACCGCCGAAAAAATAGACATATTTTTTGCTGCTGCATTTACAGTTACACGTCATCGTTTTTTTCCTTCCTTATTTTAATGTTATTAATCGGGACCGGTACGCCGGTTCCGAAACCAGAACTAGGGTACGTGGAATTTTTCAAAAGCCGCGATTATCTTATGTTTCTGGGGGTTTGAATTCGCATTCACCAGCACGCAGGAACCGTGGACAATGGCCGGGAATTTCAGTCCCATTATATAAACGTATTTATTTTTCCTGATCCGTTCGAGTCGTTTACGCTGGGTTTCAAGGTCCGTATTGAAATAGTAGGCGGCTACTTTGTGACCGCTGATCCCCATTTCCATACCGCTGTCGGCGTAGAGGATACTGGGTTCAAGAGGCCTGACGTAGTCAATTTTTACCCCGTATAAATTCATACAGTCAGCCAGGTCGCGGACATGGAGAGAATTGTTATTCACAGCGCAACCGGCGGTAATGACCAGCACGGCGGCTACCGGCAGCAGTCGGAGATTTTTTTTAAATTTGCAAATAGCACTTATTTTCATTAAATTCATTCCACATGGCATTCACACAAACTCCATATAAAATAACATTATAAGCGACATAATACAAATGGAGAAACTTGAATTTTCACGTCCCGAATCTATCTTTAATCAACATTTAACAACTGGAACCGACAATTGGACAAAGAACGCTCCCGGACTTCCGGACAAATATTGCAAACAGCGTTGGAAGCGCTGAATTTCTGTACCTCCGGAAAAGGCAGTCTTGACGACTATCTGGACAAGCGGGTGATGCCGGAATTGCGGCCGCCGGTTGCCAGTATGCTTTTCGCGTATTACCGCAGTAAAAACCTGATAGATCATGCCGTCGCTTCCCAATGCCCCCGCAAACCCCAAGGGCGTTATCGGCGTTTGCTGGGACTGGTCTTGGCCCAGTGTTTTTTCCAAAGCGGTATCCGTCCGGAGTCCGCGGTTAATATTGCCGTCGATTTTGCGCGCCGCAAGTACGGCAGATCCGCCGCCGGGTTTATCAACGGGGTTCTGCGCAGCATTCTGAGCGTTTCCGCGAACGCTTACCTG
>JAQULZ010000200.1 GCA_028718375.1 Victivallaceae bacterium | reverse complement strand
CAAAGTGCCGCGTTCACGCCGCTGGAAAGTTACGCCATACGGCTGGCAAACTATGCAGGCCGCAATTGAAATTTATAATGTTGGCTGGGCGCAAGTCATTGACAGACAAGTCGCTTGAGTCATAGAATTTAAAAACGCTTTTATGATAGAAGTTTAAAACAAAGACACTAAGGGAATATTTTTTTCGGAATGAATCCGTCCTGTATTGCGCGGGACGGATTCACTTTTTTAGAGGGAAAACGAATGACATTAAGAACGTTTTTCAAATACCTTGACGCGAATTTCAAGATTACCGCTCCGCTTTACAACTGGCGGCATATGCTCGATGGTGCGACGGATTTTGAGGTTTTCAAGGAAAATTTTCTGGTTTCCACCGGGGAGCTGGCCGGGACGGTTGTCTGTATATTTCCCTGTTCCGAAAGATGCCGCGTCCGGAAGATTATCCATATGCCCGGCGGCAGAATTCGAGCGGTCTGTTCCCGGCGCACCGGGGATTATTTTTTTATTGATATAAAGGAAATCGTTGTCTACCAACTCGACGTCAGCGCCCTGGTCGAAGCGATCGCAACAGCACTGAATAACAATGAATTCAAACGTCCTCAACCCTTCCTGCTCCCCGAATCAGCAACTATTGCAAACAATAAAACCCCGGAATCCAATAATTATCCCGTCCAATATGTGTTTCCGTTTGCCAGGCACTTTATCCGCAAGGAGACGGATGGGGAATCTGAAAAATGGTACGTTGACGGAAAGCTGAAGAAGACCTATAAACAAAAGAACATGCGGTGTATACAGTCAAAAATCCTGAATATTCTCTACGATCAAATCGGCAACGGCTGGATACCACACCAGACATTCGAGAATACAACCGGGTGGAATAAAAAAGAATATTGGGGCACTAAAGATGTGAAAAGTGGCCGTATGCAGCAATTATTGCGGCATCTTCGCAAGCACTTAAATGTGAAAATTATATTTTCTAAAGAGCATGGAATTAGGTTTTCTGAAGAAGTTGTCAAATAGCATATGGTATCGCAAATACTTTTTTTTGCAATTTTTTCTTAGCTTCATAACGAATTAATAGTAAACATATAATAATCATCTGTAAGAGTTTTTTTTAGATGGCTCGGTATCGCAGATGGTATCGCAGATGCTCTTTTTTCTCAAATCATGGTTTATAATATCGGCACAAATCGCAAACCCGGCGCGCAGGGTTGTAAACCATAAAAATAAAAGGCGAAAACTATGAGAAAAAATGAGCTGTCGGTTCCGCAATGGAAGCTGGTGGAACTGATGAGACAAGTCGGCTATGGCCGCATCAACAACCTGACGGTAGAAAAGGGAAGACTTGTTTTCTCCCCGGAATCCAGCATCGAACGGGACCTGAAACTGGGGGCAAACGATAGTCTTCCGGCAACCGGGGATGATTTTGTCCTCAAGAAAAAGGTGTCGGATTTTTTTGATCAGCTCGGAGAGATCAAAGATGGTTTCATCCGCAAGATCGAGATCAGGGGTGGACTGCCCATCCAGATGCAGGTAACTGAAAAAATAGCATAAGAAAAATTATGGGAAATCCAGCGCCGTCAGGCGCTTAAAAAGCCCCATTGGGGCCTCGAATACTCGACAACAAAACCGGACGCAAAGCGGAGGTGATTGTGAGTGTCGCCGAAAAAATGGCGATGTTCATACACCTTTGCATTGCGTCCTTTTTTTTCGGCTGGCACTCACGCCTTCCTTCCCGTCCCGGAAAGGAGGAAAATGAACAAAAACAGTTATACCGGCATCAATCCGGCAGTGGTGCGGATCGCGAGAAGCGCGGCCCGGCGGGTGATCGGCAAATATGGTCTTACCGAATCCGACCTGCCGGACCTGGAACAGGAACTGGTTACCGCCGGATTGAAAATGATGGTGCGCTTTAACCCGGAAAAAAGCAAAGAAAGCACCTTTATCGCCAGGGTTGTCGAAAGTAAAATTCTCGACCTGATCATCCGGCGGCAGGCGGAATGCCGTGACTGGCGCAAATGCCGGGATTCCCTGAACCGGACCGTAACCCTGCCGGAAGTCGGCGTTATCGAGAAAATCGAAACGATCGAATGCGAACAGAATTCCGATCCGCTCCTGATCCTGGACGTTACCCTGATCCTGGAACGGCTGCCTCCCGATTTGCGGGAAATTTGCGAGATAATGAAATACTACGGCAGAAGCGGGCCATTGAATGACATGCCCCGAATCATGTTTTTCCGCAAGCTGCAAGCGCTCAGAGACATCTTCCTCCAAGCAGGGCTTGATGAGAAATTTTCATTAAAAACGCTTCCACCCCAAGTTTGACGGGGTCAAATTTCGCTCCCGTTCCGTATGTATAGAGTGGACAGTACGACTGTCGGCGATGTACTGCGTCAAACTTCGCGCAATGCGCTACGGACGCAGAAAAGAAACAATAACAAAGGAATATAAAATTGGAAAACTACGACTTTATAATCAGTGAACTGGCCGAAGAATACCATGCCAAAAGAAACCAATTCCTGTCCAGCCATGCGCTGGGTGATTTCCGCAGGTGCCCGGAATTCTTTCATAAAAAAGAGACCGGCGCGATCATGGACGAGGATCGACCGGCTTATGTGATCGGCCGGGCAACGCATACGTTGACGCTGGAAGGCATGGATAAATTCAATGCCGAATACACCGTCGGCGAACCGATAAATGAAAAAACCGGCAAAGCCTACG
>JAQULZ010000199.1 GCA_028718375.1 Victivallaceae bacterium | reverse complement strand
GCGGATTTTGAGATGGATTTTGGTTATAAACCGCAGAGCGATACAGAGTATCGCGCGAGGATTTATGGCAAAAATCGGCTCAAAAGAACCATCGAAATGTCTATGAATGAGAGCGAATTGGTATTAACAGCGGACAAACGATTTCTTCTCTGACTCCCTGGCAGACTGCGGCGTATGAACTTGCCATCCGGTTTAACGCGAAGAATATCTCACAGGATTTTTTATCAATATAAACTCTTCCCGAGACAAACGGTTTCAGTATCCGGGCTTTCATTTCTTTATCAAGAGCATTGACACCGCCGTTTTTTCTGACCGTCTCGACGATGGCATAATCCAGCAATGGGCGTAACGGTTCCATCAGATCGCTGGCCAGACAAAACGGATTATACCGGTTGTGATGATTAATCCCCAAAGTCGGGTGTAATCCGGCGGCGCACAGCGCCCGGGTGGCGGTTGCATGTAAAACGCTGTAGGCATAGTTGAACAGGATATTGTTGTCTTCCGCGTCCTTGTCGCGCCGGGAGAATACCCCCAGTGCCTTGAAATAAGCGGTTGCCGCCCTGGCTTCGGTATTGTTTTTGTCCCCCGGCAAAACTTTATCGCCCATTTTTCTTAAACCGGCGTCATCGTTGTTTAAAAGTTCCAAAACCCGGGCCTGATTGAATATTTTTGTTTTGATGATGTTTTTCCAGACCCGTTTTTTCATTCCTTCCGAAATCCGCGCCTGGGCCGCCATGCGTTCGCTTTGCAGGTGATGTCCCGACAGGGGCAGAGTCATAGCGTTGGCCAGGTGTTTCTTATTCATGAAAATAGCTATTCCGCCGTTTTCCGCAATCTGGCTGATGACGGATTCAGTCAGGGTTATTTGACTGGTTCCGCAGACCAGTACACCAATGTCCTTAAACGGAATGGTATGTTTTTCTTTTGTCCGGCGATCTTCGATAACCAGCAGTTTGTTTTCGGCATGCAGGAAAAAATTTCCGGATTCCAGGTTAATAATTCGGTCAATCATTTGCCCGCCTCAATATTCCCAAGGGAGTCATGATATATTTTTGACAATTTCGCTTCCGCAGGGTATCCGGATAAGCGGTATACCATTCCCGGGCTTTTTTAATATCAGTTTGTTTCCTGGCATCATTTAAATGAACAAAACTGATCTGCAGAGAGTCCGGAATAACTCTTATCAGGTAAAAATCACGGCTGCCGTCCTCATTGTCCAGCTCAATAACATCCTTCTGGGTCAACGAAAACTTGAAACGCCTGTTTTCACCGTATTCTTTTTTTATTAACGGCAGATTATTGCTTTTGCGTTCGTAGGCTTTGAACATGCTTACCGGTTCGCCGGTCCATTTTATTTCTTTCCCGTTTTTGTCGAGTTCCGCCACTATTGCCAGGTGGTGATAACCCGCCGGCATCACCAGTCGTTGACTTTTGCCCGAACCGATGGAAAAAGCGTTGGCGGTTTGTTTGATGCGGACTCTTTTTATCGGAATGCCGTTGATTTCAGGTAAGTTCTCCGGCTTTTGAAAAACTTTGAGATTTGTGGTGTCCAGTTCCAGAAGCTTTGCCCTTATTGCGTTTTTCACCGCGTTATCGACAATGCTGTTTATGTCTTTGTAGTCCAGATCGGACAAATCCTTTCTGACGTGCCGGTAGGCCTTTTCTTGCTTCCCGCTTTTCCAGTCCGGGTGAATATGTTCTTTACCGTAAATGCTTTCGGCGTGCAACGCGCCTCTTACTCTGGAACTTCGGCGATGGGAAGCCATTACTTTACCGATGAGGTCCGCGACGTCATTATGGAAATTGTCCCATGACGGCGGGATGATGAATTCGGGAGTTCGGAGTTTGCTTTCCGCAAAAGCGTATTTATTTTCAACCGTCTTGATTATATTGGTAATTTTCTGTACGGTTTTACTGTCGATCAGCGCCAGCACAATCGCATCGATGGCGTGGTGCCGGTGATCGTTGCGATTTTTAACCCCGTTCCCAAGAATATTATTCAGGCCGCTGAAGTCGCGGCATCTGGCGGTAATGCCGCCGGAAACGGTATTTATGCGTTTTTTCCCGTTCCGGTCGGTAATTCCACCGTAAAGCAGGCCTAAATAACGGCTGGCGAGCTTTGAGGCGTAACGGGTATCGTTCAGTTGGGAAGTAGTGAAATTTTCCAACTGTTCTTCTACCTCCTCCGGAGTCATTTTGAAGCGGCGCAGTTTTGCGGAAGCCGAGCCGCCGGTGAACGCGGAAACATTGGCCAAAATCTTGGCATATTTTTCCTCGTCGCCGCTGTAAGCCTCGTACGGCGTCCGGTTTTTTTTCACATTACGATTCTCTTCATGATAACACAGGGTTTTGTTCAGGTAGGAATCATCCAGAGAGCGGCTGAGGGGAATAATATGTTCGATGTCAAACTGTGATTCGACTAATAATTGGGTTATGTCAATGCCCTTTCCGGTATAAGGGCATTTCCAGGCGCATTCTCTCGCCAACTGAACTTTCAGAATATCCGGAGCAGAGGGGTTGTCAATACCTAATTTGTCAAAAATATCTTTTTTTGCCGCCTCCCGTTCATTTTTATTTTTCTGGTTTTGGTCGATAATCCGCTTTTTTTCGGATTTTACTTGATTATTTTGAGCTTAGCTGAGTTCAGATTTTTCTTTAAAATGTAGTCAGAATAATAATATTAATATATTTTGATTTTATCTATTGAAATATAATTATTTATGTGCTAT
>JAQULZ010000198.1 GCA_028718375.1 Victivallaceae bacterium | reverse complement strand
TCTGTGAGGGACAGTTATAATATCTCAGATGGTATGATATTGTGGCACTCCGCATACCGAAAGAGCGGAGATAACAGAGAAAACAAACCTTACCTAATGGAGGTGTTATAATGTCTACTCGACAAACGGCACTTTATTACTTCAGCGGCACCGGTAATACTTTAATGCTGGCGCGGTTACTGGCGCAGGAACTCGGTGATACCGAAATCGTCAATATCGCCGGCTGCCGGGATTCCGCCACGGCTCCGGAAGCGGACCGGGTCGGGATACTGTTTCCCGTGTATGCCTTCGGCCTGCCCCGGATCGTGCACAATTTTGTGAAAAACAGCCTGGAAACAGCTGAAAATACTTACGTTTTTTCTCTGGCCAATTATGGCGGCGGCGGCGGTCCCGCCGCTTTGAAGCAGCTCGAATGGCTGTTGAAGGGAAACAGGGGTAAACTGGACGCCGGGTTCGGGCTGACCATGCCCTCCAACTATCTGCCGTTCGGCGGGGCGGAAAGCCAGGAAAGGCAGAACCGGCGTTTTATCGCGGCGGCCGAGAAAATCAAGGAAATCGCCCGGATCATCGAAAAGCGTCCCGAAAATTATTTTTACCGTAAAAGCTTTGTTCCCGGCTGCATCGCCCGGCGGTTCAATAAATATTTCTGCAGGAGCTTTGCCCGGGAAGCCGCCAAGTTTTATGTCAACCGCAACTGTACGGCCTGCGGCGTCTGCGAACAGATTTGTCCGACTCAGAACGTCAAACTGGTCGATGGACGCCCACGCTGGGGTGATAACTGCGAACAGTGTTTTGCCTGTCTGCAATGGTGTCCCGCTGTTGCCATTCACCGCCGGGGCATACCCGAAACCCGGCAGCATTACCATAATCCAACCGTTACTGCTCAGGATTTGATCAAGGATATCCGGAAGTAAAATGATTTCCCGGTATATATTGGCGCTGGATGCGAGCACCAGCAGTTCCCGGGCGATTATTTTCGACCGGGACGGCGGTATCGTCGCCCTAGAACAATACGAATTCGAGCAGTTATATCCGCAAGCCGGCTGGGTGGAACATGACCCGGTGAAAATCTGGCAGCTTCAGCGGAAAGCCATCCGGAACGTCCTCCTGAAATCCGGTTTGACGGCTCGAAACCTTGCCGCCGTCGGCATCACCAATCAGCGCGAAACCGCCGTAGTCTGGAATCGGCGCACCGGCAAGCCAGTTTACAATGCCATTGTCTGGCAATGCCGCCGCACCGCCGCGGAATGTGAAAAACTCGCGGAGGATGGTCTGACCGATTATATCCGGGAAAACACCGGCCTGGTGCCCGATGCGTATTTTTCCGGCACTAAGATAAAGTGGATTCTCGATCACGCCAAAAACGCGCGGCAGCAGGCCGAGAACGGGGAACTGCTGTTCGGCACCATTGACACCTGGCTGCTCTGGAAGTTGACCGGCGGCAAAGTTCATGCCACCGATTACAGCAATGCGTCCAGAACCATGATCTACAATATCAACCGGCTCTGCTGGGATCAGCAATTGCTCGACCGCCTCCGGATACCGCCGCAAATGCTGCCGGAAGCAAAACCCTCAAGCGGAATATTCGGTTACGCGGCGCTCGACTCCGGCAGTGAACCGGTGCCGGTGGCCGGGATCGCGGGTGATCAGCAGGCCGCGATGTTCGGGCACGGCTGCTTTTACCGGGGAATGGCGAAAAACACCTATGGCACCGGCTGCTTCCTGCTCCTGAACACCGGATCGAAAAAAGTCAACTCGAACCACGGCCTGATCACCACCCTGCTCGCCTCCGATTCGAAAACACCCCAATACGCTCTCGAAGGCAGCGTGTTTATGGGCGGTGCCATCGTCCAATGGCTGCGTGACGAATTGAAAATCATCAAACGCGCCGATGAAATCGGGCCGGCGGCGGCGCAGGTGCCGGACACGGGCGGGGTTTATCTGGTGCCGGCCTTTGCCGGGCTGGGCGCGCCATACTGGGATATGTACGCGCGCGGCGCCATTGTCGGCCTGACCCGCGGTACCGGCCGCAATCACCTGATCCGGGCGGCCGAGGAAGCCATTGCCTACCAGAACCGCGACATTATCGAAGCCGTCCAACAGGATGCCGATATCAAGATCGCCGCCCTGAAAGTTGACGGCGGGGCAACCCGCGACGATTTTTTGCTGCAGTTCCAGGCCGATATTCTGGGCATTCCGCTCGAACGCCCTCAAATGCCGGAAATCACCGCCTGGGGCGCGGCATTGCTGGCCGGTCTGGCTGTTGGGTACTGGCAGGACAAAGACGCTGTTTTCAACCGGCAAAAACAAAATAAAATATTTTTTCCGCAAATGCCCGCAGCAACCGGAAACCGGCTTTATCAAACTTGGAAACGGGCCGTCGACCGCGCTCGCGGCTGGGCGATTAAAAACTGATTTTTTTCCTCCGATCACTTGGAAGCTGAAAGCAGCATAATTTTCAAATCGAGCTCAGTGCCCGGAGGGCGGGAGCGAAGATTTTTGCTCTCCGGACACTTCCCGGGATAACGCGGACTGACCAAGGCAAAGGAAGCGTCAGGGTGCAGGGCAATGCCCACAAGCGCTAACTTAGTCGATACTGAAAAACCCTTTAACGACTTAGCCCAACTTCCGCGGGTTAAAAAAAACGGAAAAAATTTTTGAGCTCAATAATTTTTTCTGCTCCACTCGCTTAAGCTCAGAATTCTTCCAAAACTTGATTTGTTGTGCCAGTCGCTTCGTGGGA
>JAQULZ010000197.1 GCA_028718375.1 Victivallaceae bacterium | reverse complement strand
AGCAGATGGCGAATGTCTCGACAATGCTGGACGAACCGGCCAAATACATGGAAGCCTACAAAGACGGCATCCGTAAAATGTCCGTGGAGTTCGGCGAAGGCACCGATACCCTGGCTAAAGGTCTGTACGATATCCTTTCGGCTTCGATTGACCCGGCCAAGGCGCTGGACGTGCTGGCGGTTTCAGCAAAGGCGGCAAGGGCCGGGATCACCGACACCGGGATCGCGGCGGACGCGATCACCACGCTCCTCAACGCCTATGGTTTGAGCGCGGATCATGCCGAAAGCGTATCAGATCTGCTCTTCAAAACTGTCAAAAAAGGCAAATGCGTGACTGGGGATACACGGGTTCTGCTTGCCAATGGCGAATACAGACGCATCGACTCATTATGTGGAAATGTGGAAGTTATCGCCTGGGACGGCCGGAATTTTACTCCGGCTATGGCCTCCTGGTGTGATATGGGAACAAAGGAAATTGTCCGGATGCGCACATCTTTTGGCCGTGAAATCAGGACAACGCCTGAACATCCCTATCTCACTCCCAAAGGCTGGTGCCCCGTGGAGCAGTTAAAGGTTGGCGACCGGATTGCTTTGCCTGTAACCCTTCCGTTTTTCGGAACCAAACATGCTCCGGAAGGCTGGCCGGCACTGCTTGGCTATCTGATTTCTGAAGGTTCGATTCTTGATGGTTCTCCTCGGGTTACTACCACAATTCCAGTAGTAGCCGCCGAATTGGAAGCCTCGGCTGTCGCCTTGGGATGTCAGTTAAATATGGTTCAGCAAAGAGCAAAAAGAGCTCCAAGTTATGACATTGTGGCAGGTTCTCGCGGCCATGCGGGCGGCAATCCGGTGATCGACAAATTGCGGGAATATGGATTATGGGGTAAAAATTGCTATGGGAAATTCATCCCGGATGAATGCTTCAGTTGGTGCAAGGATGACCTGGCTAATCTATTAAGAGCATTATTCACGGGTGACGGCTGGCTTGCGTATTGTAAACAGAATGGTAATTTCCAGCTCGGATATGGTTCGGTATCGCGGCGTTTAGTCGAGGATATTGCACACCTGCTGCTTAGATTCGGTATTGTTACCCGCATTTCCAAAACTTCCATGAATGCGTGGATGCTGGAAACCCGCCGTTATGTTGATATTCGCCGTTTCATTGATTTCATAGGAATTGAACGCGACAGTGTAAAAAAATTCAACAATTACCATCCGAATTACAATCAAAAGCGACTCGAAGAACTCACTTCATTCGGCGGAACTCCATGTCCCGACAACAAATTCTATCGTCCTTATAAGGGAAGCGGGGTAAGGGATTTTAATCAGCCGATCTTTTTTGATCGGATTACGGTTATTGAAACTTTGCCGGAAGAACGGGTCTATGATTTGACGGTTCCGGTTCTGCATAATTTTGTGGCTAACGACATTGTCGCACATAATACCACGTTTGCTGAACTGGCTCCGTCAATCGGGATGGTGGCGACCACCGCCGCCAGCGCCGGGGTACCCCTGGAGGAACTGGGAGCGGCGATTGCGACCATGACCCGGAACGGGGTAAGAACCGAAAACGCGGTCACTGCCTTGAATGCGATTATTTCGACTTTCCTCAAACCGACCGATGAGGCGGCAAAGTATGCCCGGAAGCTGGGATTCGAAATGAGCTCGGCGGCGATCAAATCCGAGGGGTTGGAAGGCATTTTCAAAAAGATCAGCAAGCTGCCTCCGGACGCGGTCAGCACGCTCTTTCCCAATATCCGGGCGCTGCGCGGGGTGCTGCCCGCCTTGCGGAATATGGAAGGTTTCGCATCTGACGTGGAAACCATGAAAAACCGTGCCGGGGCAACCGAGGAAGCCCATGCCAAAATGGCGAAAACCCTGAGTATGTCCTTTACCCGGCTCAAGCAGGCGGGTATGTTGGCCTTGTCGGTACTCGGCGAAGCCCTGGCGGATGATTTGCGTAAGGCCGCAGGTGTGTTTATGCGCGTCATTACTTCGATCATTGCCTTCATCAAACAGAACAAAAAACTGGTGGTGACGGCGGCGAAAGTGGTCGGAGTTGTGGCGCTGATCGCTGGGGGCCTGCTGACTTTAGGGGCGATTGCCGGGACGCTGTCGTTTGCCATCGGCGGGCTGCTTTCGATTGTTTCCGTCTTTACCGGCGTACTCGGTTTCCTGATCGGAACTGTGGGTACGATTGTTTCGGTGCTGACTGCCAGCATTTCCGTCTGGTGGCTGGTGGCAGCAGCAGTTGCCGCGGTCGGGGCTACCTTCCTCATCCAGAGCGGCGTTATCGGCAAAGTCATCGACTGGTTCGGGGCAAAATTCGCGCAGTTGAAACAGTTCGCCTGTACGGCGTTTGACGGGATTAAAGCAGCCCTGGCTGCCGGGGATTATTCCCTGGCGGCAAGGATACTCTGGCTGAGTCTCCAGGTCGCCTGGCAGAAAGGAATAAGTGTGCTTCTGGGTTACTGGATCGGCTTCAAACAGGCGTTCATGACCGCGACTCTGGAAACATTTTACGGGGCGTTGAGCATCATCACCGATTCCTGGGCGAGTCTCAAATGCGCCTGGGTGAGCGTAGTCGGTTTCCTGCAAAAGTTCTGGCTGGGGTTCACCGGCGCGATCATGAAAGCCTGGAATAATACCTTCGCCTGGCTGGCGAAAAAATGGCTCGACATAAAAGGCATGTTCGACGATTCCATCGATGTTGAGGCGGAGCAGAAAAAAATCGATGCGGAAGCCGCAAAGAAAAACGCCGGAGAAGATGCCGCCT
>JAQULZ010000196.1 GCA_028718375.1 Victivallaceae bacterium | reverse complement strand
ACGGAAGTACACATCTGGGCCGCCATTTCCTGCTGGCCTTTTTCGTCGTGCGGCAGGAATTCATGTAACGGCGGATCAAGCAGGCGGACGGTACAGGGACGTCCTTCCAGCGCCTTGAATATTCCGATAAAGTCCACCCGCTGTAAAGGCAGGAGTTCATCCAGCGCCTGAAGGTACTGTTTTACCGCTTCCAGTTCAACTTTATTGCTGCCGCAGATGGCGGCTTTCAGGCCGTCAATGGTCCTGGTATTGTAAGTTTCTTTGAGTTTTTTAACCGTTTCGGCCACAAGGATCAGACGGCGGAAAGATACGATCCGGTCGCCTTCGAAGAACATGTGTTCGGTACGGCAGAGCCCGATACCTTCGGCGCCGAATTTGACCGCCACTTCAGTGTCATGCGGGGTATCCGCGTTGGTACGGACATGCAAGGTGCGGTATTTGTCGGCGAGTTCCATGATGTGCCCGAAAGGCCCGGTCAGTTCCGGTTCAACCGTATCGACCCTGCCCTGGTAGACAGTGCCGCGGGAACCATTGAGCGATATCCAGTCGCCTTCCTTGATTTCAATTCCGCTGACCGTGAATTTTTTGTTGCGGTAGTCGATGGCGATATCGCCGCATCCGGCTACGCAGCAGGTACCCATTCCGCGGGCGACCACGGCCGCGTGGGAAGTCATGCCGCCGCGGGCGGTCAGGATGCCGGCGGAAACGTGCATGCCGCCGATATCTTCCGGACTGGTTTCAATGCGGCAGAGGATAACCTGTTTGCCGGCTGTTGCCCATGCTTCGGCTTCGTCGGCGGAGAATACCACCTGACCGGTAGCGGCTCCCGGTGAAGCGGGGAGTCCGACGGTAAGTTTTACGGCTTTTTCTTCAGCGGCTTTGACGAATACAGGGTGAAGGAGCTGGTCCAGCTGTGCGGGTTCTACGCGCATTACCGCTTCTTTTTCAGTAATGAGGCCTTCCTCAACCAGATCCATGGCGATTTTCACGGCGGCGGCGGCGGTACGTTTGCCGTTGCGGGTCTGGAGCATATAAAGGTTGCCGTCTTCAATCGTGAATTCGAGATCCTGCATATCCCGGTAGTGTTTTTCCAGCAGGACGCGGATTTCGTCGAGCTTTTTGAAACATGCTGGCATGGCTTCTTCAAGCGACGGGAAGTCGGCGGCGCGCACTTTTTCTGAAATACCGGCCGAGGCCGCCCAGTCGCGGGAGCCGGCCAGAGTGATCTGCTGCGGAGTGCGGATACCGGCGACGACGTCCTCCCCCTGGGCGTTGATCAGGAATTCGCCGTAGAAATATTCATTGGCTCCGGTCGAGGGGTCGCGGGTGAAGGCGACGCCGGTAGCGCTGTTCGAACCGGAGTTGCCGAAAACCATGGTCTGGACGTTTACGGCGGTGCCGAGCAGACCGCGGATATCGTTGATCTGGCGGTAGCGGATGGCGCGCGGGTTGTCCCATGAGTCGAATACCGCCTGGATAGCGTTCCAGAGCTGTTCCATGGGATTGGTCGGGAAATCATTGCCGGTGCCTTTTTTAACTACTTCTTTATATTTGGCGATAACTTTTTTCAGGTCTTCGGTGTTCAGTTCAGTATCGAGTTTTACGCCTTTAGCGGTTTTGACCGAGTCTAGGGCATGTTCGAAATCATGATGTTCGAGGCCGAGAACCACATCGCCGAACATCTGGATAAAGCGGCGGTACGAGTCCATGACGAAACGTTCGTTGCCGGTCAGTTTGATCATGGCATCGACCGTTTCATCGTTAAGTCCGAGGTTCAGGACGGTGTCCATCATTCCGGGCATGGAAACCGCGGCGCCGGAGCGTACGGATAATAATAATGGATTGGGGCCTTTGCCGAAAGTCTTTCCGGTTACTTTTTCCAGTTTATCCAAAGCCTGTTTAACCTGAGACGCGATCATTTCGAACAGTTTGTCGCGTCCGATCTTACCGTATTCAGCGCAGGCTTCCGTGGTTACGGTGAATCCGGGAGGTACCGGCAGCCCAAGTCCGGCCATTTCCGCAAGGTTTGCGCCTTTACCGCCGAGCAGCTGCTTCTGGGAAGCGTTGCCTTCCGATTGGTTGCCGCCGAAAAAATAGACATATTTTTTGCAGTTGCACTTACAGTTACATGTCATTGTCGTTTCCTTTTTATTGGTTAATCATTTTACGGGGCATTGCAAAAAAATTACAGGTACCCCTTTGACTGTTTTATTTACATTTCAAAATGTTTGAATGCCGCGATTATTTTATGTTTCTGCGGGTTTGAGTTGACGTTTACCAGTACGTATGAGCCGTGAACTATCGCCGGAAATTTCAACCCCATAATATAAATGTATTTATTCTTTTTAATTCTCGCCAGCCGTTTCCTCTGTACTTCCAGATCGGTATTGAAACGGTAGGCGGCTATCCGTTTGCCGCTTATGCCGAGTTCCATTCCGGCGTCAGCATAGGCCATCGCAGGTTCCAGCGGGCTGATATATTCAATTTTGACGCCGTTTACGGCGAGACAGGCGGCGAGGTCTTTGGGCTGCAGTGAATTATTATTCACAGCGCATCCCGCCAGCACGAAAAATATCGATACGGATAAAAGTTTCAAGCTGCTTCTTATGGCAAAACTGAACATTATTTCCAACCGCTACCTTTATACATTTCGTTCTAAAAGCAAAACCGCCTATACAATAACCTTATTTGGCGATAATACAAATGATTATCATGCTATTTTTAATGTCCGGTAAGCATTTGCAGCGGTTCCGAATGAATATCCTGAAAATACCCGTCATTCGTTCGTTTTAAAATTTGGGCAGGCTCCGCCCTTGCCGAACCGCGGCATTAAATC
>JAQULZ010000195.1 GCA_028718375.1 Victivallaceae bacterium | reverse complement strand
CAAGTTCAAGGCGGTCGATCAAATCGCGATATTCTTTGATGTTATTTTCGCGGCGGGTGTGGAAAAGCGGCTGTTGATAAGCTATATTTTTCATGAGAGAGGTTCTTTTTTTGATTATAAGATGTAATTTTTCATTGAATTGGTCTTTTTTGATTAATTTACACCGCTTTCAAAATAAAGCATCTCTCTCGTTATTAAATCTTTAGCTTTTTACGGACAGGCTCTAATTTATTTTATCAACCCCCGGTTTTTTATTGCCGGCTTTTCCGCTTATTCTTATATTTTCCGTAAAAATTGCTTTAAAAATCTTTACGGTACAGTTAAACGGTTACAGTCTCTTTTGTCCATACTCTTCGTTAGTTTCAGCTTCGCGTACGCCGGTACGCGTCAGCTTCACTGCCTCGATTATGAAACAAAATAGACTTTTTCAGTATCGACTAGTTATTTGAATTTTTACTACTTGCTAAAATGGCGCTTGAAAAGACAATTCGCTGATATATATTCACAAATGGAACGGGACTGCCGGATTACCGTCGGATTACGTAGGTTTCAGCAGCTTCCGGTTCGCAATAATGTATCCGGTTTCGACAGAGTGACAAATTAAGTTTGATAAATAGTAAATATGAGAGAAAATCTGATTAAATTAGGAATCTCGATTAAATCGCAGCGTCGGAAATGCGGGATGACGCTGGCGGAAGTCGCGGAAAAAACCGGTCTGACCGGCGGACTGTTATCGAAGATAGAAAATTTCCGGGCGATCCCTTCGCTGCCGGTGCTGTTGAAAATCGCCGCCGCGCTTCAGATCACACCGGCCGAACTGCTTTCCGGGATCGGCGAAACCGCAGCCGCGGAATGGACGGTGGTAAGAAAAAAAGACCGGATAACCGTCGAACGCGAAAGCAGTCGGGGGTTCACCTATGAAATGCTGTTGGACCGGGAAGTTGCGGACAGCAATCTGCAAACACTGGTTTTGAGCATAGAGCCCGGGGCGGTTAGAGAAAAAGTAAAGACCGACGGCCGGGAATTTGTTTATATTTTAAAAGGCGAGATAGTTTTTTGGCTGAGAGATGAAAAAATTGAGTTGAGCGAAGGCGATCTTTTATTTTTTGACGGCCGGATTGAGCACGTGCCGGAAAACCCCGGCAGTGAAACCGCCGCGTTATTAGTGGTTTATTTATTGAACGAGACAAAATAACGCCGGCAAAATCAATTCCCCCGATACCTTACCAGTCGTTACCCCGGAGGTTTATATTGCCGTCGGGAAAAGTCCGCACTTTCAAGGGAAAAAACATAGTTATATTCTTGGCCGGAAGCGGCACCTGATTTTCGTTTTCGTCAATTCTGACAACCTCCCGTTCGGCCAAAAGCCACCATCCGCATTTGGCATAGACTCTTTCCAATTTCGGCACGCAATACAGCAACCCCGCATCAAAATTCCGCCTCTCCGCTTCTTCCATTGCCGCGGACATGACTTTTTCGCATAATCCCCTTCCCCGGTATTCCGACGGGACAAAAACATTCTGTATTCCCGCCACTCTCAGGCAAGTTTCCCCCACTTCCACCGTCCGGTCGATAATGCCCGTATGGGCTGCAATATGACTGTCATCAAACAGGATTACCGACCAGGCCGGGACCGACCCATGCCAGGCCCGGCTTCGGGAAAATATTTCTGCATCATCGGGAAAACATCGGCAAAGCGCCTTTTTTATTTCAAAATCAAGTTCCGGAGTTATTTCCGCTTCATTTATGACTTTCAGTTTCATTTATTCTTCCAACTCAGTTTAAACCGGCAAGCGGTAATTTCTTTTCGATAACGGATTGGTCAATGCCTAAAAATCTGCGGACATTATCACCGAAATATTTATCGATCTGTTCATCACTCAATCCTGAACTGACAAGAATTTCTTTGTCTCTTGCCAGCCACTCTTCCACCCACGGACAGTTATATTCGTCGGCATACGAATCAGTTCCGAACATGACATTATTTTCGAGGTCATAACCGACTTTATAAAGTTTCTCCAGTACTTCCTGGCGGTAAATAACCGGGGTACCCGGGGTCGTATCGATAAACATCTCGGCTGAATTTTTCGGATTCAGCGCAAACGCATTCAGAAATTTGCCGTAAAGCGCGATCGCTTCGTCACACCACGGCCAGGATACGTGCGCCAGCGCAAAACGTAATTTCGGTATTTCCAGCAAGCATTCGAATTCCAGCGGGCGGTTGTATTTTGAGGAAACCTTGCCATCCCAGAGAATGCCCGAGTGAAACAAAACCGGTTTCCCTTTTGCCGCAATGAATCTGAAAACTTCCATTGCGGTTTCATGGGACGGAGAAAAACGATCACAGATGATCTTAAAACCTGCAATTCCTCTGCTACAGCAAATTTCAATTTGTTTCAGAGCCTCTTCTTCAAGTGGATCCAGCCAGAAAAAAGGATAAAAATCTTTTTCATCCTTACACCATTCCAGGACGTTATTCAGACGCTGAATAAAAGGATATTTTTGCCGGGAGGTAAAAAAAGTAGCCGGCGGTAACGATAAAATAATTGCCCCCTGCCCACAAATACCGGATAAATTCACCTTAAAATCGGTTTCGCGACCAACCGCTGTTTTCAAATGCACATGACAGTCAATCATAAGTCACTTCCTTTTCCATTACTTATTATTGCTCCGAAACTTAATCTGTTGTAATAAACAATCAATTATTGGCCTCAAAATAATAAATATAATTAAATTGGTAAACCTCCGGCTCTGCCGGAGGACTGGCAAAGTTTGACTTTTGCGGTCGTAAATAGTAGGAATATCAACTTTGTGAACCGTTCGGAAAAGTTCAAAAGGAGATATTCCTATG
>JAQULZ010000194.1 GCA_028718375.1 Victivallaceae bacterium | reverse complement strand
TGTTTGTCGATAATCTGCGCGGCCGCCTGATGGATATCCTGGCGATGCAGAATTATTTCCAGCGGTTCAAGCCGAAGCAGTTCCGGCTGATCATCCTCGACGCGCTTTACCGTTTTCTGCCCGCCGGGACCGATGAAAACGACAATGGCGCGATGGCGAATATCTACAATCGCATTGATCGTTACGCCGATCAGTTGAAGTGTTCATTCGTGTTGATCCACCACACCAGCAAAGGCAATCAGTCGCTGAAAGCAGTAACCGACGTCGGAGCCGGGGCCGGAACCCAGGCGCGCGCTACTGACACGCATTTTATCCTGCGCCATCACGAGGAGCGGGACGTGGTTGCGGTCGAAGCGAAAGTGCGCAGTTGGCCGCCTTTAGCGCCGTACTGTCTGCATTGGAATTTTCCGGTATGGACACCCGATCATGAACTCGATCCCTCCCGGCTCCTGGGTATGAGGCGGGAACGCAACGGCGCGTCCCGGAAAGATATGGAACCCGGTGAATTTGTGATGACTTTTTTCCATGAAAATCCCATCAGTAAAGCCAGGACGTATGAACTGGCCTCGCTGGACGGCCTGTCCCAGCGGCGCATCGGACAGTTGCTCCAACTAGCCCAGGACGGCGGTTTGCTGCACCGCTGGACAATGCCGGACAGGACTGTCGGGTTTGCCACGGAACCGCAGCCGGAAGAGGACGATTCCGCCAAGGTAAAAATAGTTACAGAGATCATCAGTAATCCCGGTGTCGACAACATCGAACTGGCCCGGAAATTTGACGTTACCGAACGCTGGATTCGGAAGATAAGAGCGCGGATCGGGATATGAATATGGTTGATAAATGTGGCGGAACTCCCCGCGGAACTCACCCGAAAACGAGTTCCGCTATGAGTTCCGCGAGTTCCGCCGGACATTTTATGAGTTCCGGGGTTAACATGCTGATAATAAACATAATACAACAAAAACGGAACTCCTGTACACACACTGAAAAAAGTGTGTCAACATGAGTTCCGCCCCCGCCGGTGAGTTCCGGGGTTAAGTCATTGATAATAAGCGTTTAAAGGCAAAGTGGAACTCATATACATACACACTCCCCCCTAAAGGGGGGAAATGCGGGGCTATGAAAAGCCCCGCAATTTTCCCCCTGACTTTAGGGTTTTCGCGCGCGACTCGACTGGTATGTCCGCAAATAAGAAACGTCAAACGAAAGGAAACGCCATGAAAAAGTATGCCAACGCCAAAGACGTCCTGCCGCCGGAACTGCTCGAACAGGTCAGAGAGTATTTTACCGGAAATCTTTATATTCCCGGAAAAAATGACGTCAATCATAAATGCGGGCTGATCATTACCCTGGCCAAGTCCGGCGCGGGCGTCCCGGAAATTGCCAGGATTGCGGGCGTGTCCACCCGCAGGGTGAACCAGGTGATCTCAAAAAAGCGCAGGAGAACCTGGGAGTGGATCGAATAACGCCCGGCGTTCGCAGCCGTCGCACGGGAAGTATGATACCGCATTTTGGCGCTGACGCGCGCCGTAGGGCCGTTTCTGCTCGATTATCGGCGTCATGGAGGGAGAGACGCGAAAGCCGGGATTTTTTAACGGTTCCTCCTGCGGCTCAACTGGTTATAGGGCGGCGGAAGGGGTAAAGCTACCAAGGAGACTTGCTTGCAGGTGATAAAAAATTACTATGCCCTGATTACCAAATGGTTACGAAACCATGCATCGGACAAGAATCAGGCGGAGCGCCAGGCAAAAATATTTCCCACGCGGCGGTCAGGATTTGTCGGGGAGTAGTACCGGCACCAGGATTTTGAGGGTAAATCCGGCAATTTTCAGAGCCCGGCGAAAAACTTTGCACAAGTGGAAAAATGCGACTTGGCAACTTGCCTGCCGGAAGGCCAAAAATCAGGGGTAAAATCAGGCCAACTTGTGCAAAGTTTTTTCCATAACTGCCGTATTACCAAATACTTAATTTTTCAGTCCTCAAACTGCAAAAGCTTCTTCCGGTACTTGTGCAAAGCTACAAAATTGTCATTTTCATAAAACCCAAAAAAGGAGTGTCCCATGACCCAGGAAAATCAACAATCCCAATCCGTCCAGCCGTTCCGTATTGCGGCCGATTATGTCCGCCGGAAAATCCGTCTCGGCGAATATCAGCCGGGCCAAACGTTGCCCAGCGCAAAGGAGTTGGCGGAGGAACTTGGCATCCATCGTAATACGGTCGATGCCGGTATGAAACTTTTACGGAAAGAAAAACTGGTCTCCAGCCGTTTTGGCGGCGGCACCGTGGTGCGTTCGGAACTGCCGGAAAGTCTGAAAAGTGCGGCGCTGTTATTGCCGGATACCGATTCGGAACATTGGCGGCGGGTAGCGAAGGAGATCGGCGTTTGGCTTCAGTGCGCGGGCTGGAAACTGGACATTCAACAACACCATGGCAACGCCTGGGCGTTCAGAAAAATGATCCGCGAACTCGCGGCGGGACATTATTCTGGGGCGCTGATCTCGGCGACGCCGGAAATGGTCAACGGCTATATGCCGCTGGCGGCGCTGGTCAGGGACGGTTTCCCGGTAACTTTTATCGGGCGCGGCCCGGACGGAGCCGATTGCCGGCAGGTGGACGACGGCGATTTTGCCGGCGGCTATCACGGGACAAAACATTTGATCGAATGCCGCTTCAAACGTATCGGCCTGATTGGCTGCCCGGTGTACAATGGCGGGGAGTTCCTTCGGGGCTGCTGCGAGGCGCTGCGGGAATTCAACGGTGAACCTATGGCGATGGGTTTTGCAAAAGACGAAAAGGATGCGCTGAAATTATTGAAATCCTGGCTGGAAGCTGATGATATCCGGCTCGATTCCGTGTTTTTTCACCGGGTCGAACAGGCG
>JAQULZ010000193.1 GCA_028718375.1 Victivallaceae bacterium | reverse complement strand
GACTATGTCAACCACTCCGACCACCGCTCTGGCGACAGTCATCCCTATTCCCCGGAAAACGCCATAAGTGAGAGCGGCG
Organism: Victivallaceae bacterium; assembly: GCA_028718375.1. Lineage (GTDB taxonomy): Bacteria > Verrucomicrobiota > Lentisphaeria > Victivallales > Victivallaceae > JAHOYW01. Next base: position 2,893 of record JAQULZ010000193.1, on the reverse strand, counting down.
ATATTGCCTTTTTCCTGGGCGACATCCAAAGGCTGCTGGACCAGTTCGAGAGGGCCGAACGCAATATTGGCAACCCCGCGGCCAAGTTTTTCAATCGGGCCGCTCTGGGGACTTTCTTCAGCGAAACTCTGAGACGCGAGACAGACGACAGAAAAAATAAACAGCAGGGTCAGAGATTTTTTATAAAGTTTCATTAATGTCACCTTTGCCGAGAATGTTTAAACTGCATAAATGTCAGGCAATATTCTGCAATCCAGCCTTGACCTTTCGCAATATAAGCGGTATTTTTTAAAAATCAAGAAACATTTCAGAACTTTAATATATTAGTTTTTCGACAGCATTACCTTAGCGGGGATTAAATTGGAAATGAATGATAAAAAACGTTTTTCGGAACTGACGCTGCTGCGGGCGTCGGAACAGAGTTATCCGGATTCACCGCAGGAAGCGAAACTGGAAGTTTTCAAAAACATCTATTCCGACCGGGATTACGTGATTACTTTCGATTGTCCGGAATATACTTCCCTGTGTCCGGTCACCAACCAGCCGGACTTCGGCCATATTGTTATCCGTTATATCCCGGACAAACTGTGTATTGAGAGCAAATCCCTCAAATTATTCCTGTTTGCATTCCGCAACTGCAATACTTTTCACGAGGAGTCGGTGAACACCATTCTTGACGCCGTGGTCGCCGCCTGTTCGCCGCGAAAAGCTGAAGTTACCGGTAATTTCCGGCCGCGCGGCGGCATCGCAATCAAAGTAACCGCCGTATATGGAGGAAAAATCGATGACCAGAACCGTTAAATCCATCGATTATGAATTTATTGAAAACGGTTCCGTAACTTCCCCGAACGGCTTTAAAGCCGCCGGGGTGGTCTGCGGCTTGAAACGCAGCGGAGCTCCGGACCTGGCAGTGCTTTATTCGCATACTCCGGCAACATTTTCCGCGGCGTTTACTTCCTGTGTATTTGCCGCCGCCCCGGTTCAACTGGGGCGGAAGCAGGTGCTTGAACAGAAAACGCTGCGGGCGGTAGTGATCAACAGCGGCAATGCCAACGCCTGCACCAGTGAAACCGGACTTCAGTATGCCCGCGAAACCTGTGAACTTGCGGCTCGTAAGCTCGGCGTCAGGCCGGAGGAGGTAATGGTGTCTTCAACCGGCAGGATCGGAGTCCAACTGCCGATGGACATAATTGCCGCCGGGGTTGAAAAAGCGGCGGCAGCGTTGGCTTCCGATGCCGGAGCGGCCGCGGCCGCGGCGATCATGACTACCGATACCGTTCCCAAAAGCGCCGCGGTTTCCGTCAAACTCAGCAGCGGTACGGTCTGTATCGGAGCCATGACCAAAGGCGCCGGTATGATCGATCCGAATCTGCGCGTACCGCACGCGACCATGCTCTGCTATATCACCACGGACGCGGAAGTTCCCAATTCGCTGCTCCGGGATTTTCTCAGCCGCGGCGTCGATAATTCTTTTAACCGCATTACCATTGACGGCGACATGAGCACCAACGATACCGTTCTGATCATGGCTAACGGCAGTTCCGGGGTAAAAGTCGTCCCCGGTTCCGAAGATGCGGAGATTTTCTATGAAGCGCTGCTGGCGCTGATGCAGCAGCTGGCCTATGAAATGGTCATGGACGGTGAAGGCGCAACTAAATTCGTTACCGTTTATATAGAACACGCCCGTGACGAAACCGCCGCCAGAACCTGCGCCGAAGCCATAGCCAATTCGCTCTTATGCAAAACCGCCTGGTTCGGCTGCGACCCGAACTGGGGCCGGATTGTTGCTGCCTTAGGCTATGCGGGGATAGATTTTGATCCGGCGCTGGTAAATATCTTCTATAACGACAAGGCGGTGGTAACTAACGGCGGCGATGCGGGAACACCGGAAAAGGAACTTGCCGAAATCCTGAAAGCACGTGAATTTTCAGTATCAGTGGATATGAACGCCGGAAATGCGTCCTATTGGATGTGGACCTGCGATGTTTCCTACGAATACGTAAAAATCAATGCCGAATATCATACCTGATTTGCCGTCTCCGAAGCGGGACAGGCTTTTTTCAATACCGGCTGAGTTAATACCGAAATGTGTTTTGCCGGCGGCGATTTTGTCGTTGATGTGCTCGTGTGTGGCGCATCAGGCAGAATTCCGGGATATTACCGGAGACGTCGGGCTGGAAAAACTGGGCGGTAAAAAAGCCGTCTGGGCGGATCTGAACAACGATTCCTGGCCCGACCTGGTCTCCGGCGGCAGGATATGGAAAAACGTCGCCGGCAAAATGTTTATGGATGTTACCGGCGCTTCCGGCATAATTCCTCTTGACGGGACCTGTACGGTTGCGGATTTCAACGGCGACGGCGTCAAGGATATTTATTTCATTCATAAAGGCGGCCGACTGTTTCTCGGCAAGGGAGATTTTAAATTCGTTCCGGGCAAGGCTTTCCCCAATCCCGCCGGGAATGTCCAGGCCGCCTGCGCCGCTGACCTGAATAACGATGGTTACGTCGATATTTACCTCGCCAATTACGAAATCTGGAAAACCCAGACCGGCTTTCGCGATCTGATACTTAAAAATGACCGCGGTTCTCTGGTAAAGCAATGGGAAGCGTCCGATGAAAAACTTATGCGCGGCCGCGGCGCCACCAGTTGCGATTTCAACAATGACGGCCGGATGGATATTTACGTCTCCAATTACCGCCTGATGCCCAATTTCCTCTGGATCAACGAGGGCGACTGGAAGAAAAGCGACCGGGCCCGGGAGTACGGCTGCGCCGGTACGGAACGCCGCAACCTCGTCTTTAAAAACTGCGTAAATATTCCTTACGGCGGTTGCGGTCATACCATCGGTTCGTTCTGGGCCGACTTCAACAACGATACTTATTTCGATCTGTT
>JAQULZ010000192.1 GCA_028718375.1 Victivallaceae bacterium | reverse complement strand
GACCTTGGCTTCCTTATCAGCGAACTGGCTGGCCGCGACAGTCGATTACCGTCCCAGTGCGTTCTGGTTCTGGAACTCCCCCATGAGCGTTGATGATCTGACTCAAAGCATTGAGGAAATGGCCGGGGTTGGTATCCGGGAATTTCTGATTCATCCGATGGCGGGCCTGGAATTGGAATATTTGTCCGACACATATTTTGAGCGTTACCGCTTGGCGTTGAGGTTGGCCCAAAAGCACGGGTTAAAGGTCTGGGCGTATGATGAATACTGCTGGCCGAGCGGCAACGCCGGGGGAAAATTATTGCGTGAGCATCCGGAACACCGCGGCTGGTTCTTAAAATTTGTCAGGAATGAAAAAGGCGACATTACCGCCGCTCCGGAGCAATTCGCAGGAGTCCTGGACAATACCGTAGGGGCGCCATGGACCAAGCGGGAAACGGGTTATTTGGACACCCTGTCCGAGTCCGCCGTCCGTTGCTTTATAGAAATGACCCACGAACGTATTTTCAGGGAATGCAAAGAATTTTTCGGCAAGGTGCTGGTGGGATTTTTTACTGATGAGCCGGTCATAATGATTGGGCCGAATGATAATAATAATTTTTCTTGGAATATGTCGGCCATGCCCTGGACGCCGAGTCTTCCTGAAATGTTTCAGGAACGTTACGGTTACGCTATTGAACCGCGCTATGCGGAACTTGCCGGTAATGACTGCTCTTCCCTGGTCAAACGGGATTACTGGGCCCTGGCCAAGGAAATGTACGTCAAAGCTTACCATGGTCAAATTGGCCGCTGGTGCCGTGCCCACGGGGTGAAATATACCGGACATGCAGGCGAAAACACCCCCTTGATGCAGGTCAGGTTTTCCGGCAGTATATACCAATGCCTGTCCCGGATGGACGAACCCGGGATTGATTTTCTGAACAGCAGCGGTGAGCCTGAACATCGTTTTCAGGAACAAGTCCTGATTCCCAGCGTGGCGCGGCATTCCGGGAAAAAACGGGTATATTGTGAGGCCTTCTGCACTTCTCCTTACGAGCTGAGGCTCGGCAGGATGCTGCGGCAAATTCAGATGATGGGGATCCATGGCATTGACGATATTGCCTTAATGGGGTTTCATCAGAGTCTGGACGGGATCCGTAAACGAGCCGTCTGGCCGCCGCTTTTCCATACTGCGCCCTGGTGGCCGTTTTATCCGGAATTTCGCGACGCCTGCGCCCGGTCCATCGGCTTGACTGCGCTGGGAAAACAGTATGTCCGCTATGCGATTCTCTATCCGCAGCACCAGCTTGAACAAACGGATTTGTTTTTCTGGCCCGGCGCAGCCACCGGCCCTGATCCGGTTGACAAAACGCTTCAAATTATCGGTTTGGCGGTCTACGAGGCCGGTGAAACGTTTGAATATGTGTTCCCGGAAATTTTAGAAAAGGCGCAAGTAAAGAATAAAAAGATCGTATTTCCGCATGCCGAATATGAAGCCGTCTTAGTGCCGGACAATTTGATTTATTTTGAGGAAAGTATTGCGGAACTGGAGCGAATAGAAGCGCACGGCGGACGGGTATTGCGGGACCTTCCGGATAACATTGCCGAAGAAGTTAAAACCGAGGTTCCTTTGTGGGCTGCGCAGGTTCAGATCAAAGGGAAACTGGGGGATATCCGGGTCGTTCATTTTAATTATCGGGACGGCGAGCTTCTGGTTATCCGTAATGTGACGGATGAGCCCCGGCTGATACAAGCTGCCTCGGCTTTGAAGATAGCGGAATGGAACCCGGCGGACGGTGAGATCATAAACGCTGACGGCCGGTTCGAAAAGCTGCTCGAGCCCCATAGTACTTGTTATTTTACCGTTTCGGCGTCTTTGGAGACGGCATCATTCAGCAAGCCGGAAACGATTGGTATCCCGGTTGAAGCCGAGTGGGTGATTGACTGCGAACGTCCCAACCTGAGTCGGTTTGACAAACTGCGATTTTCCGGCGAAACAGCAAGTTGGCGGGATGCCGGTCCGGCGGTTTCCTCTACCTGCGCAGGCGGGTGCGGGCGCACGGCTATTCCTGCTGAATTTCGCGGCACCACTCGGTTAAAAGTACAGGGTGAATTCAACTGTAAAACCCTTCCTGATTCACTGGGGGTGCTTTTTGAACAGGAACATGTGGAGTCGCTTGCGGTCAACGGCATTGCCCTGGAGTTGAGGAAAGCTGCGGCAATGCCGGTTTGGGACGCTTCCTGTTTGTGCGCCGATATACGTCATTTGATCCATAAAGGCGGGAATCTGGTCTCGGGTATTTTGAAGTTTAAAGAATTCGAGACGAAACTGGTCAGTAATGCTTTTTATCATACCTGGCCGATGCCGACAGTAGACCTTGGTTTGGCGGGTTCGTTTAAACTGGACCGGGGTTTTGTCGTAAACGATGATCATCAGCCGGTTACGCTTCCGCTTAATTTGTCCGAAAAAGGCTGGAGGCAATATTCCGGGATCCTTGCGTTAAGCAGTACTTTGACTATCGACGCCGCGTTGGCTGAAACGATCTGCGGGGTGAGAGTGGACTTGCTTGCGGAGGATGCCGTGGAATTATTGTTGGACGGGAAGTCGTTTGGTAAACAAATAGTGCGGCCGTATTATTGGAGAACCGGAAAAATCGATGCCGGTCAACATACTCTTCAACTGCGCCTGGCCGGCACTTCCGCTAATATTCTGGATGAACCGAGCCCATGGGGGGTAAATTCCGTGGACTGGGTTGGCAGCAGTTGATGGCAAAATATTGACTTCTATCAAGTATTCGCAATAAAAGAAATCAGCAAGGAAGAATATCTCTATGAGTAAAATCGAACAGCAGGATCGGGGAGCCGATCTTTATCCGGCGGACAACAAAGGCCGCGAAACGGTACGCTCGCGTTTCACCAAGGTGATGCGCGGTGAAAAACCGCAAGACCGGCTGCCGGTTATTGAATGGGCATGGTGGTGGGACAAAACAGTTGCCCGCTGGCAGG
>JAQULZ010000191.1 GCA_028718375.1 Victivallaceae bacterium | reverse complement strand
TGCCGCGCCGGCGCCGCCGATTTCGGCATCATATCAGAGTATTAAAACAAAAAAGCCCGGGTTTTCATGCCCGGGCGGGAATTACTCAATATTATTGAGCATAGTTCGGATGAGTTGAAATATACTGGAGTGCGGCTTGTGACAAAAAAGCCGACCGTTTCAGATGATGCTGCTCGGTATAATCATCAATGCGGTGCAGGACATAACGGGGTAAAGTGATATTTACCCGTTCTTTACAGGTTTCAGGAATCTCAACTTCGATTAACGCCGGATATACGGATTCTTTACATTCCTTTATATATTGAGCGACCTCGTTTTTGTCTGAATGCTCAGGAACCGGCAAATTGTCCTCCAGCATACCTTCCAGATGAAATTCCAATGCTTCCCGGCCATTCCGCAACGCCTCATCAACCGTATCGCCGCAGCTGACGCATCCGGGGAAGTCGGGAAAACTGACGCTTATACTTCCCGGTTCATCCACTCCATGCAATAATGCTGTAAAATTCTTTTTCATAGTTCTTTCCTCAGTTAAATTTTGCAGCCAATGTTATTTCCATCCTGCTTGTTTATATATGTTACTAAGCACATCCTTCCGCAAATCTTTCATCGGATGAGGCACCGTAACACGCCCTTTTTTCGTCGGATGCTTGAATTGGTGGTGATCGCCCCTTATGCCGATCAGTACCCATCCATCCTTGTTAAGCATCTTAATGATTTCTCTGGATTTCAGTTTAAGCCTCCTTCTGAGGTAATCATTATATTATAATATAGTATAGTATACACACTAATACACATCTTGTCAATTTTTTGACAAAAAAAAGTCAAAAATTCGTCTTTCAAATCTTTAATTTCAACTGCCGGGTTTTAATTTTTTCCGGCCAGTATTCCTGAAACCGGAGCTTCTCCCGGTCAACATACTGACCGCAGTGCTTACATTTGACGATTACCCCGTCCGCGTCCAGGAAAGCTTTTTCCAGCGGAGTAAGGCCGCCGCATTTTCCGCACCGCATTTCTATACCGTTCATGATTAATACTCCCAAGAAGCTCGCTCTTTTAATTTTTTCCGTTTGATGATTTTAAGGCACTTTTTACAGGTGACGTCTTTAATAATCGGAGATTGACTCAAGTGATAACTAACACCGCTCATGCAAGCTATTCTGCCAACTTTTGCAGTCGGATAATTTTCCCAATAATAGAAATGAACTATTTTATCCATTTTCGTGTCCTTTAATCAGTTATCATTTATCAGCCGGATGCAACGGCTTTCGTGGTTAAAAATCCAATAACAGGCGCGGATCGCAATTTATGGCTTTCGCGTATTTTGCCGCGACCTTTGCCATCTGGATCCCCGTTTTCATCTGGAGGCAGACAGCGGCCCGACTTACGCCCATTTTCGCCGCCAGCACCTTCTGTTTAATTCCCCGTCTTTTGATTTCCCTGGCTAATGCGGTCATGATATCCCTCATAGTTTTAAGTTTTAAGGGTTAAGTTTTAAGAACCTTATATTCGTTCTTTAAACGCAGGCACTGCATAAATCAGGTTCCACCCAATAGCAGCCGTCCAGACAGGCATGATAAGACGTACAACCGCAAACCCGGCAGGTAGGCTCCTCAAAGAGATTGAGCTTGCCACGGCACGGCATGAACGGCAAACGTTCCGGAGCACCGAGTTTCCAGTTGAAGTATTCCGCCTCCGCCCAACGGCTGGGATCATTTTTAACGATATCGAGTAAATCGACCATACCGATCAGCCCGCCGAAATAAAAATCTCCTTTGTTTGCCGGCATCGGCACCATCGGAAAATTATCCCGGATCCAGTCGTAACCGGCAAGATCAAACTTTTTCCCGGCATGGATCAAAAGGCCTCCCCGGTAACTGGTCTGCCAGCTTCGGTTTTCAATATCTTTGAAACCCTCAATTATCGCCCATGCCCAGGGCTGTTGTACTGATAATACTTTCATTTTACATCTCCTCCGCCAGGCTTTTCGGGGTTTTTATTTCCTCGGTTGCGGCCGTGATAAATTCATCCCAGGAAAATCCCAGGACTTTGCAGACATCCCGCCCGGCCTTGTCTTCAATACCCTCCAGCGTATTTTCCGAATAAGCTTTCAGACCGCTGCTGATATTGTCCAGGATGATTTGCCAGAGTTCGTCCCGCAATTTGTCCGGACTCCGCTTTTCATAAGCGGCAATTTGAGAGATATGTTTATGATTGACGGACAAATGCGAGTAAAGTTTCAGCAGCGTTTCATCTTTCGGCCGTGCCAGCTTATTCTTCTGTGCCTCGATATTGCCGTACAGATTGACCAGCGCGCGCTTGACCCGGCGTTTCTGCAGCTGCTCACGTTTATCCAGGACGGTTTTCGGCTTAGCTGGCTCCGCAGCGGGACGGTCATTTATCCGGATCCGGCAGTAATGTCCGGTATCCGGACCGGAAACAATAAAAGCGTTGGCTTTGCCGATTCCGGTCAGCGCCAGCATTTCCAGCATTTCGTAATCGTATTTATTCAATGCGCCGGTATAAGGCGGTTTTTCATTATATAAATATTCATTGCAGACCAGGGTGATGGAGTTGCCGGTAACGGGGTGCCGCATTTGGTTTTTCCGTAATTCCTTCACTTCGGCCTTGACGAACGCCGCTACGTTCTTGTCCCAGCAATCCGGATCCAGGCAGCTGCAGTCCTTGTCGTCTTTCAATTCCTCGAAAAGCCAGGGTTCCTTATTGGAACATTTCGGGCAATCCATGCAGCCGTCACAACCGAACGGCGCGCGGGCCAGCAGCCGGCTGTATCTTTTATCCAGATCCTCCATAAGCTCCTTAACGGAAATAGAACGGTTCAAAAAATAGGTCTTTTTAATATTATCCTGTACCGATTCCGGGAAGCGGCTGATCGCTTCATAATGACCGGCCTTCAGGAACGGGTACTCTTCATTGATCATGGCTTTTTTCCAGGCGTCGGTAAGCTTGTTCAGACTGGCCCGGAAGCGGACATATTTTTCCGAATGTCCCAGGATAGTGGCCAGTTCCGCCACATC
>JAQULZ010000190.1 GCA_028718375.1 Victivallaceae bacterium | reverse complement strand
AGCGCCCTGGCCAAGGACTCGCTGGCCGAGGCGATCCAGGTCTTTCTGGATCAGACGGACGCCGACGGCCAGCCGATCAATGTCGAAGCGCGGTTCCTTCTGGTTCCGACCGCTTTGAAACACTGGGCGATTGAACTGACCAGGAGCGCCGCGCTGATTATTGCCGGCGGTTCCGAAAGCACGCTGCGCCCGGCGCTGAATGCGCTGGCGGATGAGAATCTTACGGTCATCAGTTCGCCGTATCTGGCAAATTCGAAATACACCGGTTCCAGCGACAAGGCATGGTATCTGTTCGGCAGCCCGAACCAGATCGATACGTTTGAGATCGGGTTTCTCAAAGGCAGGCGCACGCCGACGGTCGAACACGGTGAGACCGACTTCAACACGCTGGGCATGTGGTTCCGGGTCTATTTCGATCTTGGCGTCCGGGAACAGGACTATCGCGGTATGGTCAAAGGCGCCGGAGAATAAGCCCTGACAAACGGGTTGCCGGGGCGTGCTTCGCGTTCTGCGTTGCGGCTCCGGAATTCTTAAACTTTCAATTCTAATTCAGGAGAAATTTCATGACTGCAAGATATATCCAAAGGGGCGATTCCATCGATTTTACTCCCGAAGCCGATGTGGCGGCGGGAGATGTGGTGATCATCGGCGATCTGGTCGGGATCGCCAAACTCGATATCAAGGCTGGAGAACTGGGTGCTTTGGCCCTGGTAGGAGTGTTTGATGTTCCGAAAGCGACGGGTGAAAGCACGGCGATTGCCGCCGGAACCATAGTGTTCTGGGACGCGGAAAATTCACAGGTAACCACCACTGCCGGGGATAACAAATATCTCGGCAAAACCGTCATTGCCGCCGGTGACGATGATTCCCTGGTACGGGTGATCATCAACGTTTCCCGTGATGTGCCGACCAGCGCGGCGGACGCCATCACCGATCCCGCGGCCACTGCCGAGGATATCGACGACCAGTCCGGCGGCACGGCCAGCAGCGCCCATCAACTGGCGGCGGTCGGCGACACTTCCTCCGCCGATCAGTCAAGTACGATCAACAGCAACTTCGCCACCGTCGGCACGGAATATAACGCCCTCAAGGATGACGTTGAAGCCAACAACGGCAAAATCGATTCCATCCTGGCGGCGTTGCGGACGCTGGGACTGATCGCGACTGAATAATGGGAATGCTGGAACAAAGTCTTGCCTGGCTGGAGGCCCAGCGGAAAATTCATCTGACCGTGCCGGTGATTTACCGGCATGGCAGTGACTCCGCCGAGGTTCCGGCAACTGTCGGTAAAACGGTGTTTAAAGTTATCGATGACTACGGCCGTTTCCAGCATATCGAGAGCCGGGACTACCTCATCAGCGCCGCCGATCTGGTGTTGGATAACATCCGAATTCTCCCCCAACCTGGCGATGAGATCGAGGAGAATGATTTCATATACGAGGTAATGGCTCCCAACAATGAGCCGGAGTGGCGTTACTCCGACAGTTGCCGGCAGATTCTGCGGATACACACGAAACTTACAGGAGAAACTGATGCCGAACGGAAATGACAACCCGGATTTAAAAGATATCTGGAACGTGGTGAATGAAATGCGCCAGAGTCTTGCCGAACTTAAAGGCATGATTAATGTGCATTTTTCGGATCATAACATTCATCATCATCCGCCCTGCCATCCCGCCGAGGAAATCCGCCGGATCATGCTCTCGGCGGCGGGCGCGGCGCTGCTGGCGTTGCTGGCCGCCATCGGTTCGATCGTCGCCAATGTCGCGAGGTGAGTTATGCCGCTTTTAATCGACATGGCCGACGCGGTGGCCGCGGAACTCAATGCCGCAGAAAATCTCTCAATGGAATTTACTGCCGAGGTCAACCTGAAACCGGAATTCGAGTTGAAAGACCTCAAAGACCTTAAGGTGACGGTGGTTCCGAAGTCGCTCAAGATTTCCGGGGCGACCCGGCTGGAATCAGCGAAAGAAGTCCAGATCGACATCGGGGTGCAGAAAAAAACCGCCGATCCTGAGCAGTTGACGGCCTTGTTGCAACTGGTCGAGGAAATTGCCGGGATTTTCGACCGCAAACGGCTGGCGCAATACCAGAAAGCGGTGTGCGTCGGGATCGAAAATGAACCGATTTACGATCCCGAACACCTCCGGCAATACCGGCAGTTTACCAGCGTCGTCACGCTGAAATTCCGGGTGACCTGAGATGTTCAACATGCGGGGACGTTCCCGGTTTAATGCCCGGAAAGTCAGGAAAAAGGCTGAGGCCGGAACGTTCAAGAGTCTGAATCATGCCGCCGCCGCGATCCGGCTGACCGCCAGGCACAGTATTCGGCGCAGCCCTGGGAAATCCGCCGCCGGCACTCCGCCGCACACCCGGCGCGGACTGCTGAAACGGGCCTTGCTCTACAAGGTGGACAAGGCCAGAATGACGGCGGTTATCGGCCCGGCTTATTCCGTTGCGGGACGTTCCGGCAGCGCCCATGAATTCGGGGGTAAATACTACGGCAGAAAATATCCGAAACGAAGTTTTATCGGGCCTGCTTTGAAGGAAAACGAGAAAAGAATTCCGAAGTTCTGGAGTTCGGTCATATAACCATGGAGGTTTCTATGTACAAAATAGGATTTGAAGCGAAGATTTTTTATGGAACCGCGGGGACGACGGCCTCGACGGAACTCAAACATGTCCAGGATTCGGTTTCCCTGAATATTGAAAAAGGCAGCGCCGAGGTCGCGGTACGGTCATCCGGCTGGAAAAAAGTCCTTTCCGGACTGAAGGACGCCTCGGTGGAATTCACGCTGGCCGGGGATACCAGCGACGCCGGATTTCTGGCAATCCAGAACGCGTTCTTCAATGACACGCCGATTGCATTGTTCATTGCCGACGCGGAAACCGGCGGAGTCGGGCTGGACGCCGATTTCGAGGTAATCTCATTCAACCGTACCGAGGACTTGGAGGAAGTGATCAACTATGCGGTGAGCGTCAAACCGTCCGCCAACTCTGAGCGCGAACCGAGCTGGGAAGGCGGCTCATCGGGGAGTGAATAATCATGAAATGCTTCAAGGATA
>JAQULZ010000189.1 GCA_028718375.1 Victivallaceae bacterium | reverse complement strand
CAGCTCGTTCCTCACAAAATCGGTTTTGATGGATTCGAGCATTTCCAGCGCCGCCGTCTCGGTGGCCGAGATCAACACCACAAACTCCCGGTGCCCGTAAAGCATTGCCCATAAACAGGCGGTTTCAGACAAACTCGATTTTCCCGCTCCACGAGGCATAGCCAGCGCGAACAGCCCGCCCAGCAAAACCGCCTGTTCAATCCGCGCGATGGCTTTGAGATGATCGGGAGACCACGGCAGAGAATAGGTTTCGGGGAAATAACATTCACAGAAAAGCCGGAAGTTGCGTTCGCACATTTCTTTGCGTTCAGGATCGACAATTTCCGGCAGCGGGCCAATGTTGCGGCCGGACTGCGACTGCTCCGCCTGCCGCCGCCGTTCGGCTTCCCGGCGCTCCTCGTATGAACGTCCGGAAACAGCATTCTGTTGTGTGTGCTTCTGGTCGAATATCCAGGCGATATATTTGAGCAGATTTATATTTCGCGAATTGTCGGAAGCCGCGATGCGGAAGCCCACGCGGTTGAAATCCCGGTAAATCCGCGCCTGCTGCAGCACAAAACCGAATTCTGTGGAGTTGATTAGGCGCGCCACTTCCACCGGGCGCATCGAAGAGGGGTTAATTTGCGGCATCGTCAGTTTCCTTTGCCAGATATGCGGCGTATTTTATAAGGTTGAAAGTTCCGTCCGGGTTTACCGGCGCGCCGTTAGCGACATCTTTCCTGACTGTCTCTTCCGAAGCGGTACGGCTGCCCGAACGCTTCAGGAGTTTGACCAGGTCGGAAATCGACAGCGCCGTAAGTTTTACTTGAGAATTATTCATATTTCTCTCGATTGGCTATTGTATTTTATGGGTTTATGGTGTACAATATCTTGTACAACAAATAAGGATTTTAGATATGAATGCGATAACATATTCCAGTGTGAGGTCTAATCTGGCCGCAATCATAGACCGGGTATGCCAGGATCACGCCCCGGTTATTATTACGAAAAAGAGCTCCCGTTCCGTGGTGATGGTTTCGCTTGACGATTACGAAGCGATGCAGGAAACCGCCTATCTTATGCAGAGTCCCGAAAACGCCAGGCGTCTGTTGAAATCCCTTGAAAATGCCAGGAATAATGAAGGCGTATCCAAAAGCCTGAAGGACCTGGCCGATGCTTAACATCTGTTTCACGCCGGAAGCCTGGGATGATTTTACTTACTGGCAAACACAGGACAAAAAAACCTATAAACGCATTATCAAGCTTATTGAGGAATGCACCCGCAGTCCTTTTACCGGAACCGGCAAGCCTGAACCCCTGCGTTTTGCCCTGACCGGATGCTGGTCAAGGCGCATAGATTTGACTAACCGTTTTGTTTACAAAGTCCAGGACAATACGCTCTGGATTCTACAGTTGCGTTACCATTATTAATTCTCCTCGGTCAAGACTACATTATCCATTCTTCGTACCCCCATTCATCGGCTACGTGCCGGACATGCCAGGCAATCAATATCCGATAATAGCAGCGCGGCGAACACCACAACGATCTGGTTTTCGCCAGGGATTTGGCGTTTTCCCACAGATGCCGGTTGGCGGCATGAAAATTCTGCTGGCTGTAGTAATCAAGCGGGTGAAAGCGTTTTATGTATCGGTATTCCACCCGGTGGATCATAATCGCCTCTTCGGCAAAGCCGCATAATTTTCCCAGGGCTTTTTTGACTTCCTCCGAGACGTGATGGCTTTTTGCCGTATTGCAGGCCGAGGCCAGTTCCGCGTTGCTCAGCAGCTCAAACCATTTCGGGGTTTTGAGCTTCATCGCCCGGATGTTTTTGCGAAAGATGTGTGCTTCCGCGGGAGATAGCTTCAAGTTATTTTGATTCATATCCGGTCTCTCCTTGTATTTTCGGGGTTAAAGTTTGCCAGTCGCAGTTTTCACCGTGTGTGAATTCCGCCCAGCGTCTGCGGATGACGTCGCAGTATTTGGGATCGAATTCCATGAGGTACGCCTTGCGGCCGGTCTGCTCACAGGCGATCAGCGTGCTTCCGGAACCGCCGAACAGATCGAGGATGATCTCTCCGGAACGGGAAGAATTGAACAATGCCTTTTGCGCCAGCGCCGTCGGCTTCTGCGTAGGGTGCATATAATCGGCGGTGTTGTCGCGTTTGATATCCCAGACGGTGGTCTGGCAGCGGTCGCCGAACCATTCGCAGTTTTCATCCGCGTGGCAGCCGTAAAAGCACGGCTCAAACGCCCAGTGATAATCCGAATGCCCCAGAATCATTCCCTTGTTCCACATCAGCACCTGTTTGGATTTGAGCCCGGCCTCGCAAATGGCGGTTTCAAACTGGATATGGTTCCTCGACGCATACCAGATGTAAAATGCCCGTTTGCTTTTGAGGCGGGATTTGATATTCCTGAAAGCCGCCAGCAGGAATTCGGATAAGGCGTCGCCGCGCAAATCATCGTTTTCGATGACTTCCCACTCGCGCCCATCCGGATTATTCACGCCCCGGTAACTTACTCCATAAGGCGGATCGGTAAAAACCATGTCCGCCTGTTCACCGCACATCAGCGCCTCAACGTCAACACTCTCAGTCGAATCTCCACACATCAGCCGGTGATTGCCGAGTTGATAAATTTCCCCGCGCCTGCTGACTGGTTCATCGGGAACTTCCGGAACTTCATCCGGGTCCGTCATGCCCTCGGTTACCACCTCGTTGCCGTTGAGCAGCTTATCCAACTCATCGGCGTCGAATCCCAATAATGACAGATCAAAATCCATATTTTGCAGATCGGCCAGTTCCAGCGGCAGCAAGTCGTAATCCCACTCCGCGATATTCCCGGTCTGGTTGTCCGCGATCCGGTACGCCTTGACTTTTTCCGGCGGCAGATCGGCCGCCACATGCACCGGAACTTCCGTAAGGCCAAGCTGTTTTGCGGCTTTTAATCTTGTGTGTCCGCAGATGATGACCATGTCTTTGTCCACGATGATCGGAACCCTCCAGCCGAATTCCTTAATGCTGTTTGCGACCGCGTCCACCGCGTCGTCATTAAGCCTGGGATTTTGTTCATACGGAATGATTTCGTTGATGTTCTTTTGTTCGATTTGCATAAATGCCTCCTGAATTTTGAGAAATAATTTTTAGTAGAGGAAACGGCGGCCATACGGATTTTCGTATTCGTGCCTTCTGCCG
>JAQULZ010000188.1 GCA_028718375.1 Victivallaceae bacterium | reverse complement strand
CGGGGACAAAAGAGAAAAACAATTCCCGGTAACGGAAAATAAGCGCTGAAATCAAGTTATTCGGCTGATTTTTCAGCCGTAAAATCAAACAAAAGAGAAATCCGGAAATTCTTTCACGGATTCAGGGAAAGGATAAAAAAAGACCGCAACTTGGTATAAACATTCAGGGAACCGTTAAAAATTGGTTCCGAAATGAAAAAATCACGGGTTTTATCTCAATATCGCGCCCCGGTCGGCGGAACTTACCGCGGCGGCGTAACGGGCCAGATAACCGCTTGCCGCAGCGGATTTCGGTTTCCATTGCGCCCGCCTTTCGGCGAGTTCCGCGTCACTGACTTTCAGGTTGACCGTATTCGCTTCAATATCGATCTGAATGAAGTCGCCGTTCCGGACCAGGGCAATGTTTCCGCCGACCGCGGCTTCCGGCGAAACATGTCCGATCGCCGCGCCCCGGGTCGCCCCGGAAAACCGGCCGTCCGTAATCAAGGCGACTTTGCCGCCCAGGCCGCGTCCGATAATCGCCGCGGTCGGGTTGAGCATTTCGCGCATTCCGGGGCCGCCCTGCGGCCCTTCATAGCGGATAATCACCACCTCCCCGGCAACAATTCCGCCGCCGTTGATGATTTCCATGGCTTCCTCCTCGGAGTCAAACACCCGCGCCGGGCCTTCATGCCGGAGCATTTCCGGGGCAACGGCGGAACGTTTCACGACGCACGAATCGGGAGCGAGATTGCCGCGCAGCACCGCTATCCCGCCGGTCGGACTGTAAGGATTTTCCGCCGGTCGAATCACTTCCGGGTCTCGATTGACCACACCCCGCAAATTTTCCGCGACCGTTTTGCCGGTACAGGTGATCAAATCGGTTCGCAGCAGCCGCAATTTATCGATTTCCGCCATCACCGCCGGAATTCCGCCGGCCTCGTTCAGGTCTTCGATATAGTGGCCGCCGGCCGGGGAAAGCCGGCATAAATTGGGCGTGCTTTCACTTATCGCATTGACCGTGTCGGGATTGAGTTCGATCCCGGCCTCGTGAGCGACCGCCGGCAAATGAAGCATGCTGTTGGTGCTGCATCCCAAAGCCATGTCCATAACAAACGCATTTTTAAATGCGGCCGCCGTCATGAGGTCACGCGGCCGGATATTTTTTTTCAGCAGTTCCATGATCTTCATCCCGGCATACTTCGCCAGCCGAAGCCGCGCGGACTGAACGGCGGGAATCGTTCCGTTGCCGGGCAGCGCCATGCCGAGCACTTCCGTAAGACAGTTCATTGAATTGGCGGTGAACATCCCGGAACAGGAACCGCAGCCGGGACAGGCGCTGATTTCAAACGCTTCCAGTTTTTCCCGGCTTATCCGGCCGGTCCGGCAGGCGCCGACCGCCTCCGCCATATCCGTAAAACTGATTTTACGGCCGTCCAGCCGGCCGGCCAGCATCGGTCCGCCGCTGACGAAAATCGCCGGAATATTCAGCCGGGCGGCCGCCATCAGCAAACCGGGAACGTTTTTATCGCAGTTCGGCACCATCACCAGTGCGTCAAAACCATGCGCCAGCGCCATTGCCTCGGTGGAATCGGCAATCAATTCCCGGGTAACCAGGGAATATTTCATGCCCAAATGCCCCATCGCCAAACCGTCGCAAACGGCAATGGCGGGAAACCCGAACGGCGTTCCGCCCGCCATCCGTACCCCGGCTTTTACCGCCTCGACAATTTTGTCGAGATTGATATGGCCGGGAACAATCTCGTTCCAGGAACTGACTATCCCGATCAACGGACGGGCAAGCTCTTCCCGGGTCAAACCAAGCGCGTTGAACAAAGCCCGCTGCGGAGCTTTGTCGATGCATTCCAAAATACCGTCCATAGTTAAAATCCTTAAATATTTGATTTGGTTGTCTGATGATAATATATATTGTATGACAACAAAAATCAACAAAAAATCAAGCTAATTTCAAAACTTCCATCCGAAAACGCCCCCACTTTTATTATTTTTTACCACGAAATACACGAAAGGGTTTTTAAAAGATTATTTTTTTCGTGTATTTCGACGGCCCCGAAAAAGTCGCCGTTATTGAAAAAACAGTGTTTTTCGTCCGGCTCGCCCGCTCAACATCCGGAAAAAATACGCTCCGCTGATTTTTCCGGACATCGCTTAGCGAGAGCGGTACTTTATCAGGCGCAACAAGTTGCGCTATTACTTCCGCGCGTTGGAGACGAGCGGCCAGCGCTTTCGGCCGCTGGACCACCGACCAGAACAAGTTCTGGACTATGTCATTTTTTTTTGGGGGGGCGTCTATTTCGCGTATTTCGTGGTTCATTATTGCAGTTCATCTTCATCTTTCAGAATACCGAAGCCGCGCATGGCGTGGATGATATGCAGCCGCATGGCGGTCTGCGCTCCCAACCGGTCCCGCCCGGCGATAAAGTCCATAATCAATTTATGGTCGGCTACCGTTTGCCGGATCATGGCCTCATCCGCCGCTGAAAGGAGGACGCCGTCATGAATGGCCTTATGAATGACGGGCATGAGTTTTTCGACGAACTCGTTATGCGAGGCCCGGGCAATGGCCTGATGGAAAGACTGTTCGATTTCGGTCCGGTTTTTCCCGGCCCGGATCAGTTCCTCTTCGCGTTTCCCGTAATAGAGGATTTTCTCTATTTCCGATTCCGAAGCGCGTCCGGCGGCATAGTACGCCGCCTGGGGCTCGAACATCAGCCGGAGTTCATATAAATCCCGGATATTGATCTGCACCCGGGACAGTTCATCCAGACTGAAAGGATGTTCATGGCGGGAGCGGTCGACGACAAAAGTCCCCTGCCCCCGCCGGATTTCCAGCACCCGGTGCGAAACCAGGGTGCGGATCGCTTCCCGCAGCGTGGCGCGGCTGACTTCAAGCCGCGCGGAAAGCACATTTTCATTGGGCAGCTTGTCTCCGGGCCGGAAGGCCTTATCGACCGTAATCAGCGATAAAAGCTCGGAAGCGACGCGTTCCGAAAGGGTGGCGGATTTTACTGCCATAAACGTTTTCCTTATTTGAGCCGAGGTTCTGTCAAAATCTAGCCACAATTTAATTCCTGAATCCGTGAAAAAATCAGGATTTATTTGATTTTCAATTAGAGATAACTTGTTGAGTGTGTTATATTAATGTTCCTTACAACTTTAATATAAAAACTTAACCCAACAGGTTATCATGAAG
>JAQULZ010000187.1 GCA_028718375.1 Victivallaceae bacterium | reverse complement strand
CTCATTTCGTAATTTTTCAACTTCATTCCTGGTGAATTTTATCGCTATCACACTTACCTCGTTGTTAAAATTTAAACAATGAGATAATATAGTATAAAAAGTTAATATTTCAACCTAAACTAGTATAGATGAATTATATCCGGCAAAAAAAAGAAATTATTTTCGCCGGACCAAACTGGGACTTTCATGCATGTGCCTGCTCCCCATGCTGCTTGCCGCGTTCGGCTTTTCCCTCCTGCGGGCATGGAATCCCTGCGGAATAAACATCGTGCAGGCTGCCGGGATTGGTATGAGCCTGATTATTGTCAGCGGAATCATCTCTTTGATCTGGGTATGGATACATTCTTCCGTTAAATTATGGCGAACTGAATGGAGCAAAAATCTGGCAAATATCATTCTGATTATTTTGGCCGGCGCAGCCGGCGGGGTAATTTTATGGAAAGTTTTTACTCATTATCTGCCCAGCCCGGAAAAAATCCAGAAATCGAGAATATCATCCGCTTATAACTGTTCCGCTGCCGGCAAATCCGTCCAGGCAACGGTAAACGCCGGAAAAACTCCGACGACGAGTGCGGGAGGGGCTGTCGAACATAAACGGGACTCCCGGAAAGCGAAGGGACAAGAGAAATATTATCCGGAAATCTATACCTGTTTCGCCGTACCCGTAGTATTGCTGATCTTCCTGTTGATCATGACCTTGTATCTGCCGTTCACGTTAAATTCCAAACAACTTCAGGAGGAAAACCTGGAATGGCTCGGACGCTTTGCCGGAACGGTATTAAGAATGGCGGTTGTCTGGGCCGGAATCAGCTCTTTGATTTTATTCAGTCCATGGCTGTTCGTCCAGACGAAAGCATGGATTGCCACGGTTTCCATTGGCGGCCTTGCCAGTGGAATCGCCCTCGTCCTGGGATGGAGCGCCAAAAGCCCGGCATCTCCCCAAAGCGGGATGACCTGGCGTGACCTGGCGGCCAAAACCGCTGCACCGTTAGCCGTGATTGTGCTTTGTCTGCTGCTTTCGTTTTTCAACGATTATCTTTTTTACCACATATCATGGAATTCCATAAGCAAGGATTTATTGAATGTTCGCAATCGAGGAGCTGACGAAATACTGTACATCCTGCTGATCCTGCTGCTGATCTCGGCTATGTTCGGAATCATTATTGACAGCAATCGCTTTTCCTTGCACGGACTCTACCGCAACCGCCTGATCCGGGCGTACCTCAGCCCCAGCAGGCCGCAACGCACTCCGAACTGGTTCACTGGTTTTGACTACAATGACAATCCGCGGTTTTACCAGTTGAGGCATGGAATGCTGAAGGTGAATGATATTAGCGATCCGGCCGGGATGCTCCGGGCAATCAGCAATATTGACAAGGATTCCGGCGAAATAAAACGTTTCGTGTATTATCACCTGGAAAAAGATGATAAGGGGATATTCAATATGAATAGTCCGGATTTGCTGCCGGGACAAATAACCCTGTTGCGGGAATGCCTGGTAAGCGCACTTAACCGTATTATCTGCAAAGTCGAGTTTTCCCGGGGAAACGGCGACAGTAATAAATCCGCAATCCGGTCATATCTGAAAAAAACATCCTGTTTTTTCGAAAAAACACTGTTCAACGAGGATAGTTCACGGTTTGCTTACTGGCCGGAGCCTCCGGAGAAACGGTCAGCCGTTCTCCCTGAAAATGACATTTCAGTAAAGCGGACAATGTTGAGCGCAGCTTATCCCGATTTCATCAAACCGTTGCAGCCGCAGCCCAAAATGTTGCATGTCATCAATACCGCCCTCAACCTGGTGGAAAATAATAACGCCGCCTGGACGGAACGGAAAGCCGACAGTTTTACCTTTTCGCCGTTGCATTGCGGCAATCGGCGCCTGGGCTACTGCAAAACGGAAAATTACTTTACGGGCAGTGCCCCGAGCCCGGTCAGCCTGGGTACCGCCCTGGCGGTTTCCGGCGCTGCCGTCAGTCCCAACATGGGCTACCATTCTTCGATACCGGTGGCGTTTCTGCTGACGCTGTTCAATGTCCGGCTCGGCTGCTGGCTGCGCAACCCGGGAAAACGGAGGAATATCCTGCCGCTTTCATTCCAGTCGCTGGTGAATGAAGCCATCGGCAATACCAATGACGATAGTTCTTGGGTATATTTGTCTGACGGCGGTCATTTTGAGAACCTGGGCTTGTACGAGATGGTCATGCGGCGCTGTCATATCATCGTCGTCAGCGATGCCGGATGTGATCCGGACTACAAATTGGAAGATTTGGGAAACGCCGTCAGAAAAATCCGCATAGACTTGGGAATTTCGATCGAAATGCATGATTTCAAGGTCGAATCGCCCCAACACGCGCATTGCTGCGCGCTGGGAATAATCAAATATGGCGAGGTCGATGCCGAAGCCCTTGACGGGTACCTCATCTATATAAAAGCCGGCATGTGCAGCCAGGAAGCCCTTGATGTCATCAGCTACAGCAAATCACATGCAAAATTCCCGCATGAAACAACCCAGGATCAATTCTTTTCTGAAAGCCAGTTTGAAAGTTACCGAACTTTGGGAAAACATATTATGGAAGAACTTTGCCGGTCCGGAGACGCTGATGTTAACCGTGATATGGATTTTGAAGAATTGCTGCGGAATCTGGAAAGCCGGCAGGAATTGAAAAAATCGGTGTAGCCTGAAATGACCGGTTCAGGTCCGTTTAAGGCTAATGGACTGCGTTTGCGCATTCCGCGATCCCGCCCCGGATTCTGCTTGCTGTTCCTTGGGTAAACTTTCCTTTATACTAATGAGCGATCAGTCATAGATAATGGCGATGGCGGATTTTGAGATGGATTTTGGTTATAAACCGCAGAGCGATATAGAGTATCGCGCGAGGATTTATGGCAAAAATCGGCTCAAAAGAACCATCGAAATGTCTATGAATGAGAACGAATTAGTATTATCTCATCTCAAAATACCTTGAGATGGGTTTTAAAATCGATTCCCCGTATTTTCTCAAGGAAGCCGGCGTTACATATATATTTTGGCTTCGGACCGGACGATGATAAGTTAATTCGAGAATTAGTGATAAAATCTTATATGAACCTGAAAGTCGGATAATTGCTACACTATTCAGACATGCCGAGCAATTTCAAAAGTAATCGGTCCCGCGCCACCGACTCTGTTGTCCAGCGGCGCATTCCGGCTTCTGTCCTTACCGTCGTGGTTT
>JAQULZ010000186.1 GCA_028718375.1 Victivallaceae bacterium | reverse complement strand
GCCGACAATATAATTCATGTTTACAATTTACCGCCTTCACTGCAAACTGACCGGAGACTGGCCAATACGGTACGGCATACGGAAACAGATGCCGATTTCGCCACCTTGGTCAATTCGTTCGAACGGGGATTGATTATTGACGCCCTTAAACTCAAACGCGGCAATGTGGCAGCCTCCGCCCGGCAGCTCCGGCTTACGCCGCGCATCCTCCATTATAAGATCAACCTGTTGAACATCAATCTCGAGGATTATAAAAAACCATAGGCATTCCGGAAGCGGTGATTTTTAACCACGAAATACACGAAAAATTTTTAACCTGATGATTTTCATTCCGTGAAACCGTTTATTTTCGCTCGACAGACTTCTTCGGTAAGCTGGCGCAGCATTGCTACCCGCTCCGCCAGATATTCCAGTTCCTCCCGGGTGATTTTGTAGCGCATATTGTAGCGGGCTTCGGTATAGGCGCATTTGAGCAGTTCGAACAAATGTTTTTCCTCGTCGGTATTTTGGGAGAATATTTCCTTGAAACCGCTGCTGAGCTGATCGACCCGTTTCCCCAGTTCAACCAGGTCATGAGTGCGGGGTTTGTAATCGGTGAATACCAGCAGCACCGTATGATAAAAACGTTCTGCCGCCTGATGAAGCTGAAAAGCGGCATTGCTGTAACGTTGAAGGTTTAAATTCATCTGAAAATTATCATAAAACTCTTTCGCGCTTTCAAACCAATTCCTGAAATGCGTTTCAGCCTTGTTTTTGCGTTCTTTGCTGCTGAGCTTACGCGCGACGGGAAGCCGGAAACGTCCGGAACGGTACAGCATCACTCCCTCTTTTTTGATGTCGACAAAAAAGTATTCGCCGTTTTTAATCGCTTGCCTGAACTCATCGACACTGTGCAGGATAATGCTGAGCGGAGTGGTGCAGCCGGCGAATTTCCGTGCCCGGTATTTAATTCGGTTCCGGTAGCCTTTATACTGGTATTTGGGGAGATCCTGAATGACGACCAATAAATCATAGTCGCTCTTGTATTCGTAAGTAATACCGTCCTCGGCGGTATAGCGGTCTTCCACCCAGTCGCCGCGGGCATAGCTGCCGAACAGGATGATGAACTCGGCGTCAATCAGCTCTGTAATAATGTCAACGACGGCTTTGAGTTCGTCTCTTTTTTCGCGCGGCAGATGGACTAATGATCTTTTCATTCAGCAAATATACCACCGTCATAAAATTAATAAAGTAAATATGCCGGATTTCGTGATGAATCCACCCTTTCCTTAATTTGGCGCCAGACTTCGAGTTTTTTGGAATAGGGAATGGAAGCGTTGGCGGGGCTGGTCGAAGGCAGGACGATCAATTCGGTTTCCGGCAGGCGCATTTGCCGGCAGTGCTTCAGGAACAGCCGATGGGCGGTCTGTCCGTTGAAAAATATTTTGCCAATTCCGGGACATTTCCGGAACAGTGCTTCAAAATCATTGGGTTGGACCTGTTTGATGTCGGAATCCATGCTGCCGGGCCGGATACAGCGTTCTGCCGTGTCCCATAACGCGATCCGGTGCTCCAGCAAGTATTCGATGCGTTCCGCATAAGCCCGCCGATAATCAAATTCCAGCAGTTCTCCCATTATCCTCCAGAAACAGTTATGCGGATGGGCGTAATACTGCCGCCGGCGCAATGATGCAACGCCTGGCATTGAGCCTAAAATCAGCCGCGTCGCATCCGGCCGGGCAAAGGCGTCGAAAGAAAAAATTTCCGACATATACTTTAAAAAAGGGTTGTCAAAATTTCCAAGACATCCATCAAAGCCAAGTCATTGATTACAAGCATATTGCTACAAAAATATGCAATTTGACCGCAAAATTATATTTTCCGCACCGTTACGCTCAGACTATCACGGTTTTTCACGGTTTCAAAACATCATTGGCAAATACTGACAAATAAAATCTATCCTCAAAATCTTGCCTTTTCAAATCAAAAATCCGACAAAATACCGTATTTAATGAAACTTTGATTATACTGGAAAGAAAAACTTATGACTTTATCTTTAAAAATATACGATAAGCTCTATGACTATTATTCCTTAACGAACTCACCCTATCATATGAAATCGGCGGTTCGTCCTCTCCCTCACCGACACTATTTGCCAATAATCTCACCGCATTAATCGTCGCAGTCGTATTTCGATTGCGGAGTTTACTGAGACAAGTTAAAGTCAACGGATATTTATAACAATCCCTTGTGCCATATAATTCTCGATAATAAAATTTAATTTTTTCGAGGACTAAATCCAGAAAACGCTGCTGGCGTTTATCAAGTTCCTCCACTATTCCGCTTCTTATCCAGGTGCGCTTTGTGATTATGATCTCACCTCTTTTGTCCGGGAAAGCCTAAGCATTAAAAAAATCATCATTCTCCCGTCGGTAGTCGCGCTCGGAAATTCGTTCCAGCGTCTTGTTCAGCGTATCCTTGAACTCTTCAAGTTTCTCGGAATACTCTTCCAGTTTTTCGAGTATCCCCTTGAACTTGGCATTCAAAGCTGCGATAACCTTTTTCGAAACTTC
This sequence comes from Victivallaceae bacterium, assembly GCA_028718375.1. GTDB lineage: Bacteria > Verrucomicrobiota > Lentisphaeria > Victivallales > Victivallaceae > JAHOYW01. Next base: position 665 of record JAQULZ010000186.1, on the reverse strand, counting down.
GGACGCGATTTGTTTAATTTGGTTTTCGTCTTCCATACGTGAAAAAGACATTTTCCTTAAAAAGCGTGGTCATGATTTTTTTTGGGTATTTTGCAGGATATATTCCACGATTTGTACGCCTTCTGAAGTCAATCGGTAAAGTTTCGAGCTCCTTTTTCGGGCATGACCGCTAATCGTTGTCAAGCCTTCTTTCTGTAAATCCCGAACCGTAGAGAACGCCTGGCTCAAGGTCAACGGGTAAAGGTTACCAAGTCTTTTCCTCAATACCGCCAATCCGATACCGTCGGGATAAAATCCCCGCAGCCGGTACATTACAAGCAGAAAATGTTTTCTGGTCTTGCCGGCCAGCACCCGTGAATATTTATTCCAGTCGAAATTCTGTTCCTCAGCGTCGATTGCCGTCGCGAACACACGCCAAACCAACCGCCTGCCGTAGTTAGTCAGGAAATAGATTCTGCCGGTAAGTTTTTCCGGAGTCAGACATTTCACTATTCCGCGTTTCTTCAGTTCACGGATAATAGTAGAAACGTCCCCGAACAACGGATTTTACTTGATTATTTTGAGCTTAGCTGAGTTCAGATTTTTCTTTAAAATGTAGTCAGAATAATAATATTAATATATTTTGATTTTATCTATTGAAATATAATTATTTATGTGCTATACTT
>JAQULZ010000185.1 GCA_028718375.1 Victivallaceae bacterium | reverse complement strand
ATCGGGACAACCGCAGGTGGCTTCATGAGCATGAGCACCGCTTCACCGGTTTCTGATACCGATTTGCAATCTAATACCAATTCGTTCTCATTCGTAGACATTTCGATGGTTCTTTTGAGCCGATTTTTGCCATAAATCCTCGCGCGATACTCTCTATCGCTCTGCGGTTTATAACCAAAATCCATCTCAAAATCCGCCATCGCCGTTATCTATGACTGATCGCTCATTAGTATAAGAGCAAGTAAAAATCGGAATTATTGCGGATGCCGGGAACTGTGCGCTGCCGAGGCCGCGACGGTTCGTTTTGGTGCAAAACGGCACCGCAGGAATCCGACCTTACAGGCTTGACTCGACACTAGCTATTAGATGCAATTCGGTATGAAAATCATTTTCCGGCGGGTTCGTTCAATAAATTACGGCAATGGGCGGGGAGATTCTGCATCGCCTCAATATATTGCATGATATGTTCCTTGCTGCCGCAGAAACTTATCGCGCTGGCGGTGCTGCCGTCTTCGGTGGGCATTTTCATATTGCCGATGGCGATGAAACCGTTGAAATGGACGTCGGTCAGGGGACTGATGAACATTTCCGCGTTCCGGAGGATGGTCAGACCGGCGGTGCCGATCGCTTCCGCCATGGCTTTCGGCATAATGGTGCTGGCGAAATAATAAAACAGCGGATGAATCAGCGCGTAAAGTTCGAGCAGTTCGTAAGTCTCGCTTTTGCCGAGCCGGGTGGCAAACAGCCGCCGGTTGAATTCCCGCTGGTAACGCAGAAAACCTTCCAGGGGGTGTTTTAAATCGAAGAATTTTCCCGGCCGGATGATGACCAGGCTGATATCGCGGTCCTGCGGGTAATCGACCAGCAGCGAAGTGTCCACCGGGAACAGGAATTTGCGGTTGCGCAGCTCTTTATACTGTGCCAGCCCCCAGACCAGCATACTGGCGATGGTCGCCGGGCCGCTCATTTGGGAATAATATTTTTCATTGATTTTTTTCCTGAGTTCCAGAAACTCGTCAAAGCACAGATAAATCCGGGCCCGGAAAATATTATGGCCGAAGTCATATAATTCCATTTCCGCCGCCGGGCTGGAAAGCGCCGGATATTTGATCTGGCCGCAGCTGCCCCATTCGGCCTTCAGTTCCTCGAGCATTTCCTGCATCGGCATCCCGTCCACGGGGACGTGGTGATATTGAAACCAGAGATCGGACTCCGCCAGATCCGGCGTAAAACGGCAGATAATGTTGAGCAGACCGAAACCCGGATGGCGGCGGTAACGGGTGTTCGGCGTCGCCAGCCGTTCCTTCAGAAAATATTTCGGATTGTCGGTCAGGGTTTCGAACTGAATGAAAGCCCCGTTCAGAATCCGGCTGATGAACAGCCGCAGTTCGTGCTGGCCGGTCATGGACAGATTGCGCTGAAACATCACCCACAGAAATAACTTCTTGTAAATTTTCCGGGCCCGTTTCGGATCCCGGAGATTGTAGGTTTTATTACAGTAAAAAACGATTTGCTTCAGGGTTTTTTCCATAGTTTCGGCCGTAAGCATGGTGAAAGTCGACCGGGTGGTATCGAAATGAGGCACCAGTTTCAATATCCGGCCGTCCGCGGAAAACCGCACTTCGGTAAGGTCAGTGAAAAAAACCTTTTTGCGCCGGTTCATGAAAATCCCGGCTTCGCTGGCCCAATGGGTGGCGGGATGTTTAAGCAGAAAGTCCGCCAGCCGGTTAATGATCAGCTCTTTGGCCGCCTCCGGGTCCGGAGGCGGCTTGCCTTTACCGGCATAAGTTAGCCGGAAGGAGGCGAGAATGAATTTGGCATGTTCCTTGCGCATAAAAATCCCGGAAGCTTTGCGCCAGCCGTTTTCTTCGGCCTTGAAGCCGATTTTTTTCAGCAGTTGGAGACATTTGATGAAAATCATCAGTACAATCGTTCCCGGATTCCAGTAGTCGAACAGCCGCCGCATCTTGAGCTTATGCGGATGGCCCTCGGCCGCGGCGGACGGCATGGTATCCGGGTTTCCGGAGGCGGTTCCGGCGGGCGGGGAGGAAATTTCTCCGCGTTTGCCGGAATCTGCCGGAACCTCCGCCGCTGACGGTTCTGTTTCGGCCCGGCTCGGCTCGGTAGCCGGTTCAACAGTTTTCAGGTGAAGGAATTTCGCGATGATTTCCGCGGTTTTCCGGGGCTGCTCCTCCTGCGGGGAATGACCGCAGGCCGGAATGATTTTCAGTTTGGCGCCCGGCAGATCATGGAAAAACAGGAACGCGTCTTCGAGGTCGATAATATTGTCTTCCTCTCCCCAGATCAGCAAAGCGGGCAGTTTGAGGAGGGTCATTTTTTTATGGAACGACCGGATATTGGCGATGGCGATTTGTCTGGCGGCGCGGATCAGGCAGTTTTTGGCGTCTTTCTGGCGCAGGACGTCGGCGTATTCCCGGATGATTTCCGCGGTGATCTTTTCCTTGTCGAAATAAGTCTGTTCAAGCACCAGCCGGGCCATCAGGTCTTCGTCCGTCAGTTTCAGCAGCGGATTGCTGGGCGACACGACGCTTAAGTCATCGATGAAATCCGGTATTTTCTGGAACAGGCCGGCAGTGTCGATCAATACCAGCCGGCGGACTTTTTCCCTGATGTCGGGATTGAACAAAGTCAGCAGTGCGATAGCGCCGCCCATGGAATGCCCGATCAGGTAAATATCGTTCAGCTCAAGCCGGCGGATGAATTGAGCCAGTATCTGGGACTGGTCGAAAGGCGATAAGAAATCATCGCAGCGTTTTTCGGAATAACCGTATCCTTTAAGATCGATGGTAATCTTCCGTAGATTTTCCGGAAAAAACCCGAGCATTTTCCGCCAGGTGAAGGAAAAAGATGCGAAACCGTGGACAAATAATAAAATCTGGCCGCTGCCGGAATCAGTGTAGGCAATCGATATGCCGTCCAGGTCAATATATTTATAATCGGCTGAATTCATATTTTCAGACTCTAAGGAAATATCTTGAACAAAATAATAAAACTAAGCGGCGGCATAAAAGTATTATGCGGCGCTTATTTAATAATAACTGCAATATTAAGGATTTCAATAGCGGCCGGTTAAAAAGCTGCTAGCCTGGAAATTGCACGAGGCAGTGTGCCGGGGACGCGAGGCGAGCGAATGAAGCTGTGGTCACCACAGCGAATTCCAGCTCAACGAAGCGAACCTGGTGCAATGCCGAAGCCCCCGCAGGGGGTG
>JAQULZ010000184.1 GCA_028718375.1 Victivallaceae bacterium | reverse complement strand
AGCGAAAACCTGGGACTGTTCCTGGGTGGCGCCACCGAGGCGGACATTCCGTTCGGCGAAGCCCGCGCCTTCAACCATGCAGGATTATATCTGGACCAGTAAAATGAACGGAAAACGCAAAAAACGGCGGGAAACCGGACAGGTACTGATTTTTGCGGTGGTGATCCTGATCATTCTGCTGATCGCGGCCGTATTTCTGTTCGATCTGCATTCGATCATCCGCGCGAAAATAAAACTCGACACCGCCGAACAGGCTGCCGCCCTGGCCGCCGGCCGATGGCAGATGCGCAGTCTCAATCTGATCGGCGAAATCAATCTGATCAAAGCCGCTGACACCCTGCTGTCGGATGACGTCATTCCGACGGTCGGCGACGACGATGCGGCCAAAATCGCTTCCGCCGACAAGACCCTCACCGAAATGCAGTCCCGGATTTCATTCTGCGGCCCGCTGATTGCGTTCGGCGCGGCGCAGCAGGCCGCCAAAAACAACGGCATCAACACTTACGCTTCCGATTCCTCCGGCGATTTGAAAACCGTTTACAGCGACCTGAACAATTATCTGGACAAACTCGATCCCTCGAGCGAGTATTACAATTACGGGGATATTGCCGAGTATCTCAATTATTACAAATGGCGCGAACCTTATGTGGCCATGCTGAAACTTATCCTGTCGCAGGGGCTGGCAGTGCGTCCCAACGGCCGTTTCCCGGGCATTGAAAGCGTCGATCCGCCCTGGCTGGACGACGAAACGCTGTACAGCGCCATCCTGAACAAAACCTGGTGCAACCCGAATCTGAACGCTATTGTCAAATACATCGATTCTTACTGGAACGGCAAATGGTGGAACGTCGATTTCGAACATACTTCTTTTCCCGAGGAAAGTGAAATCTACACTCTCGGCGTGAAATTCACCGGTTCGGTGACACAGGCGACTTTGGAAAAGGCACTGGAGGAAACGCTGAGTACCGCCAGACTGGAACGCCTCCAGTCGATCAACTGGTGCGCCTATGACAGCAAATGGCCGCGTTATGCGGCGGACGGCACTTCGGAAAATCTCAATTACAGCGGTCCGAATAACGACGGACTGAATTACTGGAGCCGCGGCATGTTTTTATACAGCGACCTGAATAAAAGCATGTTTTACGGCGGGGCTACGGCTTACGCCGAATGTTACCAGTACATCAGACTGATGAGCAAATATAAAAGCCGGATGAGCCGGCCGGCCGCCGCGGAAGGAACATCCGGAGCTGCCGACCAGTTGGCACGGGCCCGCGAAGCGTTGCGGAACGACCTTATTCGGACGACTTCCGAAGAGACGCTGAAAGTAGGCAACGATTCTTCCGCGGATACCGACAGCGGGGGCGCGGTAGCCAAACCGCTTGGCGCTTTATCCGACGGTTCCCCCCCGCCCGACGCGGTAATAATCCTGCCGGTGTTTACCAATGTGGCCATGATTCCGAGTACCATGCAGCGCTGCCGGCCGCTTCGGGTTGAGTTCAGCGACCTGGAAAAATTTCTGATCTGGCTTTCGGAGGTCGATGACCTGGCCAATCCGGGCACTGCGCCGCCGGAGGGAACCCAGAGTTATTTAACCGCCTTGCAGACCCTGGCGGATCCGACTTTCCGGAAAAGCGGCTGGAACAACGATTACACCGCTGCCGCGCTGAATGTGTCCGCTTATTTCGGTGACGACTACAAATACGATCCCGAAACCAATCCGTCCGGGGCCGGCTGGCTGCAGCAGATCTGGGTGGGCACGGATTCCTCCGTGGAAGAAAGCGCCTCCAGCGCGATTACGGAAAAGTCCGCCGGCTGGAATACGCGGATTTACTCCGGGAAAAAATATATCCTGCGGGACAGCAGCGGCAACCTGGTGACCAATGAACAGATGATCTGCCGCTGGACGCCCGGCGGTTCGGGCGGCACCGTTTCCGGTACGCGGATCGGTCCGTCGCGCTTATAGGAGCTGTAAGAAAATAAACTTGACAAATGCGTGAATTATCCCGGGATGATTCAGGGCTTTGCCCGCCACCCAAGAACGGTTTCGCGCTTGGCGCGACCAGGGCAAGCCCTGGACGACGAGAAAATCCTGCGGATTTTCCGTAATTTTAAAAACGTTTTGGTTATCGAAGTGTAAAATAAAGACATAAGCTTGACTGCCTGGAGGGTCTTCATGAAAAAAACGAAACGATTTTCCGGCGAACGGGGACAGGCCATCATGGAAATGTGCGTCTGCCTGATCCCGATCCTGGTCGTCATGCTGGGAATGATTTTCATTGCCGGGCTGGGCATTTCGAATATCCGCGCACTGATTCAGGCCAAGGGAAATGCCGAAACGCTTTCCCGCAGTCCGCTCGTCACCGGCGGAGCGGGAGACAATATTCAGTCCTGGGATTACGGCAATCCGAAAGCCGGCGGAGACGGCTATCCGTTCACGGCCGACGATAAAATCGTCGGCTGTTCCGAATCGGAGGACGGCAGCAATACCGCCGGCCTCATCGAACGGCAGTTGAATTCGGACCAGGACTCGGAAAGCCTGAGCGGCGACGCAAACAGCAATTATATTTTCACGAAAGTGTCCGCTTTACCCGACTTGACCGACAATCTGGCGCAGGACATACCTCAAACCATGCTCGCCGCGGCCGACCTCGTGGAAGGCACCGCGGATTCCAATCTGGCCAAGGTGTTCACGGTTACTTCGGCCAATTTCAGCGAAAACGAAATCAACCGTTTCCACCTTTCTCTCACCCATCTGCTCGGAATCAAAATCGACGCCGTCGATTTGCGCAATATGCGCGCCAATACGGTTTACTATCCGTCCTTACCGACTCAATAACCGCTTACAGCTTTTGCGGATTCGGGGGAAAAAAGGATTTTTCTTCCGGATCCTTGAACGACCTTGGCCGATTCAGCCGTCATCTCACCTTGGGAATGACGGATTTTTTGTTAATGTCGCAAATGTTGTTCTGAGTACCGCTTTTTCAATCGCAGTAAAATTTTTCCGCGGCATAAACCGCTCCTTACAGACACTAAGCGGTCAAGCTTATTTTGTGGTCGCGTCGTGCGCTTCGGTTTGGGTTCAAATGCACCAGCTCCATGAGATAAATATTTTTGCCGTTTGGCTTAAAATAAGACGATTGCACAAAACCATAACGTATTCAGCCGGTTCATCGGTTATAAATTCCCAAAATAACTTAAGTAAAATATGAAAACCGTTAAGCAAATCATTGATTTACCTCTCCGCGACCGCGATTCAGCTTTCAATTCTGATAAATTCAAATAAT
>JAQULZ010000183.1 GCA_028718375.1 Victivallaceae bacterium | reverse complement strand
TAGCATTCATAAATCACCTTTCAGTTAAAGTGCACACTGATAGTATACACTTCAATCCTATAAAAAGCAAATCACTATGAATAATTCCCAAATAAAACTCACGGCGCTGTCAATTTCCGACTTGGTCAAACTCCTGAAGCGTTCGGGCAGCCGTACCGCTTCGGAAGAAACGGTCACAGAAGACGTCGCCAACGGCGCTCCGGTAAATCCCGATGGAACTTTCAACCTCATAAAATATGCCGCATATCTGGCAAAGGAAACTGACGATGCCTCAAATTAATCCCTCATCTATACGCCCGGTGGAAGTGGCGCGGCTGATCAACTCCACAGAATTCGGTTTCGTGTTGCCGCAGGCGCGAATTTACCGGGATTTCAACCGCGTCGGCTTCCGCATCGCGGCTTCCGACAATTCGCGAAATATAAATCTGCTCAAATATATCGCCTGGATGTTCGATCAGAAACATACGCCGCGGGACAATATGTCGGCGCGTTCATATGAAGAACGCCGGGAGGCCGAACGGCGGCGGCAGGCGGAGCAGTCGCAGTCCGGCCGCAACATCGGGCCGCTGCCGGAAATCATTGATCCCGAACGCAAGGAAATGTGCGAGCGCAATTTCCGGCTTTTCTGTGAATGCTATTTTCCCGAAACCTATTCACTGCCATGGTCCCCGGATCATCTCAAAGCCATCGCGCGGATTGAACAGGCGGTTTTGCTGGGCGGGCTGTATGCGCTGGCGATGAGTCGCGGTTCCGGCAAAAGTACGATAACCGAAAGCGCCTGCTTATGGGCGATGCTTTACGGGCACCGGGAGTTTGTAGTGCTGATCTCGGCTACGGAGACCGCGGCGCTGGAAATGCTCGCATCCATCAAAACCGAATTTGTGAGGAACGAGCTGCTGGCAGAAGACTTCCCGGAGGCAGTGTTCCCGATCCTGTGCCTTGGAGGTATCGCCAACCGCTGCGCCGGGCAGCTCTACTGTGGAAAACGCACCATGATAAGCTGGACGGCCAATGAAATTGTCCTGCCGACGGTCGAGGGCAGCAAAGCGGCCGGCGCGATCATCCGGGTAGCCGGGATCACAGGGAGTATCCGGTGAATGAAATTCAAGCGCCCGGATAACGCGACGCCGGTCCGGCCCTCCCTGGTAATTATCGACGACCCGCAGACTTCGGAATCGGCCAGTTCCCATGAACAGACCAGGAAACGGGTGCGGGTACTTTCCGGCGATGTGCTGGGGCTGGCGGGGCCGGGGCAGAAAATATCCGGGATCATGCCGTGTACGGTGATCCGTCCGGGCGATATGGCCGACCAGATACTGGACAAGAAAACCCATCCCGACTGGAACGGCGAACGCACGAAAATGGTGTACAAATTCCCGGATAATCAAAAACTGTGGGAAAAATATGCCGATATCCGGGCGGACTGCCTGCGTGAAAAGGGCGACTTTTCGGACGCCACGGAATTTTACCGGGAGCATCGGGAGGAAATGGACAAGGGGGCCATCGTTTCTTGGGAAGCGCGTTATAATCACGACGAGTTGAGCGCGATTCAGCATGCCATGAACCTGAAGTTCCAGGATGAGGCGGCGTTTTTCGCCGAGTATCAGAACGAGCCGATGCCGGAGGATCTGAACGAGGACGCGATCATGCCTGCCGGGGAGATCGCCGCCAAGCTCAACAATATGAAACGCGGCGTAATCCCGGTCGGGGCAACGTTCCTGACATTGTTTATCGACGTCCAGAAAGAGCTGCTGTATTACCTGGTCGCCGCCTGGGAGGAGTGTTTTTCGGGCTATGTGGTGGACTATGGAGTTTATCCCGAACAGGGACGGCGGTATTTCCTGCTGCGGGACGCTCATCCGACTTTACAGGACGCCGCACCGGGTTCCGGGCTGGAGGGTTCGGTTTACGCCGGACTGGAGGCGCTTACCGATGAACTTTTAAGCCGGGAATGGCCGCGCGATGACGGGGCGATGATGAAGATCGACCGCTGCCTGATCGACGCCAACTGGGGACAGACTACCGATGTGATTTATCAGTTCTGCCGCCAGAACACCCACGCGGCGGTACTGCTGCCAAGCCACGGACGTTATATCGGGGCCGGTTCCAAGCCGATGAACGAGTACCGTAAAAAACCCGGCGACCGGGTTGGTCATAACTGGATGATCCCGAACGTCCGGGGCAAACGGGCGGTCAGGCATGCCTTGTTCGACGCCAATTACTGGAAAAGTTTCATCCATGCCAGGTTCGCGGTGGCCATGGGAGATAAGGGCTGCCTGTCCTTATTCGGTAATCAGCCGACTATCCATCAGCTTCTGGCGGAACACCTGACCGCCGAGTACCGGGTTCGTACCGAGGGCCATGGTCGCAAGGTGGATGAATGGAAAATTCGCCCGGACGCCAGCGATAATCACTGGCTCGACTGCCTGGTCGGCTGCGCGGTCACCGCTTCGATGCTGGGGGCGACGCTGCCGGAATTCGGGAACGCAGGAAAACCGCTCCGGACGCGTAAACGGATCGATCTGGGTTCCTATCAGCGCGGCCAATTCAATCCGGCAATGTCCGGCCAGCGCAAAATAATGAGTCCGTCGATGCCCCGAAAAATGCTGTAAATCCGTCTTTTAAGTTGTTCCCCGCAAGAAATTTTCATTAAAGACGCTTCCACCCCCAGTTTGATGGGGTCAAATCCCGGTCCCGTCTCGTATATACAGAGTGGAAAGGCAAACCCTGCCGAAATCTCAAAGGAGGTTCTATGCAAAAAGAAACGCAAACAAATAATTCACCGTTAAAGGAAGTCGCGTCCATTCTCGCCGACGGCATTGTCAGAATGAAGAAAAAGGGGAAACTGAAGTAATGCGGTACGGAAGCATATGCAGCGGAGTGGAAGCCGCGACTTTAGCTTGGGAATCGCTGGGCTGGGAAACGGCGTTTTTTGCCGAAGTGGAGCCGTTCCCGTGCGCGGTGCTGATGCAAAAATTCGGGGCTACAAAACCGAAGCGCATACTGGAACCGGAGGAAGCGGACACGGAAAAAGATCGTAAACAGCGTGAGCTGTGGCAAAAGAAAATCGAAACTTTCCCGGATGGCGGGATTATCCCGAACCTGGGGGATTTTACAAAGATCACAAAGGAGGATTATGACGGAGAAATCGACCTGCTTGTCGGGGGGACACCTTGCCAATCGTATTCCTGTGCGGGGCTTAGAAAAGGCCTTGACGACCCGCGCGGGAACCTCGCGCTTGAGTTTGCTCGCCTGGCTGATCGCCTCAAACCCAGGTGGTTTTGCCTTGAAAATGTGCTTGGACTCTTGTCCCAGGGAAAAGGCCGGGCTTTCGCTGAAATATTATCAGCTTTCTGCGGCTGGGAACTTGAAGTTCCTGTGCTCGGAAAAAGAAAAAACGGAGAGCTTGTCTGTAGTATAAAGCTAATTCTGAGATGTGGTTTAATTGGAAATGGGTAACACTTCTCCATTTCTTTTGATGTTGATATGACCATTTTTGTGTAACCATGTCTGCACGGCTTTACGCCATGATTTACT
>JAQULZ010000182.1 GCA_028718375.1 Victivallaceae bacterium | reverse complement strand
TCCGGGTGGTGGACAGCTGCAATTCCGGCGGCGTGCTGGTAGACGGCATCCGCTGCTGCAAGCTGGCGCTGGACCGGGGCATCGGCGGGGTGCTGGAAAGCGCTTCCTCCTATCTTTCGAAGAGCGCCCCGGTGCAGTATCCGTCGGAGGATGAAGCCCGGGCGGCAATGGATGAATTCATCGCCGGCAAAAGAGAACGGTAAGCGTTTTTTTAATAACGCGCGCCTTGCTCCGCGGGCGCTGCAAGCGGCGTGATTTAACGCCGCAGCGGAGAAAAAGCGAAAAACGGCATCCCCGTCAGTTTGCGTTTGATTTAATTCCGCAAACTGACGGGATGACGCAAAAGAAGGTTTTTGAATCGCGAGGCAACAGGATGTATTTTATGAAATATTTAATTCATATTCTCGGCATTTTGCTTTTGGGCCAGGTAGTAGCTCCAGGGGCCGGAAATGCAAATCTTGTTGATTCGTCAAAACCTGAAAATCCGGTTTGTCATTGCTTGAAAATTCCGAACGGTTCTGTCAAAATAGATGGATATTTAACCGAACCGGTATGGAATCAGGCTGAAAAAATTTATTTTCGAGGTTTGGCGGATGGTTCTGTTCCTCCAGAACCTTCTTTTGCCCGTCTGCTTTGGGATAACCAATATCTTTATGCGGGATATAATATTCCTGATGAAAATGTTGTGGCTTTTTACGGTGACAGGAAACGTGGTTCGACTTATCAGGGGCATCCACTCCCGAAACATGAGCCTTGGACGGGAGAAAGCGAAATCATGTATAGAGATGCCTTTGTCAAATTGTTTATCGATCCCGACGCTGACGGTTTGAATTATGTGGAAATACATATCAACCCGATCAATAATGTGGCTGATCTAATCTTAAAATACCCTAATAATGAAAAAGAATGTAATAAAATGGGTATATTCTTCAATGGCAGCAAGAAGTTTGTCCTGGCGGAACGTTATAATTGGTTTTGGAATTGTGAAGGTTTGCAAAGTGCCGTTCAAATTCAGGGTACATTGAACTATTCAAAAGATAAAGATCAGGGATGGACTGTGGAAATAGCCGTTCCCTGGACCGCGTTAAAGCCTTTTTCAAAAGGTGATTGTCCACCCAGACCGGGACAGAAATGGAGGCTTCACGCCGGCGCGGTTTATAAACCGGAATTTGATCCGGAACGGCGAAGACGAAGTAAGCATATCTATTGGACCTGGCCGGTGTTGGGGGTTGCTAATTGTCATCTTCCGTCACGCTGGGGATTTTTGATTTTTGATGAAATGAAATCAAATCATGAACTGAACTGGAAAATGACTTGGTGCTGGACTTTGCCCTGCGGCAATCAGCAGGACATTGAATATGGCGTCCGGCAAGCCAAGAACCTGGGCTTCAATGTCATGGAATGGAGTCAGGCTCAGGCAAAATTTCCGAAAATTTTTGTCGAGGTATGCCGTAAACATAATATTGAATCCTATTACTGTATTAATCCTGCTTCCAAGGTTAAGCAGCAGTTATTGGAAACGGAGTGTAATTTTCCCGTGAGTTCTCAAGCCGGCGGTGAACCATTGGAGCAGGACATCGGTAAGGTGATAGCCCATAAGGGGCACAGACCCTGTTTTAATCAGAATGATGCCCTGAAAAATGCGAAACGGAAGGTTGACCAAGCAATCAGTTTAGGTTTTAACGGAATCGCGTTGGATTTTGTCGGATATGACAATCTTCACGGCTGTTATTGTCCTTCATGTTGTAAATTGCGAAAGAATTATATTGATTCCCGTCCCGGAATGTCGGAAAAAGAAGCTGAAAACCGGTTTGCCGAGGAATGCATTATCAAATTTTATGCTTCCGTCGTCGCTTATGCCAAATCGGTTAAACCCGATCTGAAAACCACCTGCCATATTTATCCGGCGTTTATGCCCAATATCCTGTATGGAAATCTGTTGCCGGTGGACTATTGCGGTCAGACCGTCGCCTGGTTCTTTAATCCGCACTGGAAATTTGAAAAAATAAGAAAGTACAGCGAAATTGTAGTAAAGGATGAAAACAAATATTATTCCCATAGTATCGGTACTCCTTTTATCGGTTTTTACTGCAAAGGCAAACAAGCCCAGAACCGAAAAACGGCTGACCGGATAAGGCAGGAAATCCGCATTATTAAAGAAGCGGGAGCAAAGGGTATCCAGATGGTGGAACTCGGACATATTCTGGCTGATAAAGCGGTATCCAAGGCGATTGCCGAAGAGTTGGGCGGCAATCCCGAAGCCATTAAATTTGAAAACAATATAACCGAAAAGAACTGACAACATGTATGATGCGATCGTCATCGGGCATTTGCTGAAAGAAACGATTTTTTATGAGGACGGCAGTAAACTCGGTCCGGTGCTGGGCAGTCCGTGCGCTTACACGGCGATGGCGGCGGCGGCTTTGGGGCTGCAAACCGGCATGGTCAGTAAGGCCGGATACGATCTGGGAAAACATGTGATTGCCCTGAAAAAAGCCGGGATTGACGTATCAGGAGTCGCGCTGGGGGAACACAGCACCGAAAATTACCTGGACTACACGGTTCCGGAAGGGAAAAAGCTCACTTTCATTCATAAAGCGGAACTGATCGGGTCATTGGCGGATTTACCGGATAAATATCTCGACGCCGGTTATTTTCTGCTCTGTCCGGTCGATCACGAAATTACCGACGAGCTGCTCTGCGCCCTTTATGATCAGGGTAAAAGGAGACTTTCGATGGAACTCAGCGGCTTCGGTGGGGCATCGTCCGCCGCCGCGCTGTTTACTCAAGCGGAAAAGGAAATTCATCTGGAAAAAATCACTCCGTACTTTAAAATAGTCAAAGGCGGGCTGGAAGACTGCCGGCATATTTTCGGTGAAGTCAAAGTTGCCGACGCCGAAGACCTCTGCAAAATATTCGTCAACTGGGGCGCCGAGATCGGCGTTCTGACCCTGGGCGAATACGGCGCCGCGGCTTACAGTAAGAAAACCGGCCTGATAACGGTTCCCGCTCCCGACTGCGCGGTCAAAGACCTTACCGGGGCCGGGGACGTATTCCATGCCGGTTTCATCGCCGGCTATCTGCAGCAAAACTGCATCCGGGACGGATTGGAATCCGGTTCCGCCGCCAGCGCGGCGGTAATCGCTAAAACCGGCGGGGTTACGCCGGGTCGTTTTAAGGAATTGAAAAAAAAGCAGGACAGCTTAGTGGAGGCAAGTAATTCGTGAACCAGGAAATCAACATTGGTGTTGTCGGCTTCGGCTGGTGGGGAAGAGAACTGACGAAAACGTTCAGGAGTATCGACGGAGTGAAAATCACCGCCGTCGGTGAAAAAAGAGATGATCTTCCGGCGGAAGTGCTCGGTGACGCGAAACATTACACCGATTTGCGGGAAATGTTCGACCGGGAAAAACTCGACGGCGTAATCATTTCCGTACCACCGCCGAACCATCTGGAACCGGCGCTGCTGGCGGCGGAAAAAGGCGTGCATGTATTCTGCGAAAAACCCATGGCGGCTTCACTTGAAGATTGTGACCGGATGATCAGGG
>JAQULZ010000181.1 GCA_028718375.1 Victivallaceae bacterium | reverse complement strand
GACAGATTTTGAGATGGATTTTAGTTATAAACCGCAGGGCGATACAGAGTATCGCACGAGGATTTATGGCGAAAATCGGCTCAAAAGAACCAGCGGAATGTCTATGAATGAGAACGAATTGGTATTACAATGAATTTATCTGGATAATCGTCATGATCAAAAAAAAACTGATTGCCGCCATCAGCGGCGGCGTCGATTCCGCGGTTGCCGCCGCAATTTGTCAGCAACGGGGTTATGAGCTGATCGGAGTCACTTTGGAACTGAAGCACCCGGATCCGGCGGTTGCCGGTTTTCAGGCATGCACTACCGACTCCGACCGGGAAAGCATCGCTCAACTTGCGGACAGGCTGAATATAAAACATTATTATTTGAACCTCTACCCGGAATTTGAAAAAACGGTACTCCGTCCCGCCTGGGATGAATACCGCCGCGGGCGTACCCCGAATCCGTGCACGTTCTGCAATCCCGTAATCAAATTCGGGCAGTTGCTGCGTTTTGCCGCGGAACAGGGCGCCGAAGGACTGGTTACCGGCCATTATGCCCGGATTGTCCATAACGGCGGAATTTACGAAATCCGGCGCGGCTGTGATCCGGTTAAAGACCAGAGCTATTTTCTTTATCGCCTCAGTCAGGAACAATTATCGCAAACCCTTTTCCCGCTGGGGGAAATGCAGAAAAGCGAAGTCCGCAAACTTGCCGGGGAACTGGGCTTGAAGAATTCAGAAAAAAAAGACAGTCAGGACGCCTGTTTCGCGGTTCCGGGAGAAGTTTTTGCCGAAACCCTGCGGCGGCTCTTTGACGGCGGCTCCCGGCCGGGAGAACTGCTGTATAACGGCAAAACCGTCGGCAAACATGACGGGCTGCATCAATTCACCATCGGTCAGCGCAAAGGGCTGAAAGTAGCCCTGGGAAAACCCGGCTATGTCCAGTCCATCGATCCCGACAGCGGGAAAATCATCCTGGTTACGGACAGCTCCGAACTGCTGGCCGCGGCCTTCATCCTGACCGACGTCTGCTGGCAAAGCGGCAAAACGCCGGAATTACCGCATCGCTGCCGGGTCCAGGTGCGTTACCGCAGTCAGCCGCAGGACGGCGTTGTCAGGGAAACGGAATCCGGTTTGGAAATCGTGCTGGACAATCCCGCCCGGGCGCTTACTCCCGGCCAGGCGGCGGTATGTTATGATGATGACCTGCTCCTCGGCGGCGGTATTATTGAACGCATTTGTCAAGCAGGGCGCTGACCTTGGCGACACCGGGAAAATCCCGGAATAAAAACCCTTTCCGCTGAAAATATTCACTGGCGTCCAGCAGTTGCGGAATTTCTCCCTTAAGCAAAGCCCGGTCAACACCGATGAGCAGCGGCAGTTCAGGGTTGCGGGCGCAGAATTCCAGACGCCGAAGCAGCATTCCCCGGTGCCAGCGGTGAAACAGCTCCAGATGAATGACCTTGCCGCTCCGGTGCTCGAAATTCAGATCCGGGAAGATTATCTCCTGTTTATTCCCCCGGATAAAAGGGGTTTCCCCGGTAATATTCCAGTTTTCCGCTTTTGAGTTGAAGATGCGGTGAAAAAGCGTGATCTCTTCCGGCACATAAGCGCTGAAATTGCGGTAATGCGACACCAGCCCGGCGCTTTCATTCAGATTGAGCCGGTAAGTTTTGGCGTCCGGTTTGATCCCGGCCTTAAGCTGCCACTTCCGCAGCGCGCAGACCGCGGGAAAAAACGACGCCAGTTGCAAACCGTATTTGCGGCTGTTTTCAAACATGCTCGCCGGGCCGCTGATGTTCAACTGCATTGCCAAATCCCCGCTTTTATCCGCGGCTTTAAGTTCCCTGATTTCGGCGAGCAGCCGGAAAAATTTCAGATATTTGAACAGCCGCCGGAGTTCCGCCGGTTCCGGGGAGGAAACTTTTATTTCCATTTCAGCGGCATAGAACAGCAGTCCCTGCACCTGGGCGCAATTATAACGTTCCAGCAGTTCGCGCGGAAAAAGTTTCCTCATCCGCGAAAGCGTTTCGTTTTCAGGGAGGTCAGCGAAAATGTCATGCCCGGCAAAACCGTCATTATTTTCCGAATCTTCAAGTTCCCGGCGGTAATCCTCAAAATTTGCGCCGCCTTTTTTGAGCAAAGCCGCCGCTTTCAGGAAAAGTTCCCGGCGGCAGGCCGGATAATCGAACTTTTCCGGCTGGGAAAATTCGCAGCGGTCGCTTATCAGTTTGTTCAGGCCCTTCGCCAGTTTCAGGTCCCGGTGCGCTTTTACCACCGGCCCGGTCAACTCTTCGATCTCTCCCCGCGTCAGGTTCTTTTCTTCCTCCTGCCCCTCGTAAACCGTCAGCAGATCAGCCGCAAGCTGCAACAACACCGCATTACCGGTATCAACGAAAAACGGCCGGATATATTTTCCCTGTTTCCGGTATTTAAGCAGGTCTTTGGTCAGCATCAGAACTTCCTCCCGAATTGCGGTCTCCGGTAGGCGCGGTGTTCCCGGCGGCGGCGGCTGACATGTTCCTCGGAAGTCCCGGCGCTGACCAGTTCGTACAATATCGCCTGTTTGCCTTTTCCCGCGCGCAGGATCCGCCCCAGCCGCTGCACGTGCTCACGGATGCTGCCGCTGCCGGAAACGATAACCCCGACACTGGCTTCGGGAACGTCTACGCCTTCATTGAGAACCTTGCTGGTCACCAGCACCGGGTAGTCGCCGGAACGGAAAAACTCCAGCATTTCCTTGCGTTCCGTAACTTTGGTATGATGGGTCAAAACCGGAACCATGAATTTGCGGCCCAGCAGATAGGCGGTTTTATTGTCGGCGGTGAAAATTATGATCCGTTCAGAATGATGGCGGTAAAGCAATTCCCAGACTTTGCGGATTTTGGCGCGGCCGCCGCGGGCAAGCCGCCGCTGCTCAAGAAAAGCGTTTAACGCCCGGCGGCCGTCCGGCAGACGGGCGCATAATCCGAGAAACCGCGCCCAGCCGTCCGAACGCTGAAAATTGACGCCGTTGCGTTTGACGAAATCCAGATATATTTCACGGTTGGCGCTATAGACGGCAGCTTCATCGGGGTCAAGTTCGATTTTTATTTGCCGTGTCGCGTATGGCGCCAGAATCCTGCCCTCAAGTTCATCGATATGTATCTGACAGCATAAAGGCCCGATAAGTTCCTCCATGATCTGTTCATTTTCAGGTTCAAGTTCCGGGGTGGCGGTCAATCCCAGGCGATAAGGGGCTATTGACATTGAGGCCGCCGTGCGGTTCACCGGGCTCGGCAGGTGATGGCATTCGTCGAATACCAGAAAGGCGAAACGGCCGCCGATAAATTCCATATTGATGACCGCCGAATCATAAGTTGTAACCGTAATTTCCTTAATATCACGGGCGCCGCCGCCGAGCATGCCGATTTCCATATTGAAAAATTTTTCCAGCACGCTTGCCCATTGCTGCAGCAGGTCAATAGTCGGAACCACGATCAGCGCGGGACGTTGCAGATAATTGATCGCGCGTACCGCCAGGAAAGTCTTACCGGAACCGGTGGGCAGGGCGCAAACGGCGCGGCAGCCGGATTCCCGCCA
>JAQULZ010000180.1 GCA_028718375.1 Victivallaceae bacterium | reverse complement strand
AAAGCGCAACAAGTTGCGCGGTTACTTCCGCTCGTACTACACGAGCGGCCAGCGCTTTCGGCCGCTGGACCACCGACCAGAACAAGTTCTGGACTATGCGATTTTTTATTTTTGTCGGTCCCGTCGGGCTACCGATTTCCCTGGAATCTCGATGCTTTTGAAATCAGCTCTTGTAATAGTCGCGCTCCGGTGGTATATTCTTTTATAATTGGCGGCACACGGCGCGGGAATACGGTTACGGGAACAGGTCGGGCAGACGCGAGGCGGGTAAATGCGGAAAAAGGTTTATTCGGGCCGCAGGCTTGAGTTTCATGCTTATTCAATGGTGGAAATGCTGGTGGTACTGGCGATCGTCGCCATTCTCATCGGCATCGGCGCGGGGGGGTATCAGGCCGGGCGCCGCTGGCTGGCCACTGTCCGTACCGAAGCGTTGCTGGCCAAGCTCCGGCTGGCCATCCAGGCTTACAAAAACGACAAAGGCTATTACCCGATGCCGTATGGCGGCAGTGCGGTCAATTTCAAACTGGACACCAATGCCAACGATTTCGATTCCGGTTCCCACTCCGATTCTTGGCTCCAGCCCCGCAATAATCTGAATTATTTTCTGGATTACGGCAAAATACAAGCAGATCAGTCTGAAAAAATTCATTCCGGCGGCTGTAATTATTATTATGTTAAAGACGGCTGGAACTGCGTGATAAAATACCTCTGTCCGGGAACGGTCAATACCGCGTCTTTCGATTTATACTCCGCCGGCCCCGACCGGCGGTTCGACACAAGCAACGACAACATTTACGCCAAATAACTGAGGTAACGGGGTGGTGTTTGGGCATAAAAAGCAGTTTATCCGGCACCAGTACACCATTATCGAATTGCTGGTGGTTCTGGTGCTCGCCGGGATTCTGACCGGAATCGCCGTCGGCGGCATCAAAGGCGTACTGGGCCGCCAGGGGGCCACCGGGGCGGTAAGAACGCTGTCCAATAAAATCGCGCTGGCGCGGTCGTTCGCGGTGTCCAGAAACCGCTATGTCGCATTGCTTATGCCGGATTATGAGGCGCTTGACGACTCCTCCGCCAATCTGGGCGGCAATACCGCCGGTTATACCATCGCGGATTATACGACTTTCAGCCGCCGCACTTATTGCTTTACCCGGAACCGGCTGTGTTACGTAACCAAAATCACCGGCACCGCTACAACGTATGACTGGGAACGTTGGGTCAAGGATTATGAATGGCAGGAACTCCCGCAAAAAACGGTGGCGTTCATCTGTCAGCAGGGAACTTCCGACAGCACTCCCGTCCAGGTTGAGAAAGTTCCCGATCCCACCGCTTCCGGAACTAAAAACTGTACCGCGCTGATTTTCAAGCCGTCAGGGGCGTTGATCGGCGGCAAGTCGGTTATCGTGAGGGTTTTCCGGGCGGCTTATTTCCCGTCACAGAATGATCACGTGTTCTACTGGCAGGGCAAGGAAGATAAAAACCAAGGCTGGAAAATCATTGTCAACGGTTTCACCGGCCGGGCGAAATATTACCTGGGAAATGAAAATGTTGCGGAATAAGGAAAAACGTTATTTCAACATGATCGAAATCCTGCTGGCGCTGACCGTCATCGCGATCGGCATGACCAGCATCCTGGGACTGTTTCCGGTCGGTTTAAACGCCTCCCGCGACGCCGTCGCTGAAAATTGCAGTGCCGACGTCATCGATCAGCTCATCACTTATTTCAGAGTCATAAACGAAAGCGGCAGCAAATACAGCGAGAATTTCGGCAGTAGCGGGAATTACAGCGATTCCAATAATATTGATGCAGCAACCATTGATTCAGAATCGGCAGAGTTTCTGACTGCGTATAACGGCGCCACCCCGCTTGACACTGCTGGAACCTTCCCCCGCGTAGCCGAGGGCTGGGCTATTTTCCATGCTAAAACATCAGCTTTGAAAAACCGGGTATTTTTTGTAGTTCAAGGCCCGAACTGTACCGGAACGGCGGGGGTACACCCGATCGATTATTCCGCAATGGCGATAGTCTGGAAAAGCACGATTACCATCAACACCTTGGCCAATGAAGGCGATACCTCCTGGGGGACAAACGTTTGGCCAACCACTGCGGACTATACTTATTTTGCCCGATTGAATATCGAACTGAGCTGGCCGCTGAACTTGCCCTATGCGGAACGTAAAAAACATTATTACCAAATCGTAATTGTCAAACCGGCTTTCTGAACCGGACAGTCTTTTCAAGGAGCATTAAATGACGATCAGACGAAAATACCGCATTCGCCATTACACGCTGGTCGAAGTCATGGTGGCGATGGGAATTTTTCTGATCATGATGACCATCATGATGCAATTCTTCACTTCCGCCCAGGGCCTGTGGAGTCTGTCTTCCAAAAAAAATATGCTTTACTCCGATGCCCGGGTGGCAATGAACCTGATGACCCGGGAAATCCGGAGTATGCTCTATTGCAACGATGAAACCGGCGGCTCCGGCATTTATCCGTTCTGGTACGAGTGGATATCGTGGGGAAGTGCAAACGCCGACCTTCCCAGCGGCGCAAACCGGCCGGATGCATTAAAAAATCATTTTTTAGCCAATTATGACCTCTCCGGCGCAGGAAGCACCGGCAATCCGTATCTTACGGCGCTCAATTTCATTGCCAATACCGACCTGAAACCAGTAGTCGACCGGGGAGCGGACGTCTGCGAAATCAGGTATAAATTCGTTCCGGTCTATTTCGACGGCCACGGCTATGGCCTGAACAATGTCCGGGGCGGTTATCTGCAGCGTAACTGCACCGGGGAATATTACGACAACAGCGGTACCGGAACCATCAACAGTTACTATAATTTTATCACTTATTACTACAGAACCGGTTCCGAAGCGGCCGGACTCGGTTCCGCCTACCAGAACCGGGTCGATACGATCTGGGGCAACGGAAGCGCGGATCTTACCTGCGGACCGTTCAAAACAGTTATTGACGGGGTTTATTCACTGCGTTTCACCTGTTACCGGTGGGATGGTACCAGTCTGGTTGCATTGGACCCGATGAACCGGATTGCCCCCGGACAAAATCCCGAAGGCAATCCTATTGCAATTACGACTCCGGGCTGTTTGATTTCCTATGACACCGCGACTGGAACCCCGGTTCCGGTCGCAATCCGGATCGACATGAAACTGATGGACCCGGAGGATCTGAAAAAACTGGCGGTGGCGATTGTCAAGCCGGACACCGGGCAGATAAAAATACTTAAACAAAAGATGCGGACGTTTTCCAAAGTGATCTATTTGGATCCGCGGAATAATTAAAGAGTTTTCATTGTCCGCTAAACTGAACTATTCATAAAAATGGATGAAATGCGAACATCCGCTCAAAAAGGAAGTTTTCGGGCATACCGCAGGCGCAGCTGCGCTGCATCGAGGATATGCACCAGGACTTTACTTTGAGCAGATTGCAGCAGTCCTCCATAAGTTTATGAATAATTCAGGTTATACTCTATACGGTTGAAATTTTAACTTTTGACGAGTAGGATTGTGGATTGGATTTTCGTCTTGCGATTGAAGGGCGATATGAATATCGTCCGAAATCGCAATGCGAAAATACGGCCACAAGA
>JAQULZ010000179.1 GCA_028718375.1 Victivallaceae bacterium | reverse complement strand
GGCGGACGAGAACTGATGATGAGAATCGCCGTTGACGCAATGGGCGGTGATTATGCTCCGGCCGTCGTGGTCGAAGGGATTACCGCGGCGCTGTATGACTTTCCGGAATACGATCTGACTGTCGTCGGTCATCTCGGCAAGCTGGCTTACTATCTGGAGAAATACGGGATTGAGGATCATCCCCGGCTGAAAAAAGTCCACGCCGAACAGGCGGTGGAAATGAGCGATCCGTCGACCGTGGTGCTGCGCGCCAAAAAACATTCTTCGATGACTGAATGCGCCCGGCTGCTGAAAGACGGCGAAGTGGATGCCATCGTCAGTGCCGGCCATACCGGCGCCGCCGTCGCCGCCACCAAGGTGATTGTCCGTACCCTGCCCGGCGTCGACCGTCCGATGATCGCAACCAACATGCCGGGTTTGTCCGGCCGCTTCGTCCTGGCGGATGTCGGCGCGAATGTCGACTGCCGGCCGCTTCACCTGGTGCAGTTCGCCATCATGGGGGAAGTTTTTGCGAAATATCTGTTCGGCATCGACAAGCCAGCCATCGGACTGCTCAACGTCGGCGAGGAAGAAGGCAAAGGCAATGAATTGACCAAGGAAGTTTTTAAGATTCTGAGCCGGCTGCCGATTAATTTTGTCGGCAACGTCGAGGGCAACAGTATTTTCCAGAATGTCGCCGATGTGGTGATCTGCGACGGTTTTATCGGCAATGTCCTGCTCAAAAGCGCCGAAGGCATCAGTAAAACCACGATGCTGCTGATGAAAGAGCTTTTTTCAAAGAATCCCGCCCGGCTGACGGCGGCACTGCTGAGCCGGAACGCTTTCCGGGAATTGAAAACGTTTGTCGATCCCGATGATTTCGGCGGTGCTCCCCTGCTGGGCCTAAACGGAATTTGCGTTATCGCCCATGGTTCTTCCACGCCCAAGGCCATTCGAAATGCAATCCGGGCAGCGGGGGAATCCATTAAATTCAGAATCAATGACAAAATTGTCGAGCGCATCTCGGAAACCAGGGAAATTGTTGCTGCGGCAGAGAAGCAGAGATTATCCGCCCTGGGCGGATAACTCCCGGCTCCTAAAGGAGAACTGTATGGGGATCAGAATTTTAGGTATCGGTTCATACGTGCCGGAAAAGGTCCTGACCAACTTCGATCTGGAGAAAATGGTCGACACTTCCGACGAATGGATCAAAACCCGTACCGGCATCGAACAGCGCCGGATCGCCGCGGCGGAACAGGCTACTTCGGACCTGGCCTGCGGCGCGGCGGCGAAAGCTCTGGAAGCCGCCGGCATCAAAGCCGAAGAACTCGACGCCATCATTGTGGCGTCGATTACCGTCGACCAGATTTTCCCGAGTACCGCCTGTATTCTGCAGAAAAAACTCGGGGCCAAAAATGCGTTCTGTTTCGACCTGGAAGCCGCCTGTTCCGGCCTGCTCTATGCCCTGGAAGTGGCGAATTCTCTGCTGACGGCCAATAAAAAATACAAAAAAATACTGGTGATCGGAGCGGAAAAATTATCTTCCATCGTGGACTGGGAAGACCGCAGCACCTGCGTGCTGTTCGGCGACGGCGCCGGAGCGCTGGTCCTGGGCAAATGCAGAAATACGGAGGAAAACTGCATTGTCGCTTCCAATCTCGGTTCGGACGGCCATTATACCGATATTCTGCAGATTCCCGCCGGCGGCAGCCGGCTGCCGGCCAGCGCCGAAACGATCGCCAACCGGCAGCATTATCTCGCCATGGCCGGCAGCGAGGTGTTCAAATGCGCGGTTACCGCCATGGTTCATTCCTGTAAAAAAGTGCTGAAAGAAGCCGGAATTGCCGCCGAAGAGGTCCGCTGGCTGGTCCCGCATCAGGCCAATTACCGCATTCTGCGGGCGGTCGCCGGACGGCTGGGCATACCGGAAACCGGCGTCTATATGAATGTCAGCCGTTACGGCAATACGTCGGCGGCTTCCATCGGCCTCTGCCTGGATGAAATCGCCCGCGGCGGACTGGCGAAACCTGGCGATTATCTCCTGCTGACCGCTTTCGGCGGCGGCCTGACCTGGGCTTCGATCCTGCTGAAGTGGTAAGCCGAACCGCAAAAATATTTATCTCATAAGTATGGAGATTCCGGGGGAAAAGGAAAAACTTTTTGTAATAAGTTTTTCCTTTTCCCCCGGTCCCCCATATCTTTTTCAAAAACTTTTAAGTTATTTATCTGATTGCGGCGCAATCAGATAAATAGATTAAAAAGGTTTGGAAAAGGTTGGGGTGCGGGGAAGGGAATAACCTTTCCTCAAAAGGTTTTCCCTTCCCCGCCTCCTGACTGTTCAGACTTTTGAAATTAGCTCTGACGTTATACTCTATACGGTTGAAATTTTAACTTTTGACGAGTAGGATTGTGGATTGGATTTTCGTCTTGCGATTGAAGGGCGATATGAATATCGTCCGAAATCGCAATGCGAAAATACGGCCACAAGACACTCGCCGCGTCGCGGTTGCGATCTTTTGAGCTGGCTCCGCAATCTTCGAGCCCCTTCGATACCTCGGTATCGGCGGTCTCTCAGAATGCGAATCCATTCTCAAAATCTTCGCAATCAAAGTTAAAATTTCAACCGTATAGAGTATAAAAAAATAAAACCGTGGCGAGACTATCATGAATGGATTTTCGAGATATGATTTATTGTCCGGCTTGAGAAGTTGCGGTGTTCAGGACGGAATGCTGCTCGGTATTCACAGTTCGCTGCGAACTGTCGGAAAAGTCGCCGGAGGCGTGCAAACGGTACTTGACGCGCTGCGCGAATCGGTCGGGAAGAACGGGACGTTGTTCATGCCCTCCCATAATGATCCGTCAGATTTCTGGTATCAGGACAAAACCCCCTCTAACTGCGGCTACCTGACTGAATATTTCCGGCAGCAGAACGATACCGGAAGAAGCCTGCATCCTACTCATTCCGATATCGCCTGCGGTCCGGTTGCGGATTACCTGCTGGCCGGCCATCCGGCAGAAGGCGGCGAAGCTGAAGATTGTCCATTTCACCGGCTGGCGCAGTCGGACGGCTGGATATTGATGATTGGAGTCAGATACAATGCCTGTACGTTGCTCCATGTCGCGGAGTCCCTTGCAAAAAGAGAATACATAAAATATCCGTGCAATAGTGCTTTCGACCGGGTGTATACGATGATTACCGGCAATGGCAGAAAAATCGTTTATAAACCGGAGCTCTTTCCCGGCTGCAGTTACAATTTCAGAACCGTTGAGGACATTTTAAAACAGAAAAAACTTATTATTGAAGGACATTTCGGCGATGCCGCATGCACTTTGGCCAAGGCCTCCGATATCCTCGCGGCAGGACGCAAAGTGCTTAAGGAAAATAAAGCCATGTTTCTTTGTAACCGGCCGGAATGCAATGCCTGCAGGCGGGTAAAAGCACTGATGGAACAATCGGAAGCAAGTTGAAAAAGCGCTCAGACCCGGAATTGGAATCCGGGCGATAGATGATTTGAACTAAGGCGGACTTGGCCCGCAAACCAAGAACGGTTTCGCGCTTCGCGCGACCAGCGGTTCGCCGCTGGACCGCGCCCAGGGCAAGCCCTGGACGACGAGAAAATCCTGCGGATTTTCCGTGATTTTAAAAACGGTTTTGTTATCGAAGTG
>JAQULZ010000178.1 GCA_028718375.1 Victivallaceae bacterium | reverse complement strand
TTTGACCGTGAGAATTACTCGCAAATTGCTGGCTCATACGGTAAACTGTTACTTGAGTTACCAAGCTGGCAATACAATTTTACAATTTGAAAAAATTATGCCGTGAAAAACTTGCACACGGCGTTAAAGGAGTAAGTTACGAAAAAAATTGGGATGAGATAATGTATATTCAGGCGCACGTGCTGTCCGGGTGGATAGCGGGAAACTATGTGAGAATCAACACTCGGGAAAGATTTTTCTGCATGATAGCCGCCGGAATTCCGGATATTGACGGCTTCGGCATCCTGGTCAGTCAGAAAATCTATCATGATTACCATCATGCCAATTTTGCGACTTTACTTTACGACGGAATGGGATAGTGAGAGTTGGTCTTTCAGGTTTTTCGCTTTTTGAACTTGTTTATGTCATAAACGGCGAATAACTCTATATTTTTGTTACAATTTGGTATAAAGCGGTGCCGGTGTATCCTTAACTGGTTCAAGTAATTTCTGCAAACTTTCATATTCGAATTTTTCCGCCTTGGTGCGCAGGAATTCGGCTAAGGCGGGCTCAATATCCGTCGAATTAATTAGTTTGAGCAGCATGTTCTGGTTGCCTTCAAGGACGGCCTGCCGCATTCGGGCGACCAGGGCCTCGGGCAATTTTCTGATGTCTCCGGCAACATCTTTCTTTTCGCGGTCCCGGTCCGACATTGCCGCCGGAACGCCGGCTTGACTGCCGGTATGATACACATATTCAACCCCGGTCAAGCGTTTTATTTCCTCCAGCAGATCATCCTCAATATAGGGTTTTCTGATGAAAGCATTCGCCCCGGCTTGCAGGGCATCCTGACGGTTTTGTTCAAAAGCGCTGGCGGTAATAATGATTACCGGGACGGCTTTGCCTTCCGGCAGCGACTTGATCTGTCTGGTCGCCTCGAAACCATCCGCCTTCGGCATATGATAATCCATAAGAACGGCATCGGGCTTTGTTTTCCGAAACATCTCGACCGCCTCCTGGCCGTCCCGCGCTTCACAGGTGCTGAAACCGATCAGTTTCAGGAACTGCACCAGCAGTTCAAGGTTGGACTCGTCATCGTCGACAATCAGGATTTTGTATTTTTTCTGCCCGGGAGCCAGAGCGGCAACCGATAATTTATCTTTCTTGTCCACTGACTGCACCCGGTCTTCAGAAGTGAGTTCCGCAGTGAAACTCAAAGTAAAAGTACTGCCTTTTCCCAACTTGCTGACCAGGGTCAAATCCCCGCCCAGCATGCGCGCAAACTGGCGGCTGATCGACATTCCCAGCCCGGTACCGGAATGCCAACGGCCGCCGTCCGCCTGTTCAAACGGCGTAAATACGGCCTCAATGTCCTTTTCGGCCACTCCGCAGCCGGTGTCTTCCACTTCCACGATCAGGCGGATTTTCCCGGCAGCACCGCCGGCCGGAGGAGTGTCGGGCGCAGGACTGACCCGGATGACGATACCGCCCTTATTCGTGAAATTGACCGCATTGCTGAGCAGGTTGATCAGCGCTTCCCGAAGTTTTCCGGCGTCCGTGACGATAAAATGCGGCGTATCCTCGGTGAGCAACAAATCGAACTGCAGGTTCTTGGCTTCCGTCCGGACCCAGAACATGCTGACCAGATCATGAATCAGGCGGTGGAAATCCAGCGGTTCCGGCTGCAGGGTCATGCGACCGGCTTCGATCTTCGACATCGCCAGAATGTTATTGATCAGGGACAACAGATGTTCGCCGCTGTGGTTGATTATGGTCAGATATTTCTTCTGGGTATCAGTCAGGCCGGGATCGCGATACATCAGCTGGGAAAATCCCAGAATCGCATTCATCGGAGTACGGATTTCATGGCTCATCTTGGACAGGAACTGGCTTTTGGCGCGATTGGCGGATTCCGCCTGTTCCTTGGCGGTCTTCAGTTCCGCGGTGCGTTCTTCGACTTTAGTTTCGAGCAGTTCGTTGGTCTGACGCAATACTTTTTCGGCTTCTTTCAGATTGGTAATATCGCTCACGAAACCCTCCAGGGCAAGCAATTCGCCGCGGTCGGAAAAGATACCGGTGCCTTTTTCGGCCACCCATTTCAGGCGTCCGGACTTGGTTCTGATACGGTATTCAAGGTTGAACAGCTGTTGCTTCTTCAAACTGTCCTGAATCTGCCGCTGTGCCGCTTTCCGGTCATCCTCGAGAATGATCTCATTATAAGTAACCGTTCTCTGTTTCACCAGTTCTTCCGCTGAATAGCCGGTCAGCGCCAGTACTCCCTCACTGACGAATTCAAGCGTCCATTCCCGGTCGATCCGGCAACGGTAGGCTATTCCCGGAAGATTGTTCATCAGGATTGAAAGCCGGCGCTCGCTGTCCCGCAGCGCCTGTTCCGCTTTCAGGCGTTGGGTGTCATCCCTTTCCATTGCCAGGATATACGTTTTATCGCCGAGCATGACCCGGTTCAGGCACACTTCGACATCGATCGGGTCGCCGTTTTTCTTAATGTGTTTCCAGTAGAACCGCTGCGGCTTGCCGGCGAAAGCGGCGTCAATATACTTTTTCGCCATAACGCTGGACAATTGACCGTCCGGCTGTTTTTCCGGCGAAAAATCCAGCGGGGAACGGCCGATCATGTCGCTTTTCCGGTCGCAGCCGTAAATCCGGAGGGCGGAGTTATTGCATTTAATGAACTTGTCGCCGTCCACCAGATGCAGACCGTCATTGGCGTAGTCGAAAAGAATCTTGAATTCATTTTCGCGTTCCTGCAGTTCCTGCCTGACGAGATGCTGAAAAAAAACGTAGAAGACAAACACCCACCACATAGGCAGCAAGGCCCCGATTACATCCTCGAACTTATCGAAAGCGGAGGTAATATCGGCCCATTCCAGAGACATACAACCGCAATAAATCAGATTGAACCCGAGCAGCCCGGCGATTAACAGATTTAATTCCGGGTAATCATTGCGCCGCCAATTGATCACTGCGGTAAGCAGGGCCGCCAGCGTCAAAACAACGGAAAAAATATCGATCAGGGCAATCCAGTGCATTATTTGCCTCCCCCGATGCCGCTGAAAATCGTCCGACACCAGATCAGCATAAGCAGCGAACTGCCCAAATAACCCAGGTGTTCAAGGGTATTCAGGAGCACCGGCCAGAAGAATCCTTCCGCGACGGTGCAGATCACGGCGCCGAAAAACACGTAGAAGGCACCCATAAGAAGCCGGCCGTGCGGAATGCGGTTATATTCCCGGCGTTTATTGACGGTAAAGATAAAAACTCCGACGCAAAGCAGGAACATAATGACTTCATTTTCGTAAACCATGGCTCTTCCTTTTCTCTGAACGAACCGCAATACGTCAATTCTCATTAATATAAAAAATAAATAAAAATCACACTTTTTGCAAGTGTCGGAAAAAACAATAATCGAAAAGTTTTTGCAGGAAAAGTTGGGGCGCGGGGAAAAAAATCCGCTTTTTACTTGGTTCTATCAAAAATTATGGGTCTTCGCGCGAATTTATGGGTTGAACGCAAATATATCAGAACCCTGCTCTTGTCAAGCTCCAATACTGTTCGCTTAGTACCTTTATTGCTTCAATAAAGTCAACTTACCTCCGGCAAAGCCGGAGGCTTGTAAATGTGAACCGCTCGAAGCGGTTACCGGGTTTTAATGTTCTTTGTTTAATCGAAACAAGTCACTCTGGTCAAGTTTCTTGTCTTCATTC
>JAQULZ010000177.1 GCA_028718375.1 Victivallaceae bacterium | reverse complement strand
CTTTTGGAATCGCAAATATTAAAATATATTTGTAAATATAAATAAGCATATTATTTGTATACAGCATCAGGTTTTATGGCATATTTAGAGGAAATATGCCGAAGGAGTAAATAATCCATTCGATTCCGAATGGTAAATGCGGAAATTAGAGGAGGATGAATATGTATATTGATGTCCATGCGCATGTTTACGCCCATGATTCTTTGAAAGCGGGTAAATGTCCGGATTCGGAAAAAAAGACTCATCATTCGTGGTACAGCCTGAAGAAAACCCAACAAAGACTTTGTGCCATTAATCTGCCGCACCTTCTGCCCGATACCATGCTTGGAATAATCGGGCGCGCGGATAAAACCGACGCCTGCGTTCTTCTGGCGCTGGATCATATTTATGATGTACAGAACGGCTCCGTAATCAAATGCGACAGCGACAGCGAACTGTATGTGTCAAATGATTATGTCTGCAGTTGTGTGGAAACATTGAAGACGCGGTATGAGAAAACCGCATATATGGGAGCGTCAATCCACCCGGCTCGGCCCGACGCGATCCAGGAGCTTGAAAAAGCATACAATAACGGCGCGGTACTGGTTAAGTGGATTCCGTCAACCCAGAATATTGATCTGGCCTCTTATGAAAACGATCAGGTTTTAAAGGATCATACTCATGCTTTTTACAAAAGGATGGCGGAGCTCGGTATCCCGCTTTTATGTCACCTTGGGCGTGAACATACAATTCCTCCCGCATTTCATGACGACGCCAAGCAGGAATTCAATAATCCCGAACTTCTCAAGCCGCTTCTGGATATCCATTCAGAAAACGGGAAGAAACTGAAAGTTATCGGCGCGCATTGCGCAATGCCCTTGACCGGAGACCCGGAGTTGGCGACGTTGCAATCGCCTGAGCAAATAACTCCGCACATGAAAATTTTTCTCGACATGCTGCAAAACGGAAAATATGATAATTTGTATACGGATTTATCCGCTTTTTTCCTTTACCCCAGTAACATTAGTTTTGACGGCAGGCGGCTTGAGTCGCATATGAAAATAATCAGGAAACTTGCTCTTCGGCCTGAATTCAAAGATAAATTTCTTTTCGGCAGCGATTTTCCTTCTTTATCCAGTCTCCTGTCTTCTACAGATTTGTCTTATCTTGATCCCCTCGGTTTCTTACGCAGTCTGCTTGAACTCAACCCGATTGACCGTAATGTTCTCAATTTCATCAATTACGGCTTCCCGGAAGAGACTCTAACCAATGCCCAAAACGTCCTGAGAATTCCCGATACGGCGATTGCGTCTCCTGTCTTTAAATGCGTAATCAGCCCGGACGCGGCAGGCAAGGGCAAGTTACCAACGGTAAATGCCCATACGCATATTGCGAATTTCAGTTCGATCTTTTCCCGTGCCGCTTTTAATTTATGCAGGGAAAGAATAAAGAACAAACTTCCCGGCGGATTGTTCCGGCTTACGGACGATTCCGGCAAATTCCTTGACGACATTGAGAATACGGTATATAACGATACTGACATTCCGGTAACGGAAAAAAGTATTTTCAAACTGGCGGAACTTGCCGGGGAAGACAGCGAGGAAAAATGCTGGCTGTCTTTGCGGAATCTGCTTTCCGATGTGCATCATCAAACCGCCTATGATTTTATGGCGTTCGTCCGCAAAGGCTTGTCCTCAATCACCGCAAATGCCGATGATCTCGTTGAATCGCTCGCGGATAATGAAATCGCAATTATCCATACGCTTAATTTCCTTGAAGCGGGAGAGTCTGACGAACGTTATGTCAGGCAGCTTGATGATACTGTTCTGGCGGTATTCGATCACCCCGGACGGCTGCTGCCGTTCTATGCAGTCAATTCCCACCAGGAAAACTGGCTGGAAAAGGCGAAAACCGTTTTCGGCAGCGGCTCAGCGAATGAATATGAAAAATATCAGGGGGCATTCGTCGGAATCAAGCTTTATCCCTCTTCCGGATATAAACTGGAAGGAGATGAATGGGCCGAGTTTTTCCGTTTCTGCGAAGAGCAAACTCTACCGATAACGATTCATTGCAATAACGGGGGATTTTCAAAAAGATCCGCTATTGCCTATTGCAGTCCCGCGGAACTTGGGCTGTGGCTTGAGAAATATCCGAACCTTAAACTCTGCTTCGCTCACTTCGGCGGTGACGAGGAATTATGCCAGGAAAAATTCCCGGAATCGGGCTACTCTTCGCAAATATGCAATTTGATGTCCGATTATCCGAACGTTTATGCGGACATTTCATATCATGATTCCGCCATGGCTGATAAAGATTGTCAGGAAAGTTATTTTGACCATTTAAAAGATATACTTAAAAATGATGAAAAGAGGAAAAACAGAATCATGTTCGGTTCTGATTTCTACATGATCCGCATGCGAGCCAGAAATAAAAACTATACAAAGTATTTCAGGGAACACCTTGGAACGGATTTGTTCAAGCTCGTATCCCGGGATAATCCGTTAAGATTCCTGCAGTTTGATTCATCCCCGACAATAAACAAACACCTGCAGTTTCTGAAAAATAACAAAGATAAACTCAAACGGCAGCCCGCATCGTGGACTGCCATATTATAACCACCTAAATATTGGAGGAAGAGGAAATGCATTTATTCATTTTGGGAGAATACGTAAAAATCGTCAGCCAAAACCAACCGAAAGCCGGAAGCATCAACAAAGCTTTCGGCGATGGTTTGAAAAAAATCAGGTAGTGCGTCAAGATAAAACTGGAGGAGATTATGGAAAAGGTTATCATTGGAATTCACGGACTGGCCAATAAATCACCGCGTGAAACGCTTGAGAAATGGTGGAAAGACTCTATTGCGGAAGGACTTTCCAGGAATATGGACAATAAAACTGATTTTAATTTCAAGCTGGTGTATTGGGCCAAATATTTGTATAAATATCCGTTGCACGAAGACAAGAGTTATTCTTTTGATGATTTGTATAATAAAGAGCCATATGTTCCGGCGAGTAAGGACGAGTTGAAAGAATATTATGACGGATTTCTGGATGATGTCAGCGCTTGGGGCCGAGGACTGGCCGGCAACGCCGTAGATTATTTAAAGAAGCGTTTTGATATAAACTGGATAGCCGACTGGGCGCTGGGCAAATGCCTGAAAGACCTGGCCTTCTATTATAGCGACTCTCAATATTTGAAAGCCGACAACGGCAAGCACGTTCTTGCCAGACAGCTTCTCCAGGATATTCTTAAGCAAGAATTGCTGTCCTGCGCCGGAAAAGAAATCATGGTTATCGCCCATTCGATGGGAACGATAATTGCCTATGATGTTTTGCGGCAACTCGGACAGGAAAAGCCGGATTTTCAGATCTCGTATTTTATCACCATCGGTTCACCCCTGGGATTGCCTCATGTCAGGGATAAGATCAGACGCATTTCCAGCGATGGTAAAGTCAGGACTCCGAGTGTGATAAAAAAGGCGTGGCTGAATTTTGCCGACTCCAAGGACCTTGTCGCTGCCGATGTCCGGTTGGAAGATGATTATGGTCCCAACAATAATGAAGTGAAAGTATTTGACGACCTTGTTTACAATAGTTACCACATTGGGAGCTCATCCAATCACCATAAGTCCTATGGCTATTTGAGGACACCGGAGATATCAAGATGCATTGACGGTTTCTTAAAATAATTTGAAACCGACAGAGGGATAACCTTCCATTAAACAACAGTGGTGG
>JAQULZ010000176.1 GCA_028718375.1 Victivallaceae bacterium | reverse complement strand
GTTCCTGGAACTGACCTTTGAAATTATCGAGGGTGAGTTCAAGGGCCGCAAAGTCTGGACGCGGCTGAACATCGACAACCCGAGCGCCGACGCGGTGAAGATCGCCCGGGGGAACCTCTCGGCGATCTGCCGGGCGGTCAATGTAATGCGGCCGAAGGACTCCGCCGATCTGCACAATCTGCCGTTGGAAATCACGGTCAAGTGCAAAAAACGCGATGACGCCGACGAGATCACCAACGAGATCAAAGGTTTCGCGCCCAAGGGAGCGTCTTCCAATCCCGCCGCCCCGCCGCTGCAGAAAAATGACGCCGCGCCGTGGAAAAGATAAGAGATGAAAGATGAAAGATAAAAGATGAAAGTTGGGGAAATTTTAAACTTTCAACTTTGGGGACGTAAGTCCCCCTCTTTCAACTTTCAACTCAAAAACGGAGTTTTTGCTTTGGAATTTGAACTGCCGTATCCGCCGAGCATCAACCATTATTACCGGCATGTCGGACCGCGGGTGCTGATCAGCCGCGAGGGGCGCAAATATCACGAACGGGTGACGGCTGTTGTCCGGGCCGGGGAATGGCGGACGCTGCAATGTCCGGTCGAACTGACGATAGAACTGTACCCGCCGGACCGGCGCGTTCGGGATGCGGATAATTGCATCAAACCGGTTCAGGATGCGCTCCAGAACGCGGGGCTGTTCGTCAACGACAGCCAGGTCAAAGACCTTCATGTATATATGCGCGAACCGCTCGCCGGCGGGCTGTGCCACGTGGAAATCAGAAAAAGAAAGAGGTGAAATCATGCAATGCAGGTGCAGAAAAATAATCATCACCAGAAGAGTTGTCGAGAATATTACCGATCCGGTCTTGCGGGAAATCTGTTATTTGCTGATGGCCGGGTTCGGACTGAAATATGTCCGCTCCCGGCTGAAACTGCCGCTGATGGTTTTCGAGATGTTCGTTGAGGAGCTCAAGCGACTGCTTATTGAAAGCGGGCTGGAGGTACGCCGCGTCTGATGTTCAAGCTTAGACCTTACCAGCAACAGGCGGTCGAAGCGGTTTATGGACATTTGCGGACGCGGGATGACAATCCATGTGTAGTCCTGCCGACAGGTACGGGCAAAAGCGTCGTACTGGCACAGATCGCGGCCGATTCCGTTCAACGGTGGTCCGGTCGGGTGTTGATCCTGGCGCATGTCAAGGAGCTTCTGGAACAGAACGCGGATAAAATCCGGCGGCTCTGCCCGGAACTTGACGTCGGGGTTTATTCCGCCGGACTGAACCGCCGCGATACGTATCATTCCGTGATCGCTGCCGGAATCCAGTCGGTGTACAAACGGGCGGAAGAGCTCGGCGCCTTCGATATTGTGACGGTGGATGAAGCACATTTAATCGCGCCGGACGGCGAAGGCATGTACCGGAGCTTCCTTGCGGACGCGCAAATCATCAATCCGAATCTGCGGATAATCGGTCTGACCGCGACGCCATTCCGCATGAAAGGCGGGCTGATCTGTAAACCGGAAAACATGCTCAATCATATCTGTTACGAGGCCGGACTGAAAGAGATGATCGCGCAGGGCTATCTGTCGCCATTGATCTCCAAAAGCGGCCGGGCGGAAGCGGATCTTGACGACCTGCACATTCGCGGCGGGGAATTTATCGCTTCGGAAGCGGAAGCCGCCATGGACGAGGAAACGCTGGTCAACTCCGCCTGCCGGGAAATCATCGAACTGACCCGCGACCGGAAAAGCGTGTTAATTTTTACCTCCGGGATAGAACACTGCCGGCATGTGGCTGAAAAGATAACGGCGTTCAGCGGCCATGAATGCGGGATCGTCACCGGCGAGACCCCCGCCTGGGAACGCGCGGAACTTATCGCGAGATTCAAGGGGGAAAAGGTTCAGGATGATTTTTTCACCGACAAACCGCGGTTGAAATATCTGGCGAACGTCAATGTTCTGACTACCGGTTTCGACGCGGAGAATACCGACTGCATCGTATTGCTGCGTCCGACGAACTCCGCCGGACTGCTGGTACAGATGGTCGGACGCGGAACCCGGCTTTTTCCCGGGAAAACCAATTGCCTGATTCTGGACTACGGCGGCAACATCATGCGGCACGGTCCGGTGGATATGATCCGGGTAAAAGAACCCGGTAATGGCGGCGGCGAGGCCCCGGCCAAAACCTGTCCGGAGTGTCGTTCGGTAATTTACGCCGGTTATATGACTTGTCCCGACTGCGGTTATGTATTCCCTCCGCCGAAACAGCAGAAAATCACTTCAAAGGCCGAATCTTCCGGCATTTTATCCGGGCAGACCAGCTATACCGACCATGAGGTAAACGGCGTTTACTACGCGGTACACCATAAGCGCGGCGCGCCGGAGGACGCGCCCAGAACCATGCGGGTTGAATACGGCATCGGTTTTATGCAGAGCATCAGCGAATGGGTATGCCCGGAACATTCCGGCTGGGTGCGGGCCAAGTTCGAATCCTGGTGGCGGAACCGCAGCAAAGTCCCGCCGCCGCAAACCGCCGATGAAGCCGTAAAACTGGCCTCGGACGGCGCGCTGGCCGTACCCCGGAAAATAATCGTAAAATCGGTCGCCGGGGAAAAGTACGACCGGGTGGTTGATTATGAAATCGGCCCAGTACCGGACTACGCATTAGAACCCGGCTGGAACGACTCTGATCCATACAATGATTCCAATGATTTCGATGAAGATGACATTCCCTTCTGACCTGAAACTAAAAACCTTAAAAAAACTATATGCGAATACCTCTTGAAACAGCAAAAAACTATCTTGATTCCGGCCTGAGCGTCCTGCCGGCAAAGCGAAAAGAGAAATGTCCCGCGGTCAAAAGCTGGAAAGCCTATCAGGAGCGGCGGCCGACCCAGGCGGAAGTCAGTGCCTGGTTCGCCAATGCGCACGAGGCGGTGTGCATCGTTACCGGCAAAGCCTCTGAAAACCTGGAGATCATCGACTTCGACAACGGCGGCGAACTCTTCGATCCCTGGGTGAATCTGGTTGGCGACCGGGACAAACCGCTGCTTGACCGCCTGGTGATTGAGCAGACTCCTTCCGGCGGCTGGCATGTTATTTACCGCTATGATGCTGAAGTCTCCGGTAATATGAAACTGGCTCAGGGGCCGCGCAACGGCAAACTGGTCACGCTGATCGAAACCCGAGGCGCCGGCGGGCTTTTTCTCTGCACCCCGACGCCGAAATACGAGCTCTTGCAGGGAGACTTTACCACGATCCCGACACTCACCGAAAATCAGCGCGATACTCTTTTATCCTCGGCCCGGCAGTTGAATGAACACTGGGTTTCCGCCGCCCCGGAACCGGTTCAAAAAACATCTTCATCCGGGTTACTGCCCGGTGGGGATTACAATCAGCGTGGTGATGTCAAAAACCTGCTGGAAAAACACGGCTGGAAATATCTTTATTCAAAGAATGACAACGATTATTACCGCCGTCCGGGAAAAGACCATGGCAGTTGCTCGGCGTCATTAAAGGATCGGACGTTTTTCGTCTTCAGTTCCAACGCCGCGCCGTTCGAGCCCTGGAAAAGCTATTTCCCGTTCGCGGTTTACACCCTGTTGGAATGCTATGGAGAATATTCCGTTGCAGCCGGGGAACTGGCGGCTAACGCTTATGTTGCATGATGCACCTCGTTCGTTCAATCAGCACAGAACTGATTATATTGTTTTCTTTGGTCAAATCGTAGTCCCTGTTGTTTGGTTGGCGAACCTTCTCCTGGAGATTCAAACAAGC
>JAQULZ010000175.1 GCA_028718375.1 Victivallaceae bacterium | reverse complement strand
TTATAACTTTTCGGTTTGGCACTTGAAAAAATTCTGATTCAGGGGTAAATCGTGTGATGCATAAACCAATGGAATTGTCCATCAGCAAAAGGTAAGTGAAAATGAAGTATTATACGGAAGCGCACGAATGGGTAATGGTCGACGGAGAGGAAGCAACGATCGGGATCAGTGAATACGCGGCGAAAGAACTTGGCGATATTACCTATGTCGAACTCCCGGTGGAAGATGATGATGTGATCGTCGGCGACTCGCTGGGGGTGATTGAATCGGTCAAGGCCGCCTCAGATGTTTATTCGCCGGTTTCCGGAACCGTTATCGAAGTCAACAGCGATCTGGAAGACAATCCCGGCCTGATCAATGAATCCCCGGAAGAGGCGGGCTGGATCTGCAAGCTCGGCAGCATCGACATAAGCGATCTCGATGACCTGATGAATCCGGATGCTTACGCCAAATACCTGAAATCCCTGACTTGAATTCCGGAGAACCCCACGTGCCTTATATTGCCAATACGGATGCCGACCGGCAGGTCTTGCTCGAAACTATCGGCTGCCGGGATTTTGCGGAGATGTGGCAGCGCTCTCAGGTAGTTGTTCCTGAACCGCCGCTGGCTAATATTCCTTCCGGAATGTCTGAATTCGAAGTGCTGAGCAAGCTGCGCCGCCTGGCCGCCAAAAACGCCGCTGACCTGCATATTTTCCTCGGTGCCGGGTATTATGATCATATCATTCCCGCTGCGGTCGGGGAAATAACCGGCCGTTCTGAATTTTACACCGCCTACACTCCTTATCAGCCGGAAGCCTCCCAGGGGACTTTGCAGGCGATTTACGAATATCAGTCGATGATTTGCCGCCTGACCGGCATGCCAGTGGCGAATGCCTCTTTATATGACGGGGGAACAGCACTGTTCGAGGCCATGATGCTGGCCATTCGCGCCACCCGCCGCCGGCAGGTGGTGGTTTCCGAAGCGGTTTCCCCGATTTTCCGCACTATGCTCCATACCTACAGCCGCAACCTGAACATCGATCTGATCCAGATTCCCGCCGGTACGGCCGATTCCAATCAGCGGCAGTTGCTGAACGCAGTGAGCGATCGAACAGCCGGCGTGATTGTCCAGTACCCGAATTTTTTCGGCACCATCGAGGACTGGGAAGATTTCAACGCTCAGGTACATGCCAAAAAAGCGCTGACCGTGGGTTCGACTTATCCGGTGGCGCTGGCGCTGCTGACACCGCCGGGCGAACTCGGTTTCGACATTGTTACCGCCGAGGGCCAGAGCCTCGGCAGCCACCTGAATTTCGGCGGCCCTTACCTGGGCGTCATGGCGGTAACCGAGACGCTGATGCGCAAAATGCCCGGCCGGGTCTGCGGCCGCACGGCAGATGCCGCAGGCAAACCGGGTTTTGTCCTGACTTTGCAGACTCGCGAACAGCATATCCGCCGCGAAAACGCGATGTCCAACATCTGTTCCAACGAAAACCTCTGCGCCCTGACCGCCCTGGTATACCTGGCGTGCGTGGGTAAACAGGGACTCGTCCAGGTAGCCGAACTTTGCGCCGCCAAAGCCGCTTACGCCCGGGAACTGCTGCTGGCGATCGACGGCGTCGAAGCCGTCGGCGGGGAAGCGTTTTTCAATGAATTCGTAATAAAATTGCCGGGCGATGCGGCCGAAGCGGTCGGAAAAATGATCGACAAAGGTTTTGCCGCCGGTTTCCCGCTGGGAATTTATTATCCCGACCGTAAAGACCAGTTGCTGGTTGCGGTTACCGAAAAACGCACTAAAGAGGAAATCAAAGCTTTGGCTACCGCGCTGGAGGCTGTTTTATGAATATGAAGTTGATTTTCGACCGCGGCCAAACCGGCCGGCGCGGCAGTTCGCTGCCGGCGATGGACGTGCCGGCAAAAACCGCCGTTCCGGAGCGGTTCTGCCGGAAAACCCCCGCCGAATTGCCGGAAGTCTCCGAACAGGATGTCATCCGCCATTACACCTTGCTGAGCCGCAAAAATATGGGTGTCGATACCAATTTCTATCCGCTGGGTTCATGCACCATGAAATACAACCCGAAACTCAACGAACGGGCGGCGGAACTGCCGGGTTTTACCGATCTGCATCCGCTGTTACCGCAGTTGCGTTTAGGCGGAGCGCTGACTCAGGGGGCGTTGGAAGTGATTTACGAAACCCAGCGGCTGCTCTGCGAGTTGCTGGGCTTCGCGGACTGCACCATGCAGCCGCTGGCCGGAGCGCACGGCGAACTTACCGGCGTAATGCTCATCGCCGCCTATCATAAAGCCCGCGGCGACCAGGCCCGCAAAGTCATGCTGATTCCCGATGCCGCCCACGGCACCAATCCCGCCAGCGCCA
This sequence comes from Victivallaceae bacterium, assembly GCA_028718375.1. Classification (GTDB taxonomy): domain Bacteria; phylum Verrucomicrobiota; class Lentisphaeria; order Victivallales; family Victivallaceae; genus JAHOYW01. The sequence goes on along the minus strand of JAQULZ010000175.1, from coordinate 1,410 downwards.
TGGTCAGCGGGTTTACCACTCAGACGATCGCCACCGACGCCGCGGGCAATGTCGATATCGCCGACCTGAAGAAACATCTGGGCCCGGATACTGCCGGTCTGATGCTCACCTGCCCGAACACGCTGGGATTATTCGACCCGCAGGTGGAGGAAATTTGCCGGCTGGTTCACGCCGCGGGCGGATTGAATTATTGCGACGGCGCCAATCAGAACGCGGTCATGGGGCGAGTCGGCCCCGGACTGCTCGGATTCGACGTTATGCACGTCAATCTTCACAAGAGTTTTTCCACGCCCCACGGCGGCGGCGGCCCCGGTGCGGGGCCGGTCATGGTCGGCGAATGCCTGGTGCCGTATCTGCCGGTTTCCCGGGTGGAAAAACGCGACGACGGTACTTACACGCTGCGCTACAACTGCCGGGACAGCATCGGCTACATCGCGCCGTTCTACGGTAATTTCGGGATTATCCTGCGGGCTTACGCCTATATGCTGACGCTGGGGCGCGAAGGCCTGAAACGAGTCGGGGAAAACGCGGTGCTGAACGCCAATTACCTGCGGGTAAAACTGGCGCCGTATTTCGCCCAGAAAGTAGACCGCCCCTGTATGCACGAGTGCGTATTGTCGGCGACCCCGCAGGCCAAAAAGGGCGTTCACGCTCTAGACCTCGCCAAGGCGCTGATTGACCGGGGTTTTCATCCGCCGACCATGTATTTTCCGCTGATTGTGCCGGAAGCGCTGATGATCGAACCGACTGAAACTGAATCCCGGGAAACCCTGGACGAGTTTATCAACGCCCTGATTGAGATCGTCAAACTGGCGGAAACCGATCCCGAAGCCGTTTTAGCCTGTCCCCTGACCACCCCGGTCAGACGCCTGGACGAAACCCAAGCGGCACGTCACCCCGATCTGGCATCGGTTTAAACTGATTTGTATCGAAAACATAAAAATCCCGGTTTTCAGTGAACACTCATACCAATGAGCGCGCAGAAAATTTAATATTGATTTCAACGATGGAAACATCTCCAGTGACGGCGGCATTCCACCGCTTGCGGAACTTGATAAACGATTACACCTTGCCATTGACGAACTTTTACAGAGCGTTTGCGGTAAAGATAAAGTTTTGGCCGGAGCTTCCACTTTGAGCCGTTTTGAAAATCGCGCCGGGCGCGAACAATGCCTCGCCGTTTCAAAAGTGCTTGTGGAAATATTTATCGCTTCTTTCAAGTCCTCTCCGAAAGAACTCGGGATTTTGACGCTACCGGCGACCCGGTTCACGGTATGTAGGAAGGACGCTTTTTCCATGGTTATTACGATCATTACTGCTTTCTGCCGCTCTACGTATTTTGTGGTCAGCAACTGCTGGTCTCTTACGGGCGACCAGCGTCCCGAACGTCGGTTCCGTTATTTTTTTATT
>JAQULZ010000174.1 GCA_028718375.1 Victivallaceae bacterium | reverse complement strand
GGGCGTTGACCTGCAGCATGTTCAGATTGATTTCCCAGAGCGCCAGGAAAAAGCCGTATTCGAGAGAATCGACCGTAGCCGAACCGGCGGATTCCTGAATCTTGCCATCCTTTAAGGACGGGAAAGCTTGGGTGTTTTTGCCGTAAGCTTTGCCGGTTTTTTCATTTATCGGTTCGCCGACGGTGTATTCGGCATTGAATTTATCCATGCCCTCCAGCGTCAGGGTATGCGCGGCACGGCCGATCACATAAGCCGGGCGATCCTCGTCTATGATCGCGCTGGTCTCTTTTTTATGAAAGAACTCCGGGCATTTGCGAAAGTCCGCCAGCGCGTGGCTGGACAAAAACCGGTCTCTTTTAGCGTGGTATTCCTCGGCCGGTTCGGTAATGATAAAATCGTATTTTTCCAAAATAATAGTTCCTTTGTTATTGTTGTTTTTCCACCCCGCTTCCGTAGCACGTAGTGCGGAGCATGAAGCGGCATCATCACTGTCAGTCGTACTGACCGGCACATTGCCGCCTCCACTCTATACATACGGAACGGGAGCGAAATTTGACCCCGTCAAACTAGGGGTGGAAGCGTTTTTAATGAAAATTTCTCAGCAAGCCCTGCTTGGAGGAAGATATCTCTGAGCGCCTGCAGCCTGCGAAAAAATGTGGAACGGGAGACGGGATAGCCTTCCAGCGCCTCATTTCTGTCGCAGTATTTCAATACCTGGCAAAGTTCCAGCAGATCGGGCGGCAGCCGTTCCAGGATCAGGGTAACGTCCAGGATCAGGAGCGGATCGCAGTTCTGTTCGCATTCAAGCATTTCGATCTTTTCGATAACGCCGATGTCTGGCAGCGTCACTGTCTGGTTCAGGGAATCCCGGCATTTGCGCCAGTCGCGGCATTCCGCCTGCCGCTGGTTGATCAGGTCGATGATTTTGCTTTCGACTACCCGGGCGATAAATGTGTTTTCTCTGCTTTTTTCCGGATCGAAGCGCTCTATCACTTTCAATCCGGCGGTAACCAGTTCCTGCTCCAGATCAGGCAGGTCGGATTCAATAAGACCATATTTGCCGATCACCCGCCGGGCCGCGCTTTTCGCGATCCGCACCACTGCCGGATTGATGCCGGTATAACTGTTTTTGTTCATTTTTCTCCTTGCCGGGACGGGAAGGAAGGCGTGAGTGTCAGCCGAAAAAAAAGGACGCAATGCAAAGGTGTATGAACATCGCCATTTTTTCGGCGACACTCACAATCACCTCCGCTTTGCGTCCGGTTTTGTTGTCGAGTATTCGAGGCCCCAATGGGGCTTTTTAAGCGCCTGACGGCACTGGATTTCCCGTAATTTTTCTTATGCTATTTTTTCAGTTACCTGCATCTGGATGGGCAGTCCGCCCCTGATCTCGATCTTGCGGATGAAACCATCCTCAAGTTTCCCGAGCTGATCAAAAAAATCCGACACCTTTTTCTTGAGGACAAAATCATCCCCGGTTGCCGGAAGGCTATCGTTTGCTCCCAGTTTCAAATCCCGCTCGATGCTGGATTCCGGGGAGAAAACAAGTTTTCCATTTTTTACCGTCAGATTGTTGATGCGGCCATAGCCGACTTGTCTCATCAGTTCCACCAGCTTCCATTGCGGAACCGACAGCTCGTTTTTTCTCATAATTTTCGCCTTTCATTTTTATGGTTTACAACCCTGCGCGCCGGGTTTGCGATTTGTGGCGATATTATACTCTATGGTTTGAGAAAAAATTTAATCTTACACTCTATCTTACACTCTACTAATTTTATAATAAACAGAATTTAGATACCGAACAACCTGCATAACAAAAAGTTATAGATTCCATAAAAAATACGAAAAATTCAATCTTACACTCTATCTTACACTTGACAACTCGTCAGAAAATTTGACTCCATAGGTTTTGTTAAATATTATTTTCACTCCAAGATGTTTTCGGAGACAACGCAGTTGTTGTTGCATGCATCCGGGTTTGTCATGCGTAGAAGTAAAATATTTGCTTTCATTCCATCCTATTGCATTTATAAATGTCTGGTGCGGAATCCAGCCGTTGCCGATTTGGTTATAGAGAATATTCAGGATTTTTGACTGTATGCAGTTTTTCTTTTTTGGACCGTAAACTTTTTTAAGCTCCCCGTCAACATACCACTTTTCTGTTTTTTCATCCGTCTCCTTGCGGATAAAGTGCCTGGCGAACGGGAACACATACTGGACGGGATAATTATTGGATTTCGGGGTTGCATCTTTTGCGACAATCGCTGATTCGGGAAGCAGGAAGGGTTGGGAACGTTTGAATTCATTGTTGTTCAGTACTGTTGCGATCGCTTCAACCAGGGCGCTGACGTCAAGCTGGTAGATGACAATTTCCTTTATATCGATAAAAAAATAATCCCCGTTGCGCCGGGAACAGACCGCCCTGATCTTTCCGTCGGGAGCCCGGACAATTTTCCGGACGCGGCATCTTTCGGAACAGGGAAATACACAGACAACCGTCCCGGCCAGCTCCCCGGTGGGCACCAGAAAATTTTCCTTGAAAAACTCAAAATCCCCCGCGCCGTCGAGCATGTGCCGCCAGTTGTAAAGCGGAGCGGTGATTTTGAAATTCGCGTCAAGGTATTTGAAAAACGTTCTTAATGTCATTCGTTTTTTCCTCTGAAAAAGTGAATCCGTCCCGCGCAATATACAGGACGGATTCATATTCGTTCCGAAAAAACCTTCCTCAGACTTGCGCTTTTTTGTCCATGGCGTCTTCCAGGATTGTTTTCACTTCCTTCAGGATGTTGAAGCGCGCGGCCAGTTTAGAGGTTTGGAAGAAACTATGAGCTTCTCCGATTGCGGCCTCCAGTTTGGCAAGGCGTTCCATTTCCGTCAGCTCCAGAGCAGGCTTGCACGCTAACTTCAGCAGTTCGCATACGCGTTTTACGTCTTTGAAATGCTCCGTAAGCGGCGCTTTTTCGAGAATTTCGATTGCGGCCTTTGCGCCGTCCTCAAGGATTTGCAGGCGCGGGTTTACCGGCTCGAGAGGATATCCGGTGTCGATTTTTTCCCGGGGCAACAAGGGGGCTTCCGCTTCAATCGGCATTTCCGGGGCGGCCGGTTCGGGATGATTCGTTTCAGCCAGCGTTTCCGGAGCGGATGCTTCCGGGACTTGGGGCTTTTCCGGTTCCTTGGGGGCTTCCGGCTTCTTCGGTTCCTTGCAGGCTTCGTCAATGTAATTGAGCAGATGCGACAACACCTTGCGTTCCAGGTGGGCATTTTCCTCGAACACTTCCAATTCCTTTATCCGGTTTTTAACGCCCCGGTAAAAAGGAACATCCTCGATCGACGGTTCATTTTCCCCGGTCTGAAAGCCCATGTTTTTCAGGATTTCATTGACAATGCCGTTTTCATCAAAAAAGATTTTGTGCAACATAATCTGTTTTCCTTCTTTTAATGGTTTTAAGTTAACCGGGCGGTTTGGGACGGCCCGCCCGTTGCCGCATTTTATCTTTTCATAGGCATTCCTCCGGGTTCGACTTATTGAGTTCGGGCTGGTCGATAACCGGCAGTGTGGGATCGCCCCGCCGCAAGGCAATAAGATACTGACGAAGCGTTTCGACTTGTTTCGAATGGATATCCGGCTTGGTCTCCTCCAGGCAGGAAATCGCCAGATCGATTTCCGATTCCAGATGGTCGATGTACGCCGCGGGGTCTTCCGGCACCGGCGAGTTCTGCACCAGATTGAAAAGATCCAGCCGCAACTGGATGAGTTCGTCGTTCCGGA
>JAQULZ010000173.1 GCA_028718375.1 Victivallaceae bacterium | reverse complement strand
AGCCGGACTGGGGGTATTGGACGCTGGGATTCGCGGCCGCCCTGGCGCTGTTCTGGGGACTGGGACATTATGCCCTGTGGGGCTCGGAAGACCGCTGGGCTGAAATCGCCCGTGAAAGGATGCTCTACAAGGATTATTTTCACCCCGCGATAAACGGCCAGGTTTATTTCGATAAACCCTTGTTGTCTTACTGGCTGATAGTGGGCGCCGCTTATATTCTGGGGAGTCTGGACGAATTTACCGTCAGACTGCCGAGCGTATTGAGCGCCCTGGCGGGGATTTACGCGACGGTCTACATCGGGCGCAAGTTATTCGACCGCCAAACCGGGCTTACTGCGGGATGGATCTTATTGTCTTCGCTCGGTTTCCTGTTCTGGGGACGCACCGCGGCGGCGGACATGGAAAACCTTACGGCCATCGCCCTGGCCACCGCCTGGTTTCTGGCGCGCGAAAAGCAGGCCGGGTTCTTTTCCTATCTGGTGTTTTACCTGATCTGCTTTCTGGGAGCAATGACCAAAGGCTTGCCGGCGGTGGCGGTACCGGTGGCAATTGTCCTGCCTTACGTATTCATGGAAGGACGCTGGAAAAAACATCTTAAATTCTCCAATTTCTTTGCCGCGCTACTCGGCGCCGGCGTATATTTTCTGCCGTTCTACCTGGCGGCAACCACTCCCATGCCGGCCTTTTATTCCAATCCGGCCGTCCGCCTCAACGCTCTTGACCTGGTATGGCAGGAAAACATCCTGCGTTTTTTCAACCCGCTTGACCACAACGATGAATACTGGTTCAGCTATTTTTATCATCTGCCGCGGATCATGGCCCCCTGGATAGTCTTTTTAATCCCGGCGGCCGCGGTCACAGTTATCCGCTGGAAAAAACTAAGCAATAACGACCGCTGGCTGGCCTGGACGATTTTGATCATTTTCGCGCTTTTTTCGGCCTCGAGTTCGCACCGCTGGTATTATATTCTGCCGATAATGCCGTTCTGCGCCCTGCTGATTGCGCGTTTTCTGTGTTTTCCCTGCCGGGAAATATGGGAAAAGCTGATTATTGAAACCGTGCGCTGGGTTATTGTCGGGATGGCGATCATCGAAACCATCAGCATCGTGTTCGCATCCTTATGGCGGCAGCTATTCGATATTGATCTGCCCTGGATGCTGCTGCTGAGTACGCCGGTATTCGGTATCCTGACTTTACTGATTATGTTTATCGATGAACGCGGCGACCGCCGGCAGTTCCGGCAGTTAACCGGGATGCCGGAAGCCGTTGCCGGGATTCTTATCGGGGGCGCGATCCTGATGTGCGGCCTGTTCAGCTTCCAGCTGCCGTCCGTCAATAAGTTCCGCACCGAACGGCCGTTCGCGCTCCGGATGAAAAACGAACTGATCAACATCAAACCGGAAAATATCCTCGTCTATCCCAAAATCCCGACTAAACTGATCTTTTACATGCAGCTCAATCATCCGGTACGGGAGGTTAAGAAACCGCAGGACGTAAAAAAAATAATCAACGCTGCCGCCGGCAAAATCGCCCTGGTATCGTATAATAAAAAAAGGTATTTGCGGGAACTGGCAAAAGTCATCCCGCAGCAGGTAATTGACCGTCCCGACTATATGGAAGGATTCACGCCTTTCGAGAATAAAAAAGACGCGCGCAAAATCTACGTCTGGCTGCTCAACAATGAAAAGGAAAAGTGAAATGAACTCTAAAAATCTCGCCAAATATAAAGTCGATTATCTATCCGTGGTAGTACCGGTTTACAACGAGGAAGGCTGTCTGCAGGAACTGATCGACCGCACCCTCAAAGCCTGCGGGGAAACCGGAAAGAAATTTGAACTGATCCTGATCGACGACGGCAGTGAAGACGGTACCTGCGAAATACTCAAGGCCGCTTCGAAAAAACATGAGGATACGGTAATTTCCTGCATTCTGAACCGGAATTACGGTCAGCACAGTGCGATTATGGCCGGGTTTTCAATTGTCCGCGGGGATTTGATAATAACCATCGACGCCGATCTGCAGAATCCGCCCGAGGAAATTCCCCGGCTGGTGGCGAAAGCCGAGGAAGGTTTCGATGTCGTCGGCACTATCCGGCAACAGCGCCGGGATACTTTTTTCCGCCGGGCCGCTTCCCGGGCAGTCAACAAGGTCGCCCAGAAGGCGACCGGAGTCAACATGAAGGATTACGGCTGCATGCTGCGCGCTTACCGGCGGAATATCGTCGAGGCGATGCTTTCCTGCCGCGAAAACAGTACGTTCATTCCCGTGCTGGGCAACAGTTTCGCCCGTTACACCTGCGAAATCGAGGTCGCCCACAACGACCGGGCTGCCGGGGAATCCAAATATTCCGTCTGGAAACTGATCAATCTCCAGTTCAATCTCCTGACTTGCATGACCACTTTTCCGTTACGCATATTGAGCATGATCGGGATGTTCATTTCCAGTTTGGGAGTACTGCTCGGGATTTACATTCTGATCATGCGTTATTTCATCAAGGGCGAGGCCTGGGCGCAGCAGGGAGTGTTTACGCTGTTTGCGATCCTTTTCTTTATCTGCGGGTTTCAGGTTACCGCTCTGGGACTGGTGGGAGAATACATCGGCCGGATTTACGACGACGTCCGCGCCCGGCCACGGTACTTTATCGAGGAAATCCTCGGCCGCAAGAAAAAGGAGCAACAGCAGTCGTAAATCGTTTTTCGAGGTGACAGTTTGCGGACTGACTTAGAAAAATTTTTGACTTACCTGGCTTTGGAACGGGCACTGAGCGGCAACACGATCGCCGCTTATCGTTCCGATCTGGAAAATTTTATCTCCTGGCTGGAAACCAAAGCCATCCGTTCCTTTGAAACTATCCGGCGGATTTATCTCCACGACTATCTTTCCGATCTCAAGGACGCCGGCCTGGAAACCGCCACCCTGGCGCGCCGGCTGGTCGCCGTCAAGATGTTTTTCCGGTTCATGTTTCAGGAGAAAATGATTTCCCGGGATATAACCGCCGTCATGGATTCCCCGAAACTGTGGCAGTTGCTGCCGGATTTTCTCAGTCCTGCGGAAGTCGAAGCCCTGCTGGGCGCTTTTCCGCGCAGCGGCAAAGACCCACTGGCATTCCGCAACCGGACTATTCTGGAAACCATGTACGCCTGCGGCTTGCGGGTTTCGGAAACCGCCGCGCTGAAAGTCGGCTCGATAAAATTCGACGACGAAACCATTCGGGTCAAGGGCAAAGGCAATAAGGAACGGCTGATTCCGGTCGGCCGGACTGCTTTGCGGCTGCTGGAACGTTATTTGACCGAGGTGCGGCCGCAATTAGCGAAAAACCCGGCTGAAGCGACCTTGTTTTTATCGATCAACGGCAAAAAATTAAACCGGGAATGGATCTGGAACATAGTCAAAGCGGTGGCCCAACGCGCGGGAATCGACAAAAACATCCATCCGCATACGCTGCGCCATTCCTTTGCCAGCCATCTGCTGGAAAACGGCGCCGATCTGCGGGTAATCCAGGAAATGCTCGGACACGCCGACATCAGCACCACTCAAATCTATACCCATGTCAACCAGAAACAACTGCTGGATATTCACCGCCGCTTCCATCCGCGCGGCTGAATCCTTATACCAATCTGCGATTAAAAATATGGAGTTCTTCGCCGGTTTATGTCATAAACCGGCGAAGAACCAAATACAGTATTGCAACTTGATATTATATACAAAATTTATACATTTACGCCATGTGCAAGTTTTTTAAGACTCAATTAACAACCACCTCTGGAAGGGGCAGCTTAAAAAGGTGCCCCTAAAAGCGGATTTTACTTGATTATTTTGAGCTTAGCTGAGTTCAGATTTTTCTTTAAAATGTAGTCAGAATAATAATATTAATATATTTTGATTTTATCTATTGAAATATAATTGTTTATGTGCTATAC
>JAQULZ010000172.1 GCA_028718375.1 Victivallaceae bacterium | reverse complement strand
CGTTGCCGCCGGCGGCAATAGTGGTACTGAGTCCCTTGAAAGTACGGATAGTGCCGTTTTTCCGGTCAAGCACATAAACTCCGAGGCAGTGCCGCAAATAACCGGGTTCGGAACGGTTTTTGATAATCAGGTCGATGGCGACATGCCGTTGAAAGATACTGATATTTTTATTATTGCGGCAGGAATCGATCAATATGCGTTCGATTTCCTCTCCGGTAATGTCCCCGGCATGCAGTACCCGGCGCCAGGAATGGCCGCCTTCACGGCCGAGATCGAACTCATTTTTTTTCGTCTGTTCGCCGAGTTCGCCGCGGGTGGTGAAATGAGCGCCGCGGGAAATAAATTCGTGAACGATTTCAGGACCGGCCTCGATAATCCTGCGGACCACATCTTCCTTGCACAGTCCGGCTCCCGCATAGAGAGTATCCCGGACGTGCGCGTCAAAAGTATCTTCCTTATCGAGGACGCAGGCGATGCCGCCCTGGGCCAGCCTGGTATTGCATTCATCGATCCGCCCTTTGGTGATGACGGCGACGGAGCCGCCTGCTTCTGCGAGATGCAGGGCCGATGACAGTCCCGCAACGCCGCTGCCGATAACGATATGGTCAAATTCGAGAGAATCACTGACTTTCATATGAGTAATTTATAAAGGCGTTTTTGCGTTTACGTTTAAATCAAAAGAATAATATAACTTTAATTGAATAAATTCCAAATTAAACTAAACTAATTTCTACAGGAAAAACCAATTGTCAGATTCATTTCAAGGAATAAAAGCGCAGATGCCGAAATTTGATCCCGGAGCCTCCTCCACCCAGAACGAAGCCTGGCGCGTCCGCCGCACCACCGCGGTCGCCGCAATAATACTGCTGATTTTATCCGGAATGCTGATGTCCGCATCCGTGCCGCCGCTTAACTGGAGCGCCGCCGCCTGGGTGGCGCTCATCCCGCTGTTTTTAATCGCCGATACCCAAAGCCCCGTGAAAGCCGCGGTCTGCGGTTTCTGCTGGGGGCTGGGCTGGGCTTTTACCGGTTTTTACTGGCTGCGGGAAATCGATCCGGTAATTCCGTATCTCATTGCTCCGGTAATGGCGGCATTTCCCGCGATGGGGGCGGCGCTGGTTCCGGTATTCAGCCGCAATCTGCTTATACCCAATGACATTCAGCTCCAGGGATACGCGGCGGTAAGGAATTTCCGGCAGCAGTCAATATGGAAAAACCTGCTGTCGTGTCTGCTCCTGGCCGCCTGGTGGTGTATTGTCGAGTGGTTCCGGTCGCGGCTGCTGCCCTGGAATTATGTTTCCGTCAGTCAATGGCGTAATCTGCCGCTCATTCAGCTTTGCGCGGTTACCGGCACTTACGGCGTCAGTTTCCTGATCGTACTGGTCAATGCGACTTTGGCGGCGGCTTTCAGGGACGGTTTCAGGAAAACGGGAAAACGGCTGAATCATGCTGCCGCATTTCCGTTTTTCATTTCCCTGTTCCTGGTTCTGGCGGTCAGCAGCTTCGGCGTTTTTAAATACCGGCAGCTCCGGAAACCCCGATCCGTGGTCGAATTTAACGCCGCCCTGATACAGGGCGACATTTCCCAGCGGCGGCAGGCAACGGTGGAACAGGCGCTCGAAGCAATGAATATTTATCTTGAATTGTCATCCCTGGCGGCAAAATCACACCCGGTTCCGGACATCATCATCTGGCCTGAAACCGCAACCCCGTTTGCCTATAACGGCAATGACCGGCTGGCCGGATCGCTGCGCCGGAAACTGGGCAAACTTATTGCCGGAACCGGAAGGCCGATGCTTATCGGTTCAATCGATTTCGAAAGACTGCCCCCGCGTTCAACCCGCCGGCCCGGCATTACCAACAGCGCCCTGCTCCTCGATCCCGCCAGTGAGATCACCGGCCGGTATGATAAAATTCAGCGCGTGCCTTTCGGAGAATACGTCCCTTTCCGCAAACACCTGCCGGAATGGGCGGTCAAACGCATCGACATGCATCGCGATCTGGTTCCCGGCGGAAGTTACAGTCCGCTGCCGCTGCTGCCCGGAGTGCGGGCCGGGATAAGTATCTGCTATGAGGACATTTTCGAATATATCGCCCGCCGCGAAACCCTGGAAAACGCCAATCTGCTGCTGACCATAACCAACGACGCCTGGTACCCGGCCAGTTCCGAACCGGATCAACATCTGGCGAATTGCGTATTCCGGACTATTGAAACCGGACTGCCGATGCTGCGCTGCGGCAATAATTCCGCAAGCTGCCTGATCGAAGCCGACGGCTTCATTTCCGACTGTCTGTTCAGGAAGGAATCTCCGCACGGCGGTTCGGCCGCAGCTCCCGAAATCCGGGGACGCCGGGCCGGGATAATCAAAGTCCGGGTTCCATATAAACCGGAACTGACTTTTTATACCCGTTACGGCAATGTTTTTATCGCGTTATGCTGGCTGCCGGTTATCGCCGGACTGGCTGTCTCAGCCGGTAAATGGCGCCGCCGGAAGGAAATTTTAGCCGGAAAGTTTAAGACACGGACTGACACTAAAGCCTGATTCCCGGTTGCAAGCGTTTCGATTTCACAGTATATTTCCCCATTATGACTAAGAATATTTATATCAAAGGCGCCCGCCAGCATAATCTGAAAGGCATTGATGTTGAGATTCCGCGCGACAAACTGACCGTAATTACCGGTCTCAGCGGATCGGGCAAATCCTCTCTGGCTTTCGATACTTTATACGCCGAAGGCCAGCGCCGTTACGTTGAGAGCCTTTCCGCCTACGCCCGCCAGTTTCTCGACCGGATGCAGAAGCCGAAAGTGGAACACATCGAGGGATTATCTCCGGCAATTGCCATCGAACAGCGTTCCGCCGGTTCCAGTCCCCGCTCGACGGTGGCGACGGTAACGGAAATCTATGATTATCTGCGTCTGCTTTATGCCCATATCGGCATCGCTCACTGTCCCCGATGCGGCAAAAAACTCGAGAGCCAGTCCGCTCAAACCATCTGCGAAAAAATCCTTTCCTATCCGCCGGAACGCAAACTGATGCTGCTGGCGCCTTTCGTCAACGGCCGCAAGGGCGAACATCGTGAAATCCTTGAACAGATCAGTGCTGAAGGTTTCGTCAGGGCCCGTATCGACGGGGAATTCGTCGTTCTCGACGAGAATCCGGTAACGCTTGACAAAAACAAACGCCATACGATTGAAGCCGTAATCGACCGGCTGGTTTCCGGGAATCTTGATCCCGCCCGGCTGAGCGATTCAGTTGAACTGGCGCTCAAACACGGCGGCGGCATCCTGACCGTACTGCTGGAAAACCCCGAATATGCGAACGGCAACGGCGGGCAGTGGCTGGAAGAACAGATCAGCGAACATCTTGCCTGCCTCGACTGCAATGTTTCTTTCCCCAAGCTCCTGCCGCGCAATTTTTCTTTCAACAGTCCTTACGGCGCCTGCAAAAGGTGTTCCGGACTGGGAGCGCTGATGGTCATGGATCCCGCGCTGGTCGTGCCGGATGAAAATCTGTCCATCCGGCAGGGGGCCATTCCCGGCTGGCGGCGCGGCCCCCGGCGGCTGATCATCTATTACAATATGCTGCTGCGTAAACTTTCCGAACACCTTAACTGCCCGGATATGCTCACCCGCCCGTTCAAGGATCTGGAACCCCATATCCGGCAGGCGATTCTGTTCGGCACTGAAGACAATATCGAATTCACTTACACCATCCGCGGGCGCAGGCACTTATGGAGCAAACCCTTTGAAGGGGTTCTGCTCAACATGCAGCGCCGCCTGGAAGAAACCGACAGCGAATCCGTCCGTGAACGTCTGCGCAAATATCTGATGCCGCAAACCTGCCCCGAATGCCAGGGCGCCAGGCTCAATCCGGTAAGCCTGGCGGTAACTGCCGGCGGCCTGGCGATAAACGAGCTCAACGCCCTGCCGATAGACGCCGCCTGCGGGTTGTTCCGGGGGTTGCAGGTAAAG
>JAQULZ010000171.1 GCA_028718375.1 Victivallaceae bacterium | reverse complement strand
AGATGCGGTTCCAAACGCTCCCACGCTCCATCCGATATATCGTGCCGTCTGTATGCTTCCGTCATTTTTGCGCCTCCTGGTGACGTTTGCATAATATAGCACACATTATTGACGACGCCATCTAGGTAGTGTTTGTCAAATTGCGCCCATTTCGTTTAATCGAATTCACACTGGAAACCGCAACCGCGGTGAAATAACTTATGATGAAAATGTCGCTTGCCTGAATGCTTTTATTTTTATTTTTGAATATTCGATAATCCTCTTTTCAACGGGTTTGAAACAGAGGTCGATAGGCATGAACTTTTTCTCGTTTCTCTTCAGTTCGCACGCCGCGCCGCGAAGAAACAGATCCTGAAGTTCGGTTGCAAGGTTTATTTTGGTCACTCCATAAGCTATGGCTTTTTTCAGTTGTTCTTCCGGCACTCCGGTGCCGCCGTGAAGTACGAGAGGAATTGACACCCCGGCTCCTATTTCCCTGGCACGCTTTATATCCAGACAAGGAGCTTCCTTGTAAAAACCGTGTGCAGTTCCGATTGAAATGGCAAGCGCGTCAACGTTCGTATGACTTACGAATTTTACAGCTTCTTCTGAACTTGAAAGTTCAACCTTGCCGTTACCAAACGGCACATGTCCGATCTCCGCTTCTATTGATACTCCGGCTTTATGGGCAATTTCAACGGCTTGAGAGGTCAATTCAATATTTTCAGTTAGCGGAAATTGCGAACCGTCGATCATCACGGAAGTGTAACCGATTTTTATCGCTTTTTTTATTTGTTCTACGGAAGTTCCGTGATCAAGATGCAAGACAATTTGGATAGCAGTTTTTTCAGCAAGTTTTGCGGTCATGGCAGCGATAAGCTCCGCCCTTTCATCGTTAAACAGACGCTGATAAACCTGAATAATTACAGGCGAGTTTTCCTCTTCCGCGGCTTTAAAGACCGCAAGAAGTGTTTCGAGGTTGGCCACATTAAAAGCCGCAACCGCGCGGGCTTCATTTCTGGCTGCTGGCAGTATTTCATTTAATGTTACTAACGGCATATCTGCTCCGTTTTAATATTATTTGACAATCACCGGTTTTATTCCATGCCAATTACAAACGGAAAGGAGTTCTTCCGCAATATCTGCATGAACCAGAGAATAATGATGCTTAAATCCTTCGTTCATTATTGTGCCTATTAATTTTTCAACGGGAAACTCGAATTTTACGTTCAAAGGATTGCCTCTGATCATTTGTTCTGTTTCCACAGCTTTTCCCTTAGCGATTAACATCCTGTAACCGCTGCCTTCTTCGTCCAGTTGAGCGACTGTAATCGCTCCGGCCTTAAGCGGGAATTCATTTACCAGGCCTTTTTTATTCCCTCCATCCACCCGAAAATGACGGCGCATTTCGGAATCTTCAAACTTTCTGCAAAGCGATATCGGCGCCGCGCCGCAATGCCAGAATACTGCTGAATCCTTATCGAAAGATATCAGATCGGCAAAAAACGGACAGCAACCAGCCAGGGATGCCTGGGCCTGCATCAGCACTGCACCTAACACGTCACCCTCGCAACTGGCAATTAATCCGCTGTTGTTTAATATCCCTATTACAGCACACGGGGCGATTCCATAGCTGTCGGACCACTCTGGCCAACACCTTACAGCATACGATGAAAGGCCGTATTTAACAGCTGTTTTTCTGAATGCCTGAAGCATTTTCCCTGCTAATTCCAAATCATTATTAACCGTCCTGCAAAAAGCCGAAGCGTTTTTTCTGACTTCTTCAACTCCTTTGTTTATCTCTTGGTCAGAAAGCCGGCTCGCAGTGTTTACAATCTCAAGTTGATCTATGATTTCCAATTCACAACCGATTGATGACCTCAGGCGCATTTCATCGCAGTTGGAGGTATAGAATCCCGGAACTCTTCCCCCTACAAGTCCGATCTTGGAGTGCGCCAGATCCGACACTGAATTAAGAACGTTCAATGACTTTTTTAAAAGACCTCCGGCTTCTTCCGCGTTGCCGAAAACAAATTCGTATTTTTTACCCATTTTCTTGAGAGTATGCGCAGCCATATTCGCTCCACAAAAGGAATTTTGTGCCCATAATCCGTCCTTTTGTGGCCTCTCAGGCGTAGCAAAGAGAATAACTGGCACATTCAGTTCGCGGACAATTACAGGTATTATGGCGCCGACCGGGAAGGTAGCGAAATGCAATATTACCGCGCTTACATCTTTATGTCTGAACTTTGAACAAATTTCAGCCGCTTCTCTCGATGTCGTCGTCAGGGCATTACCATGAACGATCTCAAAAGGAAGTTTTTTCAAATTCTCCAAAGCACGTATTCTCAACGTTTCGATATCCTGGATAATCCAGCTGGCCTTTGCAAGCGCCACGTAGCCGACAGAAAACTTTCTCATCATTGCTGTCCTTTTATCTATGAAAATCTTCGGATATTTCGCTTTTCAGCGCGTCGAACAATTCATCCGTCATGGCCTGAATCTCATTCAGCGAGCAGACTGCCGCGGTCAGCGGGTCCAGGGCGATCGCCTGGAAAATTTTTTCCCGGTCACAGGTCAAGGCTCCCTCCGCACCAAGCAGTTGAACATTGATCATTCCCCGGTTAAGCCCCGCTAATTGTTCCGGATAATCATTTATCCTGCAGGGCATGATGCCGCTGCCGTTGACCAGACACGGCACCTCGACGCTGCATTCCGGCGGCAGGGACGGGATCAGACCTCGGTTCATAACATTGAGGTTGGCGGCAACGGGGGTGTCCGTTTCGATTGCCTTGATGATCCGGACGGCGTATTCGTTGCTGTAGTTCAGATCGATCTCCTCCTTACCGCTAAGTAACGCCTTGAGCTGTTTTTCGTTCTTTTCCTGGAGCTCGGCGCAGACTTTCAGCGCCGCCCCTGAAGTTCCCGCTGACATATCATAATCTTTTTCCGCGTCCGGGGGTAAAGAACAGAATTTTTCGATCAGATCTCGACGCTTGCGGATATAGGGGATGTACTCGCTTCCATGTCCGCTCGATTCGCTGGGAAAATACCCGAAATGCCGGAATATTTCGAAACGAATTCGATCCTGCCGGTAAATGTTCTTATCGTCCATTGCTTTCCGCAACCGCGGATACGCGTCTTTGCCGTTCAACTCGAATTTCAGGCAGAACGCCTGGTGGTTGATTCCGGCGAACAGAAACCGAACGGCAGATTTTTCTGCTCCAATATAGCCGGTGAGTTGCTCCGAGGTGCACTGGACACTGTGACAGAGTCCCCCCACCTTGATGGTTTTCGTGCGCCGCGACAGCGCGATAGTGTTCATCGACATCGGGTTCACATAGTTCAGCAGGTATGCTCCGGGACATACTTCCTCCATTACCTCCAACACCTTGAACAGTGCTTTGAGAGTCCGCAAACCGCGGAAGACCCCGCCCGGCCCCAGGGTGTCGGCCACAACCTGGTCGACACCATATTTGCGGGGAATCTCCTGTTCGAGCCACTGATGTTCAAGCGTCCCCACCCGGAACAGGGTAATCACGTAATCCGCATTCCTGACCGCCTCCCGCAGGTCTGTGGTAGTAAAAACATCGGGTTCCAGTCCAAGTTTTTCGCTGATCTTTTGGGTGAATATCTCCGCATTTTTCAGCCGTCCCGCATCAATATCCATCAATGCGATTTCGCTGTTTTTCAACGTTGCATCCAACAGAATGTCCTTGATGAATTTCTGCGCGAAAATCACTCCGCCTGCACCAATTAATGTTATTTTCCTCATAATTTGAATCCTTATTGAAACAACTGATTAACCATAACCTGCAATATTCCGGTAACCCTCTGCCACTGCGGCAGGGGCAAATTTAATACATTCCATCATCGGGTGGACAACCTCTTATGGAATAGGCTAATTCCAATACTGTTCATTTAATCACCTCTATAGTCTGAAAGATATTAATTTTTACCGACTTGTGCCGACCTTTCTTTTTTACCGGCCAGTTTGACATTTTCCTTTTCACTGCGCGCTGGCGGTGCTGAC
>JAQULZ010000170.1 GCA_028718375.1 Victivallaceae bacterium | reverse complement strand
CGGTGGTGGCATGCTCAATGGCGTCCCCGCCCATCGCAGCCCCGAAATCCTCGTCGGAAATGTTCTGCGCGTCGGCGTCCGGTTTGCAGATGCAGTAGATGACGTCACACAACAGCACCGGATCGGAAGCCAACTGCTCGAGCAGATCGACGTTCGGACGGTTCTTTTCGTCCAGTTTGACCACGTCCAGCAGATTAATGTCCAGCAGCGACCGCACCCGTTTAACCGCGGCGACGTTCACCACGATTGTCCAGTTACGGTTCTGATTATCCTTGAAGCATTTCATTAGTCACCGCCTCCGCTTGCGCCTTCCCAGCTCGGTTCACGGGTTGACTTGCCGGACGGTTTGACGTTCACCGCATAGTTGATGACTTCCTCCAGGCCCTCGGTACGGTTGAACGAGATCACCTCGAAATCCGCGTCCAGCCCGACCCCGCCGGTTTCCGCGTCGGCAATGAAGAGCGCAATTGGCGTGTCATTGAAAAAAGCATTCTGGATGGCAATAAACCCGGCATCGGAAGTATCTCCGGCCAGCGTGAATTCCACCGAGGCGTCCTTGAGTCCGGAGAGAACTTTTTTCCAGCCGGACGAACGCACCGCGACCTCGGCGCTGCCTTTTTCGATATTCAGCGACACCGAGTCGGCGACGTGTTTGAGTACCGTAGAGGCTTTTGCCCCCGCGGCACCGTAAAAAATCTTTGCTTCAAAACCTATTTTGTACATAAAAACCTCCGTTTTTTTGAGTTGAAAGTTTTAAATTTTTACTTGATGCTGTCAGCCCAGAGCTTAGGGAGACGTCGTTCATTTGTCCTCAAGGCAGGCCCCATATACTCGCGTTTGGGATACTTTCTGCCGTAATACTTGCCCCCGAATTCATGGGCGCTGCCGGAACGTCCGGCAATGGAATAAGCCGGACCGATTACCGCCGTCATTTTTGCTTTGTCCACGTTGTAAAGGAGCGAACGTTTCAGTAAGCCGCGCCGGGTATGCGGCGGGGTTCCGGCAGTGGATTCTTTCGGGCTGCGCCGGATACTCCTTCTGGCGGTCAGGCGGATCGCGGCGGCGGCATGATTCAGGCTTCTGAACGTCCCGGTTTCGGCCTTTTTCCTGACTTTCCGAGCGTCAAAGCGGGAACGTCCCCGCATTCTGATCATTTCAGGTCACCCGGAATTTTAACGTTACGACGCTGGTGAACTGCCGAAACTGCCGGAGATGTTCGGGATCATAAACCGGCTCATTCTCGATTCCGACGCATACCGCCTTTTGATATCCCGTCAGGCGTTTGCGGTCGAAAATCCCGGCGATTTCCTCGACCAGTTGCAGCAATGCCGCCAGCTGCTCCGGGTCGGCGGTTTTCTTCTGCACCCCGATATCGATCCGCACCTCTTTCGCCGATTCCAGGCGGGTCGCCCCGGAAATCTTGAGTGACTTCGGGACCACCGTCACCTTGAAGGTTTTCAGGTCTTTCAACTCGAATTCCGGCTTGAGATTGACCTCGGCGGTGAAGTCCAACGAAAGCTCCGCGGCATTCAGTTCCGCCGCCACGGCGTCGGCAATGTCGATCAGTAACGGCATAGTTCACCTCGCGATATTGGCGACAATCGAACCGATGGCGGCCAGCAAGGCCAGGAGCGCCGCGCCCGCCGCCGAGAGCATGGTTTTGCGGATTTCCTCTGCGGGATGGCAGGGCGGATGATGATGAATATTCTGATCCGAAAAATGCACATTCAGCATCCCTTTGAGCTCCGATAATTCTCTCCGTGATTCGTTTACGGAATTCCAGATATCGCGCAAATCCGGGTTGTCATTTCCGTTTGGCATGGTTATTTTCCTCCCGTAAAAAAGTCGAACACCATTTGCATGCAATTTCTGGATTTTCTGACCTTGGGTTCGGCATAGCTTCTGAAATGCTGGCGGACAAGAATGAGTTTTCTCTTTCCCGTAACCGGGCTGACGTCCCCGTAAACCGCATTGGACGTCACGGCGTCGATGATTTCCCGCTGGTTACGGCATTCCCGGTCAAGCTCCCTGATGACCTCGTCCTTCCGTTCAAGTTTGTCCAGCAGCTTTTTCAGTACCGCGGTGGTCTGTTCGAGACTTATGGCGGAATTGACGGCGGCGCCGTGAATGAAATAATCATGGAGAGCCAGGTAACATTTCTTCTGGTACCTGATGATGGCTTCACGCTTCCAGCCCTTGTAACGGGACGCCGGAACTTTAAACAGCCAACCGTTCAGATATTCCAATGGAAGACAGAGCATCTGATATGTTTTTCCGTCACTTCCAGTTATGGGTGCAAGACCCATAACTGAGCTTAAAACCGGATCATTTTTGATGTTTTTCACCTGCTGACTCCAGTCTAATCCCAATGCCGCCACGATTGGCTTCATGCCAACCATGCGCAAGTCATTTTTTTCGATAACCAGAATTTCATCCCCGTAAAACGGGACTTTTACTATTTCGTTTTTCTTTGACATGTGATCACTCCTTTCCGATATATTTTGTGTGTATTCTCAGGGTCTGTCGGTAACTGTCCGAGTATCTCCACTCCGGTTCGTTATTGGGAGCCATTACCTCATAAACGAAACCGTCCTCGACAATCTCATCACCCGGCTCGGGCAGGATTGGGGCGTCATTCAACACCAGGTCGGCGGCGCTTATGAGGTAATCCCGGCTCTCGATATACTGGAAGCGGCCGTAGTCGTCGGTGACTTTGAACACAGTTTTGCCGACGGTTGCCGGAACCCCGGCGGAATTCCCGCCGCGCCGGTAAATTACCGGCACGGTCAGATGACTTTTCCGCTGGGATTCCAGCCAGGCGATACCTTCTTGCAGCATACCCATTACTCGGCCGCAATCAGCCCCAGCGTTCGGAGCGCCGCCAGTATGGAGTTGAGTTTGCCGTTGTTGGCTTCGACGTCATCTTTGAGGCCATTGTACTCCGCCCCGATGGTGGCGAAGTTGTTATTGATCGCCCCCGACTGATCCGCTCCGGAAGTATCCCCGACCGCCGCCAGTTGGTGGGTTTCGCTGGCCGTACCGCCGGACTGGTCGTCGATGTCCTCGGCGCTGGCTTCGGGATCGGCAATAGCCGCCGCCGCGCTGATCGGCACGTCGCGGGAAACGTTGATTACCACCCGCGCGTTAGCGTCGTCATCGGTGGAAGCGATGACGGTTTTGCCGAGGTATTTATTTTCCCCGGCGGTGGCGGTCACCTGTTTGTTTTCAGCATCCCAGAACACGATGGTTCCGGCGGCAATCACCGTGCCTTCCCCGGTGGCTTTCGGAATGTCAAACACCCCGACCAGCGCCAGGGCGCCGAGCGTCCCGGCTTTGATATCGAGTTTGGCAATCCCGGCCAGATCGCCGATAATTACCACGTCTCCCGCCGCCACATCGGCTTCGGGCGTATAATCGATGCTGTGTCCTCGTTGTACATATTTAGCAAGCATACAGACCTCCATGAGAATTAAGAATTACAAATTAAGAATTAAGAATTACACACCGGCGGATTTGACCATGCCGCGATGATCCTGCTCGCGGACTCCGAGGTCAAAATAGACCCGGAACCACAGTCCCAGCGTGTTAAAGTCGGTCTCTCCCTGTTCGACCGTCGGGGTGCGTTTACCTTTCAAGTAACCGATCTCCCACGTATCCACGGTTTTCGGGTCACCGAAGAGATACCAGCCGGTCTGGGAGTTGCCCGGATAACCGGAGTTGCCCAGGTACGGGGAGCTTATCACCTCCAGGTTTTCATCCGCCAGCACGTTCAACGCCGGACGGATCGCCTGTTCGCTGCCGCCCGCCATGACCAGCGTCGCGCCCCGGGTAAGTTCGATCGCCAGATGTTTCAGCGCGGTCGGAACCAGCAGGAACCTCGGTTCGACGCTGATCGGCTGGTTGTCGGCGTCAACCTGATCAAGGAAGAGTTGGATCGCCTTTTTGAGGCTTTCAAAACCCAGAGCCGAATCCACTCCGGTCAGCAGGTTCTTGTGCGCGGAACTGAACAGAGCGTTGCCGTCGATCTGCGCCGGATTGGACA
>JAQULZ010000169.1 GCA_028718375.1 Victivallaceae bacterium | reverse complement strand
ATAGATTTTGAGATGGATTTTGGTTATAAACCGCAGGGCGATACAGAGTATCGCACGAGGATTTATGGCAAAAATCGGCTCAAAAGAACCAGCGGAATGTCTATGAATGAGAACGAATTGGTATTATTTGAATTTATAGCGGAGTTGACGAGTGCTGGACGTCATCGGAAAATATCTGAGTGGGAGAAAATGCCATTTTTATCTATCTCCGGACAGTAAAAACGACCGTCGGGAAATAGTAGTGCTGATACACGGGCTTATACGCCGCAGCCTTGATATGTACGTCATGGGTAAATTCCTGCGCCGACATGGCTTTGCGGTCTACATCTACGATTACAAAACTTCCGAAAAGAACCTGACCGGACACGGTGAGGACCTGCGTAACTACCTGTTGAAAATAATGGCGGAAAATCCGGCGGATATACCGATCGACATTGTCACTCACAGCATGGGGGGAATTCTCACCCGTTATGCGCTGGTACAGACTCAAAAAAATAAGGGCAAACTTGATATTTCGCGAATTAACAGGATTGTCATGCTGGCGCCGCCTCACGGCGGTTCCAAAGTCGCGCGTCTTTTTGTAAAATATCTGCCTTTTACCGGACGCTGGCTCAAGCCGCTGCCGGAATTAAGTGACGCGCCCGCCTCAGTTATTCATACCGTTCCCCTCATCAAAGGACCTGAAATCGGAATAATAGCCGGAAAGTACGATCGTGAAGTAGCGCTCAAAGATACTTATCTGCCGGGAATGAAAGCACATTGTGTAATTAAATCCGAACATGCTTTCATAATTTATCTGAAATCCGCACACCGGGCGGTATTGCGTTTCCTGACCAACGGAACTTTCGAATGAGTAATTTTCATTAAGCGTTCAGGAATTCCTGGGCCTCATTGTTTGTCGGGAAAATTGTGAAAATGGAAGAAAAACCGCTGATCTCGAACACTTCACGAACATTCGGCGACAATGCGCATAACGCAACTTTACCGCCATTCTGCTGCATCCGCTTGGCAACCACCAGCAATACTCTCAGACCGGCGCTGCTGATATATTCCAGCCTGTCCAGATCCACCAGCAAACTCTCATGTCCGGCGTCGATAACCCGACCGAAGTCTTTATCGGCCTCAACCGCAGATACGGCGTCAAGACGGCCGGCAATACTCAATTCCATAACGCCGTCTTTCTCTCTTTGAATTATAGTCATTTCAGGACCCGCTTTTAAAAACTGTCAAACCTCTCTTTTATTACGATAAAGCGAAAAGTGCAAAATTGCAAGCATTTTAGCCCAGGAATCTGATAATGTCGCAATAAAAAGAACAGAAAAATGTTCACCAGGCTCTTAATTTCTGCAAAAGTCATCATGCTTCGATTTGCAGATCACGGTTGAGTTCATGGATTTTTTCATTGTCCAGGTGCAGTTTCACGGTAAGTTTATAAGTATACTCCCCCAGTACCGGATTTGCAATTCTCACATAGGGTATCCGGTATTCGCGCGTCCCCTCAGCCACCAGCAGTTTCAGCGACGGACGCAGTTCATGGTCATCAATGTGCACGGACGCCGCCAGCAATTGTCTTCTCGCGCACTCAATAAACAAAATCGGGGTAATTGTAGCGATTTTCCGCTCGCAGTCATAATCAACCGCACAACGGAGCGCTTTAATATGCAATCCCGCCTTTTTATACATTACTTTACCTGGTTTTGTACCCCAAGCCACCCCTCGCGGCCGGGAAACGCCTCCTGAACTATCCGACCTTCCGGGACTTCTCCGGCCGCCGCCGCCAGTTCCCCCAGGGGGATCAACCGCCATCCGGCCTCCAGAGCCCGGATGATATATTGTTCGAACATACCGAGACATTTTCCGCCTTCCGCCTCGGCGTGAACGGTAAGCACATTCAATTTTCCGGGCTTAAGCTGCGCCAGCATGAAATCGTTATAATTCGCATCCGTGATTCCGTTCCGTCCCAGAATTTCATCATAAGTCGGCATGGTTACCGGCACCTGCAATTGCGCAAGCGCCCTGCCGTCAACCACCGGACGGAAAATAAATTCACCACGGCAGTCACTGTTGTAAATAAACGGCTGCCGGGATTTCTCAGTCAATAACGCATCAGTGCAACGCCAGCCGGGAACCGCCGAACTTACCGGCGGGCTGCCGCAGATATTGCTGAGGCAATCCACGCCCCTGGTCAGACTTTCGCGGATCTGTGCCGGAGACATCCGGTCAATTTTTGCCTGAATGCGGTGATGGTCCCAGGCATGCAGACCGATTTCGTGTCCGGCATCAAAAGTATCTCTGATCACATAACTCAAACGTTTGCCGATCTGCGGCCCCGGCCACATCGTCCCCATGAAAATTATTTCCGGACCGTAAAGCCCGGCGGCATTGGTCCGCAGCATTTTCCAGGCAAAAGCCGGTTTCAGCAGCCGCCACAGATGCCGTCCCATATTGTCGGGACCGACTGAAAAGTAATACGTTCCCTTAATATCATATTTTCTGAATAACGCATTAAGATTCGGAACCCCGATTTCAGTACCGCGAAAAGTATCGACATCTATTCTGAGTCCGATTTCCCGGTTATTTGCGCCCATATTCCAATATCCAGTATTTTCGTCCCTGAGTTTTAAATTCCTTGCGCGCCTTGAACCCTGCCTGGGTAAAGGGAGCCGCCAGGCTCTGATTAACGAGCACCAGGATTCCGGGAACCGGCTTTGTTCCGCTGAAACAGAAAGTCGGCAGCTTAGATCCGAGATAAAACAACGCCGCCCCGCTCTCGCGTTCAATCGGCCGGTACAAATATAATTTTTTACCGGCGTCGAGTTGTTCCCCGCAATACTCAAACAGTGCATGGTACGATTTCCGGTAATTACTCAGCGGCCGGACCACGGTATCAATACTGATATAAGTAAGCGCCAGTCCCGCCGTCAGGGCGCAGGCAGTTCCGGCAATATTCCCTCTGGCCATGGCGATCAGGGCGTATATTCCCGCTGCCAGCATCAAAACCGGAGCCGGATAAGCAGTCAATTCCGCACCGCTGATTACGGCGATGACAACAACAGCCGCCGCTCCGCCCAATAAGCCGAGCATCAGCAGAATACCGATGATTTTAGTAAGCGTATCCACGCAGTCATATTTTTCCGGCAGTTTAAGCTTACCGGAATAAAGATAATCAAGCATATAGGCTATCATCAGAATTTCGGCGGCATAGAGCGGCAGCACGTATACCTGCCGTTTGCCCGCCGAAACCATCAGCAGCAGATAGGAAATTATCAGCCAGCAAAGCAGAAACAGCGCCGTCCTGCTCCGGTTCCTGAAGAATTCCCGGATATTGAACCACAACGCGAACGGCAGCAGTATCGTCCACGGCTGAAGCTGTTCAAAGAGCTTGGGGAAATAATAATACCACGGTTCGACATGCTCGGCGTGGGAACCGGTAAAACGCCCGAAATTATTGGTCCAGACTACCGTATAAACCGCATCCGCCCCCGACTGCCGGTAAAGCGCCCACAACCACAGCAGCACCGGAATAAAACTCAAAACAGCTCCCGCAAAAAGATACAGCCAGCGTCTTAAATTCAATTTTTTATTGAGATAAAAATCATCCAGGGCCAGATAAAAAAACAAAGCCGATCCCGGCAATGCCAAGCCTACCAGCCCCTTGGAAAATATCGCTCCGCCCAGCGCCAGGACAAAACCTGTAAACCATAAGCTTATCTGCCCGGTTTTCCGTGACCGGCACAACTCCCGGAACGTCCACATGGCAAAAGCCACAAATACCGCCACAAAAATGTCGATCATGCATTTCCGGCCGTAATTCCAGTATTGAGCGGCAGTGGCAAGCATGATCACCGCCATGAAGGCGCCGAAACCGGACATGCCCAGTCCGCGCGCCAGCGCGAACACGGAAAGCACCCCCCAGAAGGCGGCAAAGGCGGACGGCAGTTTAGCGGCAAAATCGTTACGCCCGAATACCTGCATCGCCAAGGCATCGGCCCAGAAGTACAGCGGTGGTTTTTCGAGAAAGGAATGGTCGTTCAGTCGCGGTTCGAGCCAATGCCCGTAGATCATGGTTTCAGCAGCGATCCCGGCAACGCGGGGTTCGTCCCCGCCGCCGATATGCCGGCTGCCAAGCCCGATGAAGAACGCGGCAAAAGCGAAAACCGCCGCTAAAATAAAATAACGGCGGGGGCTGATTTGAAAAATCAGTTCTCTGAATTTGCTCACAGCTGCAGTCATAAATTACCAGTATCCCGGCGCCTGGGACTATTCTTCATCGCCCTGAATGTTGAATTCGCCGGAAGCCACCCC
>JAQULZ010000168.1 GCA_028718375.1 Victivallaceae bacterium | reverse complement strand
AGTGTTCTGAAAAACAAAAAAGCTTTTGTTTTTCAGTCAGCAAAAGGGGGAAATAGGGAAATTTACGCAATATATTAATAATCAATAACATAAATAAAAACTCGCCTAGAATTTTTGACAGAACCAATTAATTTAAAAGGATAAGATAATGAATAAAAGGTACAGCATAATAAGTGACTGGGAAATAGCGGAGTCTTCGTATCTGCCCGAAGAAAACCTTTATTTCGAATCGATCTTCACTTTAGGCAACGGCTATATGGCCGCTCGCGGCACGCCGGATGAGGGGTTTGGCGGGGATTCTATTCCCGGATTTTATGTTGCCGGCGTTTTCGACCATTATGAAGACGGACTTTTCGAGCTCGTAAGCCAGCCCAGTCTTTTCAGCTGCCGGATATTCATTGACGGCAATGAATTGTCATTGCGGGCCGGGATTGTCCGCAATTACAGCAGAAGTCTTAATATGAAAGCGGGAACCTTGACCCGAAGTTTCGAATGGGAATTTTCCGGCCTGAAAACTTTCGTTGAAATGGTCCGATTCATAAGCCTGGACAACGTTCACCTTGCCGCGGCTAAATACAAACTAAAACCGCTGAATTACCATGGGAAAATTGAAATTGTATCATACCTTGACAAAACCGTCGGCAACCTTGATTGGGGGAAAAAGGGCACTTTTGAACTTTCCCCGGCCAGACATTATCATTTTGATATAATTGACGAGGGTTTTTCCGGCTCCGGCGAATTTTATCTGAATACGAGGACAAAAACCTCCGGATTGGAAACCGCCCAGGCGGTAAGTGCCTTTCTCTATCCGGAAAATGAGATCATTCCTGACTTCAAACGAATCAAGAACGGTTCGGAAATAGGAAACGCTTTATCTTTCACCGCCCGAAAAGGCCGGGAGTATTGCTTCGAAAAGAAAGCCGCCGTCTTTACTTCCCGTGACCCTGGAATCAATTGTCCCCGGGAAGCTGCCCGGCAGCTTTTGACTTCACTGAATGGTAAAAGTTTCGATGAGTTATTGAAAAATCAGGTTGACGCCTGGAGCAAAAAATGGGCAATTTCCGACATCAGAATAGCAGGCAATCCGGACGACCAGGTCGCGGTGAGATTCAATATTTTCCACTTAATCCAGGCCGACGCCGAAAATGATCCGCTGGTCAGTATCGGCGGCCGGCTGCCGGGCAGTGAAGTTTTCAACGGAGGCGTGTTTTGGGATACGGACGTATTCGTCCTTCCCTTTTTCATCTACACCAACCCGACTGCGGCCAAAAACCTGCTTCTTTACCGTTACAATACGCTCGCCAAAGCGCGGGAAAAAGCGGAGAAACACTGGCTGAAAGGCGCCATGTATCCCTGGACGGCGGTTTATGACGGCAGAGAACAGTGCGCATTCTGGGAGTACGCCAATATCGAAGTGCATCTCAATGCGGACATCGCGTACAGCGTCAGACATTATTACGAAATCTCGGGAGATGAGAAGTTTCTGGCAAATGAAGGGCTTGAAATATTGATCGAGACGGCGCGTTTCTGGGAAAGCCGCTTCTTTTACGATAAAGAGGCCGACTGCTATAGTTTAATATTGGTCCAGGGGCCTGATGAATATACGGGGCCGGTGAATAACGATACGTATACCTTGATAATGGCCAAACTGAATTTACGGGCTGCTATTGAAACAATCGAATTATGCCAGAACCGGCATCCCGCCGCGTGGCGGATGCTGAAAACGAAACTTGCCTTTGATGAAAAAGAAATTAAAGCATGGGATAAAATAATCAGGAACGCCTATTCCGATTATTATGACCCAAAAACTAAAATATATATCCAGGATGAGGTTTTTCTGAAAAGAATACCGATAGATCCTTTCAGCATAAAGGTTCCCGATAAAATGCTCCGCTTTACCATGCCTTCTTATGACACCTTACTCCGGTATCAGATTGTAAAACAACCCAGTATTATCCTTCTGATGTATTTACTGGCCGACAATTTCTCCCTCCAGGAAAAACTGGCCAACTGGAACTATTATGAGCCGAAGACCATTCATGATTCTTCGCTGAGTTACAATACCCATTCGATCATGGCCTCCGAGCTGGGGTTTAAAGAGAAGGCGTATGACTATTTCCTCAGGACGGCTTATCTCGATCTCAATAAATCGCGGGATACGGATTTGGGACTGCACAGCGCCTGCATCGGCGGAACCTGGCAGGCAATAATAAACGGCTTTGCGGGAATGAGACTCCGGAACGGGAGACTGGATTTTTCACCCTCCGTTCCGGAAACCTGGCAGAGCTTCAGTTTTCAAATCTCTTACCGGGGAAAAATTTTCAAGTTCGATATCGGGAAGGAGATGATCAAGCTGCGAAGTCTGAACTGCGAAAGCGAAGCTGAAATAAGCGTGTATGGGCATCCGGTTCACCTGGTCAAAGATAAAGAGCACGTATGCAAATGCCGAAGCTGAAAGCGGTAATATTCGATCTTGACGGGGTCATAACCTGTACGGATGAATATCATTACCTGGCCTGGAAAAAACTTTTTGACCGGCTTGGAATTGAATTCAGCCGCCGGGAAAATGAACAACTGAAAGGCATCGGGAGACGCGAATCGTTCGAACTTATCGCCGGCGGCAAATTCAGCGGAGATAAGGTTGACAGGTATTTGAGGGAAAAAAATGAATATTATATCAAATTTCTGGATAACAATAAATTGTCTCCGCTGCCGGGGATAACGAAGTTGCTCGAGCAGTTGAATTCGGCGGGAATATCAAAAGCCGTAGCTTCCGGAAGCAGGAATGCTCCCCAAATCCTGAACAATCTCGGCATGACGGCATGTTTCGAAGCAATAGTCGATGGCTCAATGTGTACGAAAAGCAAACCTGCACCGGACTTATTTCTTTTAGCTGCCGAAAAACTCTGCGTTTCACCGGCTGAATGCGTGGTCGTGGAAGATTCCCAGGCGGGGATACAGGCGGCGGCTGATGCGGGAATGAAATCAATAGGTATTGGAAATTATCTTAGAAACGCAGACTTCTGTTTGGCGGATACTCGACTTCTGGATATTTCAATTGTTCTGAGTTTTAATTTTTAAAACGAAAATACATTTCATGTAAAAATTTTGTAAAAGTCAAGGCAAAACAGAACAGTTATGAGATTGAGAAAACGGATAAAAACAGGCGAAAGAAAAAAATCAACAACAAGATGGAGGCGTTTTATTGCAGAAAACAACAAAAATTCTGAAATTAAGAACAAACGGTCCAGAAAAAAACGGTTTTTTTGGACGAGACAACTTTTTTAAACTAAAGGGAACCTCTAAAAATTGGTTCCGAAATGAAAAAATTACTTAGTTGCCCGCAGCGGCGACGCGGTGTAAGTTCGCGCATAGCAGCGCTATGCAGTGGTTTTACACCGCTAGTGTCAAGTCAAGCCTGTAAGGTCAACAAGATTGCGAATCATCCGGATGCTGGATGGTCTCGAATCTGACACGCCGCTACCGAGGTAACGGCTTGGTCAGAGTCGCGAAATCCAGGGGCGGATGAACGCAACCGCTTTGCGGCCGGGGGGTTGTGCATTCTGTCGAGCGTTGCCGGTTTGTCCGATGGGCACATCGCCCTGCGCCAACAACGCTCGACAGCTCTGCACAAATCCCCTCGGTCTTGCCGACCTTACAGGCTTGACTTGACACTAGTCCGACCGGAGCAAATAAGCGATTTTTGCCGGAAATTTCAATTTTTAGAGATTCACTAAAGGAATACGTATTATGAACCGTGAAAGAATTATTTCATTGTTATGTGTCGGACTGTTATTAATTTCGAGCCATGTCTCAGCCTTGAAACTGGAGCTTGCAAACGGCAAATGGAGCGTGACTGCCGCAGGTTACCAGGCCGCATCGAAAAATGGCTATCTGAACAGTTTGAAAACTGATGGTAAAGAATTTCTGGCGCAGGAAAAGGTTGCGTCTGGGAGTTATTTGTGCAGCGGTAAGATTTTGCCGCTGAAAGAACTCAAAAAATCCGATGAGAATACGATAACCGGTTCCAGTGAATTCGGTACCGTAACATATGAATTTACAGACAAAGATATTACTTGTAAGTTTACGAATAAATTCGCGCAAACTGTTGTCTTTTATTTTATAATGAATAAAAACGTTACCACTGTTATAGCAAATGGCGCGGGAATGCTGGAGGTTCCGGTTAAATCATGCAAAGGCAGGAGTTTTATACTAGTTTAGGTTGAAATATTAACTTTTTATACTATATTATCTCATTGTTTAAATTTTAACAACGAGGTAAGTGTGATAGCGATAAAATTCACCAGGAATGAAGTTGAAAAATTACGAAATG
>JAQULZ010000167.1 GCA_028718375.1 Victivallaceae bacterium | reverse complement strand
GGCATCGTCAGTTTCCTTTGCCAGATATGCGGCGTATTTTATAAGGTTGAAAGTTCCGTCCGGGTTTACCGGCGCGCCGTTAGCGACGTCTTTCCGAACCGTTTCTTCCGAAGCGGTGCGGCTGCCCGAACGCTTCAGAAGTTTAACCAGGTTCGGGACGGATAACGCCGTGAGTTTTATGCTATCCATTCTTCGTACCCCCATTCATCGGCAACACAGCAGACGTGCCGGGCGATCAATATCCGATAATAGCGGCGCGGCGAACACCATAACGACCTCGCTTTCGCCAGGGATCTGGTGTTTTCCCACAACCTCCGGTTAGCGGCGTGAAAATTCCGCTGGCTGTAATAGTCGAGCGGGTGAAAACGCTTCGAATAGCGGTATTCCACCCGGTGGATCATAATCGACTCTTCGGCAAAGCCGCATAATTTTCCCAGGGCTTTTTTGACTTCTTTTGAAACGTGATGGCTTTTTGCCGTATTGCAGGCCGAGGCTAGTTCCGCGTTGGTCAGCAGCTCAAACCATTTCGGAGTTTTGAGTTTCATTGCTTGGATTTTTTTTCGCAAAAGGTGTGCTTCCGCTGGGGATAGTTTCAACTTATTTTGATTCATATCCGGTCTCTCCTTGTATTTTCGGGGTTAAAGTTTGCCAGTCGCAGCCTTCGCCGTGGACAAATTCCGCCCAGCGTTTGCGGATGACGTCGCAGTATTTGGGATCGAATTCCATAAGGCGTGCCTTGCGGCCGGTCTGCTCACAGGCAATCAGGGTGCTCCCGGAGCCGCCGAACAGATCGAGGATGATCTCTCCGGAGCGGGAAGAATTGAACAGCGCCTTTTGCGCCAAGGCGGTGGGTTTTTGCGTGGGGTGCATATAGTCGGCGGTATTGTCGCGTTTAATATCCCAGACGGTTGTCTGGCAGCGGTCGCCGAACCATTCGCAGTTTTCATCGGCGTGGCAGCCGTAAAAGCACGGCTCATGCGCCCAGTGATAATCACTGTGTCCCAGGATCATTCTCTTGTTCCAGAGCAACACCTGCTTGGATTTGAGCCCGGCCTCAATAATCGCGGTTTCAAATTGGATATGGTTCCTCGACGCATACCAGATGTAAAAGGCCCGCTTGCTTTTGAGGCGGGATTTGATATTTTTGAAAGCCGCCAAGAGAAATTCGGATAAGGCGTCGCCGCGCAGATCATCGTTTTCGATGACTTCCCACTCCCGCCCGTCCGGATTATTCACGCCCCGGTAACTCACTCCATAAGGCGGATCGGTAAAGACCATATCGGCCTGTTTACCGCACATCAGCGCCTCGACGTCAACACTCTCAGTCGAATCTCCACACATCAGGCGGTGATTGCCGAACTGATAAATTTCCCCGCGCCTGCTGACCGGTTCATCGGGAATTTCGGGAACTTCGTCCGGGTCGGTCATACCCTCGGTTACCACCTCGTTGCCGTTGAGAATTTTATCGAGTTCGTCACTATCAAAACCCAATAAGGACAGATCAAAATCCATATTCTGCAGATCGGCCAGTTCCAGCGGCAGCAGATCATAATCCCACTCCGCGATATTCCCGATCTGGTTATCAGCGATCCGGTATGCCTTGACTTTTTCCGGCGGCAGATCGGCCGCGATATGTACCGGGACGGTTTCCAGTCCCAGTTCCTGCGCAGCCTTTAATCTTGTGTGTCCGCAGATAATGACCATGTCTTTATCCACGATGATCGGCACCCGCCAGCCGAATTCCTTAATGCTGTTTACGACCGCGTCCACCGCTTCGTCATTGAGCCTCGGATTCTTATCATACGGGATGATTTCGTTGATGTTTCTCTGTTCAATTTGCATAGAATACCTCCTGAATTTTGAGAAATAATTTTTAGTAGAAAAAACGACGCCCATACGAATCTTCGTATTCGCGCCTGCCGCCGAATGGATCGATGGCGCGGTAAACTTTCCTGGCGGAACGGTCGCCGGTGGCGCGGCCAAATTCCAGCCCGACCCGGGCTTCCACGGTTTTGGCGGAATTCCGCTGCTCGAACGGCATTGACAACTGCTCCAGAAAAGTATCCGCGATCCGTTTGCCGAGCTGTTCCGGATAACGCCGGATCGCGCTCGGCGACGGGATTGTCAGGCGGTGAAACAACGTGTCGTCGAAAGTGATAAACCCGATATCGCTTCCAATCTGAATCCCTCTGGCCTGCAAATGATAAAACGCCGGCTGTGCCTGTTCGACCTGGTGGAAAAACACGGAATCAAGCCGGATATCATCGTCTTCCAGCCAGGACTTTAATAATTTCAGTGCCTCTTTTTCATCCTTCGCAAAGCCCGCCGCCATGGGTTCGCCGTTGAATTCCCGCAGCGCCTCGCGGCAGCCCCGGAAAAATTCGCCGCCGTTGTACACCGGGCAGCCGATCAGGCCGATGCGTTTGAAGCGGCATTCGATCAAATGTTTTGTGCCGTGATAGCCGCCGGCAAAATCGCCGTCGTCAACCTGCCAGCAATTAGCCCCGTCCGGACCGTTCCCGATAAAGGTTATCGGGAACCCGTCCCTTACCAAAGCCGCCAGCGGCATGTAGCCGTTGATCATTTCCGGCGTCGCCGAGATCAGCGCCCCGGAATAATGTCCGGCCGCGAGTTCGCGGATCATTTTACGGAACGTCCAAGCGTTGCCGCGGTACTGTTCTATATCCAGTTTCCAGCCCGCGCATTGCAGCCGAACGCCGATTTCTTTCGAGGTCCGCCGCCAATGTTCCGAATCGGTATCCGGCAAGAGCAATGCTATGTCTTTATATTTTGGCGGCGCTTCTTTTACAATCGTCCCGCCGCCCGGACGGCTGACAAGGAGATTTTCATTCTGAAGCAGTTTGATCCCGGTTTCCACCGTATGCCGATGCAGTTTAAATTTATTGGCGATTTCCTCCATCGTTGGCAGCATCTGGCCTGGCCGGTATTCGCCGACACGGATTTTGCACCGCAGATAATCGGCCACGCGCCGGAACGGCGGGACGGTTTTGGGTTTCTGATTTTCTTTCGTCATAGTCATACTCCTTATGGTTGACGGTTGAAAAATTAAAAACAGGGTGACGGCCCTGTAAAAGGCAAATGTCCAGGTTTGAAAACCCCGGTTCGAGACTTGAACGGCTGATTTTACAACGTTTTTACAGTTAAAGACTTAACCGAGTTTTAAATGTCCAAATGGAGCCGATTTTTGACCGTTTTCAGGCCTCCCTGAGGCAAAGTTGCAAAACCGGATTTTGGGACTTGGACATTTGATCGCGGCGCGTATGCCGAAGGGGGCTGATTTCGCCTCAAAATCCTAGTGCCGGCACTACTCCCCGACAAATCCTGACCGCCGCGTGGGAAATATTTTTGCCTGGCGCTCCGCCTGATTCTTGTCCGATGCATGGCTTCGTAACCATTTGGTAATCAGGGCATAGTAATTTTTTTATCACCTGCAAGCAAGTCTCCTTGGTAGCTTTACCCCTTCCGCCGCCCTTTAGAGGGATATTCCCAGGGAGGAACCGTCGAAAATCCCTGCTTTCGCGCCTCGTCCATGCCGCCACGACGCCCGAGGACGCGCAGAAAAGCCCTTCTGACGCGCGTTGAGGCGAAGCCGCGGTACTATCACCCTTACGCCGCTTCATGGGGCGACCACGCGTGCGGCGCGTTATTCGATCCACTCCCAGGTTCTCCGGCGCTTTTTTGAAATCACCTGATTCACCCTCCGGGTGGTCACCCCGGCGATCCTCGCGATCTCGGCGGCTCCCGCGCCGGACTTGGCCAGCGTGATGATCAGTTCGCGTCTCTGGCTGACGTCGTTTTTTCCGGGGATGTAAAGATTTCCGGTAAAATGTTCCCTGACCTGGTCGAGCAGTTCCGGCGGCAGGACGTCTTTGGCGTTGGCGTAGTTCTGGGTTTTCATGGCATCTCCTTCAAAAGCTGTTTGGCTTTGTGTACTTCAGCGGCTGTTTTTTTCACCAGCATCACTGCCTCGTTGATTTGATGTATTTCTTTTGCTCCATGGTTTCTGCACAGTTCTCCTGTTTGGGTGTTGATTGCCAAATGGTATCGGCCAATTGGCGCGTTTGTTTCAGAAAGTTTTAACAGGACCATGTTGATATATTTGTCCGTCGACTCATTCCACTTCACCAGAACTTTCCACATCTTGATTTCTCCTGTTTTTAAAGTTTTGAAATTTTATTTTTTGCGTCCCCTCGCGCGGAATCCCCTCTTATCACAGGGGGTAAATTACGGGGGCGTCTCAAACGCCCCGTATTTATCCCCCTGTTAAGGGGGGATAGATTTTGCTCAGTTTCCACTCCAGTTTCCACTTGATTTTTG
>JAQULZ010000166.1 GCA_028718375.1 Victivallaceae bacterium | reverse complement strand
TATTTTTGACATGGGTTGTCCTTTCCGTTGTTTCTGATTAACAAAAAAAAAAGAGACGCACTCACACGACGATGTAATTCATCGCCCTTGCGAATGCGTCTCCCTTGACGGCCTGCCGTAATTACTTCACGGACTCCGCCCCGATAAGACCGGGTTGACTTATCATTCCTCCCTGTTCAGGGACATATGATCCGTTTTTTTCAATTGTCTGTTGAATAAAGTTTATTGTTACATTATACGATTCCTCTTGTTGTTAAAATACTTTTGCTTCCCCTGAAAAAATTTTGACGTTTTCAGGCCGGTTAGTTTTGACATTTGCTTTTTTTCCTATTTTTCTCTCGTAGTCCTAAAATAATAAAGGGTTGGGCTGTGGTACTCTTAAAAGTTATACCAACTTGCCATATCGTTCCTCAGTTACGAGACCATATGACACATCGTTTTAATTGTCAGACTCTGTTTATAGCTTATTTTTACATTCTGTTACACTGGTTTATTTTGAGGAATTGCATAAACAGAAGTTTGGAAATCTTAGATTTCTATCACTTTTATTTCTCGGATTCCGTCTCGCTAAGATCAATTCTCACCATTCCTCCTCATTCAGGAGTATTTAAGTCGTTTTAATTGTTTGTAATTTTGATTTTTTACAACAAAATATGATATTCACCCCCGTATGGCAAGCTGCGGGGAACTCTCCAGTAAAACTTGTAACAATCTTGTACTATATCATAAAATAGCGGATTTGTCAAGAAGTTTTAGTTGCTTATTCTGGATAACATAAGAAACGGGGTGAAATGATTTTTTTTCGGAATATTTCTTGACAAATCTGCTGCTTGGAACTATATTCTATACAGGTATGCAACAAGATTTGCATATCATTTCCCGTCAGTTTTGAGAATATAATAAGGCGCGAACTGACGGGGCTGTGCTTGGAAAAATTTCAAGAATAAAGGTTATTCGAATGGGTGGACTGAAAAGAAATATTACCTATGTATATTCCGGGGTTGAAAGCGATCTGATTGATCAGATCCGCAACGGTACGCTCAAACCTCATGAATGTATTTTGTCCGAAAATGAGATCAGCAGGAAATACAATATCAGCCGCCGGTCATCGAGAAAAGCGCTCGACAACCTGGTGGAAAAAGGACTGCTTTACCGGATGGCGGGAAAAGGTACGTTTGTTGCTGACCCGAAAGACAATCCCTCAATTTCTTCCGTTTGCCAATTTACGTTCTCATTTATCGTTCCGGACATTGATGACATATTCATCTCTGAAATATGTAAAGGGCTCCAGGAAGCAGCCAATTCCGCAAACTGCAATCTCATAATTCAGAGTTCCAACGGCAGCGTCGAAAAAGAAAACATCAATATTGAATACTCCCTGCAGCATCATGTTGACGGTGCCGTTATTTTTCCGAACTGGGGGAAAGCGAATATTGACGTTATATACAAACTTAAAGAATTAAAAATACCGTTCGTGCTGATCGACCGGTATTTCAAGGACTTTGATACAGATTATGTGGTTGTTGATAATCGGAAAGGTGCTTTTGAGATCACTGCACATCTTATTCGTCTTGGGCATAAAAAGATCGCCCATCTCTACGGCACGGAAGGCAGCGCTAACGATGAACGTCTGGAAGGCTACCGGGATGCTTTGGCTTCCGCCAGTATTGTCTATAGGCCGGAATATGTGAAGCGGATCAACATGGAAATACACCTGAACGGCAATGACCGTTTTGAGCCCGACCGACAGGGCGGCTATGAAAACATGCGGCAACTCCTTGCTTTGCAGGACCCGCCAACGGCGGTTTTCGCCGGAAATGATTACCAGGCGATCGGGGCGATGCAGGCGATTAAGAACGCCGGATTCAAAGTTCCTGCCGACGTTTCGGTAGCCGGTTTCGATGATCTTAAATTTTCTTCGCTTCTGGAAACGCCGCTTACGACGGTACGGCAGCCGAAAAAGGAAATCGGTTCAAAGGCGTTTGAAATCCTGTTGGACAAAGTTCGGGGAAAAAGCCAGGAAAAAACAGCTAAAATTGTCCTGGATACGGAAATTATTATCCGCGATTCATGCGCTGAAATAAAATAAATTTTTTTGTCTTGATGATACAAGATAGATACAGGTTACACAACAAGGTAAGAGAGGGTTATAATGGAAGCAATTGTATTATCGGCGGAATGGTCGCCGAAACCGGGGTTCAAACTTGGAAGCAAGGATGTTGAGGGCAAACTGAGCTATCTGGGCAGCCGGGTATGGAGGGATCCGCACCTTTCAATTCAGGATGTAAAGACTCCGCAGATAGGGGACGATGAGGTCTTGATCGAGGTCAAAGCCTGCGGCATTTGCGGCAGCGACGTTCACATGGCGCAGCCGGACGCCGACGGTTACATCTATTATCCGGGGCTGACGGCCTTTCCGGTGGTGCTGGGACATGAGTTTTCCGGGGTGGTCGTCGAGGCGGGAGGCAAAGCAATTGATAAGCGTACCGGCAAAAGGTATCAGGGGGGCGAAGCGGTCTGCGCCGAAGAAATGTTCTGGTGTTCTTACTGCCGTCCCTGCGCGGACGGTTACCCGAACCATTGCGAAGCCTTGCAGGAAATCGGTTTCAGCGTGGACGGGGCGTTTACCAAATATGCGGTAGTCAACGCCAGGTACCTGTGGAATCTTGAGTCGCTTAAGAAAGTTTACGCGGCGGAAGAAGACCTGTTTACGGCCGGGAGCCTGGTAGAACCGGCTTCGGTAGCTTACAATGCGGTGATCGAACGCGGCGGCGGTATCCGGGTCGGCGATAACGTGGTCATTCTGGGCGGCGGGCCGATCGGAGCGGCCGCGGCCGCGATTCTCAGGAGGGCCGGAGCTGCAAACGTAATTCTTTCCGAGACGCAGCGGGAACGGGCGGAACTCGGCCTCAGGATGGGAGCCACTCACGTCGTAAATCCTCAAAAGGAAGACTTTGCGCAAAGGGTTCTGGAAATAACCGACGGCATGGGAGCTGACCTTTACCTTGAAGCTACCGGGTTGCCGCATATCGTTTTCCCGGATATCGAAAAGGCGATATGGGAAGGCAAAGCGCTCAATGCGACCGTGGTCATTGTCGCGCGCGCCGACGCGAAGATACCCGCGACCGGGGAGGTTTTCCAGGTAAAAAGGGCATCTATTGTGGGAGCCCAGGGGCATTCCGGGCACGGCACGTTCCCGCGGGTAATTTCGGCGATGGCGGCGGGTATGGATATGACTCCGCTGTGTACCAGAAAGATTTCTTTGCGGCAGGTTCCCGAACATATCATCATGCTTCGGGATGACCGGAAAGAATGTAAAATAACCGCTTTATTATGAGGGCAGAAAAATGACGCAGAAAGTAAAGGCCGCGGTAATGGTCGAACCCGGCAGAATAGAAATTCAGGAATTTCCTTATCCGCAACTTAAAGATGAGCGGGCGATGATCCTGAAAATGGAAATGTCCGGGGTTTGCGGCACTGATAAACACACTTTTGAAGGCCGGAGCAAGCAATATGCCGGAACTGCGGCGGAAACGGATACCCCGTTCCCGATCATCCCCGGGCATGAAAACGTCGGGATAGTGGCGGAAATCGGTTCCATCGCGGCGAAGGAGATGGAATTTTACGGCCGGGAGTTGAAAGTCGGCGACCGGGTAACGATGTCGCCGGATACCGTCTGCGGCAAATGCTGGTATTGCCGGAATACTTTCGGTTATCCCCGGTGCGAGCACATGAAAGCCTACGGCAACGCTTTTTCATCGACGCAGGCGCCGTACCTTTTCGGCGGCTGGGCCGAATACATGTATATCCTGCCGAATACCTTTATCTATAAAGTGCCGGACACAATGCCGCCGGAAGTGGGAGTGCTTGCCGAGGTATTCACGGTAAGCTTTGCGGTTGACCGGGCGAAAGAAGCGTATTCGCTGGCCAATGAAGGTTTCGGCGCTGCCGATACCGTTGTCATTCAAGGGGTCGGCCCGCTGGGGCTGGGCGCGCTGATCAAAGCCCGGATGCTCGGCGCGGGCGATATTATCGCCATCGACAGGTCGGCATTCCGTTTGAACATGGCGGGGGAATTTACCGCCGACTATACCCTGAACATTGACACGACTACCCGCGAGGAACGGATTGCCGGGATCATGGAGCTTACTCACGGCCGCGGCGCCGACCTGGTAGTGGAATGTACCGGTTCGCCGCACGCGGTGATCGAGGGGCTGGACATGCTGCGGAAAGGCGGAACCTACATCGAAGCGGGGAATTTTGTGGATACCGGCACGACTGAAATCAATATCAACCGGCATCTCTGCGCGAAAAATGTCCGGCTTTTCGGCGTCACCAATCATCCGTTCAC
>JAQULZ010000165.1 GCA_028718375.1 Victivallaceae bacterium | reverse complement strand
AAACAGGTGCTGATGTGGAACAAGGGAATGATCCTGGGACATTCGGATTATCACTGGGCGTTTGAACCGTGTTTTTACGGCTGCCACGCGGATGAAAACTGCGAATGGTTCGGTGACCGCTGTCAGACGACCGTCTGGGATATTAAACGCGACAACACCGCCGATTATATGCATCCGACGCAGAAGCCAACCGCGCTGGCGCAAAAGGCGCTGTTCAATTCTTCCCGCCCCGGCGAGATCATCCTCGATCTGTTCGGCGGTTCCGGGAGCACGCTGATCGCCTGCGAGCAGACCGGCCGCAAGGCGTATCTCATGGAACTCGACGAAAAATACTGCGACGTCATCCGCAAACGCTGGGCGGAATTTGTCCACGGCGAAGGCTGTGACTGGCAGGCGTTAACCCCGAAAATATAAGGAGAAATACCAGATATGAGTAAAGATATATTGAAGCTATCCCCAGCGGAAGCACACCTTTTGCGCAAAAATATCCGGGCGATGAAACTCAAAACCCCGAAATGGTTTGAGCTTCTGACCAATGCGGAGCTGGCCTCGGCCTGCAATACGGCCAAAAGCCATCACACTTCGAAAGAAGTCAAAAGAGCCCTGGGAAAATTATGTGGATTTGCCGAAGAGGCGATCCTGATCTGCCGGGTGGAATACCGCTATTCAAAGCGTTTCCACCCGCTTGATTACTACAGCCAGCAGAATTTTCACGCCGCCAATCAAAGGCTGTGGAAAAACGCCAAATCCTTGGCGAAAACGAGATCGTCATGGCATTTGCCGCGCCGTTTTTGGCGGCTGTTTCTTTCCCGTTGCGCCCGGCATATTGCGGATGAATGGGGGTATGACGAATGGATAGCATAAAACTCACGGCCTTATCCGTCCCGAACTTGGTAAAACTTCTGAAACGTTCCGGCTGCCGGAGCGTTTCGGAGGAGACGGTCAGGGAGGATATCGCAAACGGCGCTCCGGTTAATCCGGACGGAACAATTAACCTGATTTTTTACACCGCATGGCTGATAAAGGAGGCATCTGATAATGGCGATTAATCCACTCAAATTAAGGCCGGTGGATATTACCCGGCTTTTAAATTCCACTCCGCTGGGGCCGGTGATCGGCGACCGACAGCTCAGGCGGCACCGGGAACGCGCCGGGTTCCGCATTTCCGATGACGGCGGGCATACCTTGAATCTGCTCAAGTACGCCGCCTGGATAGTCGATTACCGGCAATACCGGCGAACCGCGCTGGATTACGAGGCGATGAAGGAAGCCGCGCGGCTCCGCAACCTGACGAAATCACAGAAAGGCCGGGATATAAAAGAAATCCCGGAGGTTGTCGATCCCGAACGCAAGGAAATGTGCGAGCGCAATTTCCGGCTCTTCTGTGAGAGTTATTTTCCTGAAGCCTATTCCCTGCCGTGGTCGCAGGATCACCTGAAGGTGGTCGCCAGGATTGAACAGGCGGTTCTGCTGGGCGGTCTGTACGCCCTGGCGATGCCGCGCGGCACAGGAAAATCGAGTTTGTCTGAAACCGCCTGCATCTGGGCGATGCTCTACGGGCACCGGGAATTTGTCGTATTGATCTCGGCTACCGAAACCGCCGCGCTGGAAATGCTCGAATCGATTAAAACCGAACTCGACCGTAATGAGGCACTACTGGAGGATTTTCCGGAAGCGATATATCCGGTAAGATGTATCGACGGGATCGCCAACCGCTGCGCCGGGCAGTTGTACAAGGGCAAGCGCACCCGGATGCGCTGGGGTTCGAATGAAATTGTCCTGCCGACTATCGAGGGCAGCAAAGCGTCCGGCGCGATCATCCGGGTGGCCGGGATTACCGGCCGGATTCGCGGCATGAAATTCAAGCGCCCGGATAAAGCTACGCCGGTCCGGCCCTCTCTGGTAATCATCGACGACCCGCAGACTTCGGAATCCGCTAACTCCCATGAACAAACCCGGAAACGGGTACGGGTATTGTCCGGCGATGTGCTGGGACTGGCCGGACCGGGGCAGAAAATCTCCGGGATCATGCCGTGCACGGTAATTCGGCCGGGCGATATGGCCGATCAGATACTGGACAAGAAAATCCATCCTGACCGGAACGGCGAACGTACGAAGATGGTCTATAAATTCCCGGAGAATCAAAAACTGTGGGAAAAGTACGCCGATATCAGGTCGGACTGCCTGCGGGAAAAAGGGGATTTTTCGGACGCTACGGAGTTCTACCGGGAACATCGGGAGGAAATGGACAAAGGAGCCATCATCTCCTGGGAAGACCGCTACAACTATGACGAGTTGAGCGCCATCCAGCATGCGATGAACCTGAAATTTCAGGACGAACCGGCGTTTTTTGCCGAGTACCAGAATGAGCCGATGTCGGAGGATTTAAACGAGGACGCGATCATGACAGCGGGTGAGATCGCCGCCAAGCTCAATAATATGAAACGCGGCGTAATCCCGGTCGGGGCAAATTTTCTGACGCTGTTTATCGACGTTCAGAAAGAACTCTTGTATTACCTGGTCGCCGCCTGGGAAGAATGCTTTTCAGGCTACGTGGTAGATTACGGCGTCTATCCGGAACAGGGACGGCGGTATTTCCTGCTGCGGGACGCGCATCCCACTTTACAGGACGCTGCTCCGGGTTCCGGGCTGGAAGGTTCGGTCTATGCCGGACTGGAAACCCTCACGGAAAAGTTGCTCTCGCGGGAATGGCCGCGCGACGATGGCGCGATGATGAAAGTTGACCGCTGCCTGATCGACGCTAACTGGGGCCAGACGACAGATGTGGTCTATCAGTTCTGTCGCCAAAACACACATGCGGCGGTACTGCTGCCAAGCCATGGACGTTACATCGGGGCATCGTCCAAACCGATGAACGAGTACCGCAAACAGCCCGGCGACCGAGTCGGGCATAACTGGATGATCCCGAATGTCCGAGGCAAACGGGCTGTACGCCATGCGTTATTCGACGCCAATTACTGGAAAAGTTTCATCCACACCAGGTTCGCGGTGGCCATGGGTGATAAGGGCTGTCTTTCCTTATTCGGAAACCAGTCAGCCATTCATCAGCTTCTGGCTGAACATTTAACCGCCGAGTACCGGGTACGTACCGAAGGCCGGGGACGCAAAGTAGACGAATGGAAACTGCGCCCGGACTCTTCAGATAATCACTGGCTCGACTGCCTGGGCGGTTGTGCGGTGGCCGCTTCGATGCTGGGAGCGGCGCTGCCGGAATTCGGGAATTCAGGAAAAGCGCTTAAACCGCGCAAACGCATCGATCTTGGCTCCTGTCAGCGCGGCCAATTCAATCCGGCAACGTCCGGTCGCCGAAAAATTCTGACCCCCTCCGCACCTCGAAGGAAGCTTTTTTAAAAAGCGAACTTGAGAAATTTCGGTAAAAGATCGTTTCCCGTACCCTTTTTTCCCGCCAAAACACATCGTTTTTGCAAAAGATATATAGGGAGGGGCAGAACTCTGCCCGAAAAAAGGAGCGCGATATGGATACGAAAAAAATTGAAAGCGGCAATCTGGATGAAGCGGTAAAAATCCTGGCCGACGGCATTATTCGCCTGAAGAAAAAAGGAAAACTGAAATAATGCGGTACGGCAGTATTTGCAGCGGCGTCGAAGCCGCGACTTTGGCGTGGAGTCCATTAGGCTGGAAACCGGCGTTTTTCGCTGAGGTAGAGCCGTTCCCCTGCGCTGTACTAATGCAGAAGTTCGGGGCAACGAAACCGAAGCGGGTACTGGAACCGGATGAGGCAGATACAGAAAAGGAACGCAAGCAGCGCGAGCTGTGGCAAAAGAAAATCGAAACCTTCCCGGAAGGCGGGACTATCCCGAACCTGGGGGACTTCACGAAAATAGAAAAGGAGGATTATGACGGAGAAATCGACTTGCTTGTCGGAGGGACGCCTTGCGTTGCGTTCAGCTACGCGGGATTACGCAAAGGAATGGCCGACCCTCGCGGCAATCTTACGCTGGAATTTATCCGACTGGCTTACCGCCTTGGAGTCAGGTGGCTCGTCTGGGAAACAGTCCCCGGCGTTTTATCAAGTAACCGGGGAACGGATTTTGCCGCCGTGTTGTCGCTGCTCTGCGGCTGGGACGTCGAAGTTCCCATTGCCGGAAAGAGCAAGGGAAAACCGGTGCGAAGATGGCGAAACTCCGGCATCGTCACCGGAGCCCCCGGAGCTTACGGGCTGGCGTGGCGAACTCTTGACGCTCAATTTGTGCGAGTGGAACAATATCCGCGAGCTGTCCCTCAAAGACGAAGGCGTATCTTCCTT
This sequence comes from Victivallaceae bacterium, assembly GCA_028718375.1. Lineage (GTDB taxonomy): Bacteria > Verrucomicrobiota > Lentisphaeria > Victivallales > Victivallaceae > JAHOYW01. The sequence continues at coordinate 145 of JAQULZ010000165.1, read as the reverse complement.
GTCGGAAATATTGATGGTTGGGAACGTGCCGCGGCGGTACTTTTTGAGCCCGGCTGCCTGTCAGGGGATACTCCGCCGGAGCGCAAAACGCAAGAGGGAATTGCCCGCAATCTTACGGCAAGCCCTGGAGGAGTCAGCGGCAAAG
>JAQULZ010000164.1 GCA_028718375.1 Victivallaceae bacterium | reverse complement strand
TTTGACCGTGAGAATTACTCGCAAATTGCTGGCTCATACGGTAAACTGTTACTTGAGTTACCAAGCTGGCAATACAATTTTACAATTTGAAAAAATTATGCCGTGAAAAACTTGCACACGGCGTTAATATATTCTATGCGAATTGGTATAAGTATTGAGGTAACGACGTGAATATGAAATTGACGCCGCCGCTTTCGGCCGGAACGGTGAAACCGCTTAAGGCCGGAGATCCGGTACTGCTGTCCGGGATCATTTATACCGGGCGGGACGCCGCGCATCAACGCCTGTGTGAAGCGCTGGATGCAGGACTGGAACTGCCGGTTGATTTACGGGATCAGGTGATCTATTTTGTCGGCCCCTGTCCCGCTCCGCCCGGCCGGCCGATCGGCAGCGCCGGGCCCACCACCAGTTGCCGGATGGATGCGTATTCGCCGCGGCTCGTTGCCGAAGCCGGGTTACGGGGGATGATCGGCAAGGGCGACCGCAACGACGAAGTCGTGGCAGCGATGCATCGTTACGGCTGCGTGTATTTCGCCGCCACCGGCGGGGCTGCGGCCCTGATCTCAAAATGCATTGTTTCCTGCGCAACGGTCGGTTATGAAGAGTTGGGCCCGGAAGCGATTTACCGCCTGGAAGTCAGGGATTTGCCTCTGATCGTGGCCATTGACGCTCATGGTAACAATCTGTATAGACGCTGATATCGATTTCGTCCCGGAGCAATTTATTTATTGATGAATTGGTCCCGGACATAGCCGGCGGCGGCCTCGGAAGTTTTCAGGCGGCTGGTCAATTGCAGGTCGCGCACGGCTTCGAGTATGGTCTTGAATTCCGGGCCGGGCTGCAATCCCAGATTGATCAAATCCAGACCGGTCAACAGCGGCGGCGGTAATTTCACCTCGCCGGCCTGGTCGATTATCCGGTCCAGGACGAAAGTAAACACATCCAGCAGCGCGTGACTGGATTGACAGTCCAGCCGGTGCAGTTCGAGTTCCAGCGGAAAATTGTCATCCGCCAGCAGCCGTTTTAATTTCGCTTCCCGCATTTGCGGGATGGATGCAAACCGCATGTGATTCCGCACTGCCCGTGTTACCCGGTCGATGGCGTGGTTTGAAAACCGCAGCCGCTGCATGATTTCCTCCGCCATTTGCGCTCCGTACAGGTCGTGTCCGAAAAAATGTTCCCGGCCGCTTTCATCGACAAAATACGCCGGTACTTTGCCGACGTCATGCAGCAGCACGCTCCAGGCCAGCGACTCGTCCGCCAGCGCCATGCTTTTCAGCATCAGCCGGGTATGTTCGAAAACGTCGCCTTCAGGATGAAACTGCGGCGGCTGACTGACCCCGCGCAGCGCTTCGATTTCCGGCAGCAGTACCGCCAGGAGACCGGTAGCATGGAGCATTTCCAACGCCCGGCCGGGGGCTTCCCCGGTGAACATTAAGGTCAATTCCTGCCGGATGCGTTCCGCCGCCAGTTGCGCGGCTTTCGGCGCCAGTTTCCGGATCGCGCGCCGGGCGGCCGGGTGCAGTTCGAATCCCAGCCGCACGGCAAACCGCACCGCCCGCAGCATCCTCAGGTAATCCTCGCCGAACCGGGTTTCGGCCCGGCCGATCGTCCGCAGCACGCCCCGGTTCAGATCTGCCATCCCGTTCACATAGTCCAATATTTCGCCGGTTTCCGGATTGCACAGTAAACCGTTCACGGTGAAATCCCGCCGTTTGACGTCAGTTTCCGGATTATCGGTGTATTTGACCAGTTCCGGATGCCGCCCGTCCAGATAACGGCGCTCCTCGCGATAGGTGGCGACTTCAAAACACCTTCCCTGTTCCTTCACCAGCATGACCCCGAAAACAGCGCCGACTGCCGCAGTATCGGGAAAAACCGCCGCGGTTTCGGCGGGCGTGGCGGAAGTCACGATATCCACATCCTGGGGCATTTGCCCGCAAAGCAGATCCCGTACCGCACCGCCGACAAAATAAGCCGAATGCCCCGCATCATGCAGTTTTTTGACTATTTCTGTTGCAATTTCAGTGACGGCGCTGCCGTTGACGTTGATTTTCATGATAATGCCTTATATAATATAGATGTAAGGTAAATTTACCTTTCGAACGGATAATTACAAAATCAAAAAGAATATCGATAATGCGAATTGCCTTTTTCGGCGGTACTTTTGATCCGCCCCATCGCGGCCATCTCGAATTGGCCCGGCAACTGCTCGAACGGGGCGTCACCGACCGGCTCTTATTTGTCCCGGCCTATGATCCCCCCCACAAGCCGGATCGGGAAATCAGTCCGTTTGCCGACCGCCTCGCCATGCTGAAATTACTGATCGCCGGTGAATCGGGGATGATGATTTCGGATATTGAACAACGTGCCGGGATCAGGCCTTCCTATACGGTTGAAATCATGCGCTTGCTGGAGGCGGAATTTCCCGGCGACCGGCTGCAGTTGCTGATCGGCGGCGACAGCCTGGCCGCCCTGCACACCTGGCATGAGGCAGGAAAACTCCTCGCCCGTTACGAGATTCTCTGCTGTCCCCGGCGCGGTTATGAAATCAGCCGCCGGACTTTGAGCCGGTACTGGACTGCGAAAGAAATCGATATTTTACTGCAAAGCATATTGCAAATGCCGTTTTTTGACTTATCTTCCACGATGATAAGAAATGCAATTACCGCCGGGAACATGATTGAAAATATGGACGAAAAGCTATTGAAGTACATAAAAACTAAAGGATTGTATCTGAAGGAGACAGCTTAGTTTATGACCAGACCGCAAATTGACGCCCGGCTGCTGGCCGAATTCTGCGCCCGCGAAGCTGAAGAAAAAAAGGGGGCGGACATTGTTACCCTGACGGTGACGGGACTTACTACCATCGCGGATTATTTCGTGCTTTGCACCGTTCAGTCCGAACCGCAGATGAGAGCCTTGTCCGCCTGGATCAGGAAACGGGTTTTTGAAGATTTCAGAGTGAAGCCGCTGACGATTGACGGCGAATCCGTCAGCAGGTGGATACTGATCGATTTCGGGACGGTGCTGATGCACATCATGACTCCGGAAATGCGGGACCGCTATCAGCTGGAGACCTTGTGGGGCGACGCCCCGCAACTGAAAGAGCTGCGGAAACTGGAAGAATTGAGCGGCCGGAAATGATTCATTGCCGGTTTTGCCGCCGAGGATAATATGGGTTATTCAGCCGATAACAATCGTAATTGGAATGAGTTCCGTTGGGAAAAGGAGATCCGGCAGGATGAGAAACGCATCCGGCATTATTTCCGAATTCTTCCTTCCTGTCTGGATCTGCCCGACGAGGAAGACAGCATCATCAGTAAACTGATGGCGTATCCCGATCTGGTGCCTTCCAGCGCCAATCCGGATAACGCGGAAAGTTATCTGGATATTTTTTTCGAAGGCGATGAGGAACATCTCGACATAAGCGAGTTGAAAAATTGCCGCGATTCGGATATTTTTCTCAATTTGCATCAGCTGGTGCTGGAATGGAATATCGTCCTGGTACGGGATTTGCGGCACTCGCTGCGCCGTTCCGGGCTGGCCGCAGCCTGTATTTTCGGACTGTTGCTGGCCCGCAGTATTGATATAATCGAACTCGAAGATGCCCAAATGCCTCAGCTCAGGATAAGTTTGCTGAAGCGCATCCTGAGCGGCATCAATGAGCTCCTCGGACGGCTGAATGCGTTCAGTTGCCGGCAGCACACCCTCAGGCCGCGCCTGGAGATGATTTGCCATCGGTTACATAATATCCGCGAGAAAGTGATTAATATTCTGCACGAGACGCGGGCAAAATAAATTCGAGGGAAGAGGGATGGGCAAGCGGATCATTATTTCAGTTATCAGCTTGGTTTTCCTGCTGCTGTCCTCGTGTTCCACTTGTAAACCGGTGCTGTATCCCAATGAGCATTATCGGCAGGTCGGTGCCGAGCAGGCGGAAAAAGACGTGCGGGCGGCGCTGGACGCGGCCCGGCGGGCCGGACTTGACAATACTTCCAGTTCCAACCGGACACTGGCGAAATCCGCCAGCCGGAACGCCGCCAGTGCCGGCGTCAATACCGCGGTCGGAGCTGCTTCCGGCGGGATCGGGGCTGGTACTGCTATCAGCACCGCCGGCAGCGGTACCAATTTTCTGATCGACTGGATGTTCACCCCGAAAACGCCCGATCCCTGTTTCAGAAAATACGTCGAGCTTACTCTGAAGAAACAGGGGTATCAGGTTATCGGCTGGAAATGAACTGATCTTCCGCTCCGGGATGAAAAAAACGTTGATTTTGCGGATTTCCGGCAATAATTCATAAATTCAACCGTTTAGAGTATACCTCGTAAAAGGACTGCATTCGGATTTGGACCGGCCCGATAACGATTTGATTAAAACGGATTTTACTTGATTATTTTGAGCTTAGCTGAGTTCAGATTTTTCTTTAAAATGTAGTCAGAATAATAATATTAATATATTTTGATTTTATCTATTGAAATATAATTGTTTATGTGCTAT
>JAQULZ010000163.1 GCA_028718375.1 Victivallaceae bacterium | reverse complement strand
CCTTGTTCGACCGTCGGGGTGCGTTTCCCCTTCAGATAGCCGATCTCGAACACGTCCACGGTTTTCGGGTCTCCGAAGAGATACCAGCCGGTCTGGGAGTTGCCCGTATAGCCGGAGTTGCCCAGGTACGGGGAGCTTATCACCTGCAGGTTTTCATCCGCCAGCACGTTCAACGCCGGACGGATCGCCTGTTCACTGCCGCCCGCCATGACCAGCGTTGCCCCACGGGTAAGTTCGATCGCCAGATGTTTCAACGCGGTCGGAACCAGCAGGAACCTCGGTTCGACGCTGATCGGCTGGTTGTCGGCGTCAACCTGATCCAAGAAAAGCTGGATCGCGCTTTTGAGACTTGCAAAGCCCAGTGCCGAATCCTCCCCGGTCAACAGGTTCTTGTGTTCAGTGCTGAACAGCGCGTTGCCGTCAATCTGCGCCGGATTGCTCATAAGTCTGCTGAAGAAGAGCAGATCGATCAGCCTGGCGGCGCGGTTGCCCATCGCGACCGGCACTTTCATGAAAGCGCCCAGATCGTCATTGATGATATGTTTCCGTGACAGGACAAACCTCTTGCCGTAAGTATCGAGCTGGTTTTTGGCCGCCTCTTCGATCAGTCCGCCCTCCTTGATCTCGCCGTCCGCGGCTATCGGCAGCAGATCACCGACGTCGGTCAGGCGGAACCTGTCGTTTTCCTTGAAATCGTTCAGATCGCCGGTACTGCACAGTTTGGTCGCGATGATCGGCTGCGCCAGATAGCTCTGCAGCAACTTTTTATTTGCCACATTGCTCAAAATCCCCGGCAGACTGACGCTGGAAAACGCCGCCCGGATGGTGTCGTTGTCAAAACCGCGCGGCGCCGGAATGCCGTCGAGCTTCATGCACTCAATGAGCAACTGCCGCAGCGGCATGTCCATTTCACTCATGCCGGCTTCGACCGCCGGAGCTCCCAGGGATTTTTCCAGCGAATCGGCGTCCACTCCGACCCGCAGGCACATCGCCGCCTCCAGAGTTTTGCGCATTTCGCCGCCCTCGGGTTTGCTTTTGACGGAAATATGCACATCGGCGGCCGGGCGTTCGGCCCGCATCGTCGCCAGCACTTTGGAAGTGACGATTTCGGGTTCCCAGCCCGCGGAAATCGCCTCGCTCTCGATTTCAGGATACTCCCCGGCGCAAATCGCCCGGATTTTTCCCACACGTTCACGCTCGGCTTTCACCGCCTGCTGGGCCGCTTCCTGAGCCTGCGCCCGGATCATCGGAGGCGTGGCCGCCGCTTCGGCTTTGGGTTCCTGTTTGGGTTCCTGTTTGGGTTCTTCTTTGATTTTGGGTTCCTCCTTGATTTTCGGGTTGTCGTTTTTTTGGGTCACCTTGTTTTCCGGTTCGGTTTTTCCGTTTTCGGGTTCCTTTTTCGGGTCTTCGTTTGCCATAGTGGTCCCTTCTCCTGTTATGTTTTGGGGTTGAAGATTAAAACTTGCGGATACTTTCATAGTAGTTTTGGAATCGGCGCCGACCGCGACGACCGAAATTTCGCGCAAAGTCGAATGCCGCACATGGTAAAACGGTCCCGCGAAAGTCTGGCCGTTAACCTCGCGGCTCGACCTGACCAGTTCGCATTCCTTCACGTCCGCGCCGATGGACAACTGCCAGTCGGCCCCAGCCTTGCTTTGCGCCACGATATCTCTGGCTTCCTCGCTTTCGGAAACGATCTGGCCGTCGATTTCCAGCGCGTTGTCCCTTACCTGGGCTGAGACCATCCCGACCCGGGACGCGGTTTTGTTCTGGTGGTTCGCCAGCAATGGAACGCTCTCCGGCAGTTCCAGCCCGGCCAAGTCGACCACCACCGGGTGTTTCCAGCCCGGCAGATTCATTTTGCCGCCGGAATACGCCAGCCCCATCACTTTGGGTTTTGCGTCTCCGGCCGCTTCGATCAGCAGAAAATCACTCATTTGCCATTTCCTTTTGTTCAGAACCATTTTCTTTCGGTTCCGGGTTAATATTTTGCGACGCGTTGTCGTCATTAAACGGTATTTGCAGCTCACGCATCATCCTCAATTCTTTGCTTCTCTGCCTTAGTACCGCGAGGTAATCATGTCCGTCTTTGGCGCATTCGGCGGCTAATGTTGTCGTATGATTCTCCAGCCTGGAAGTTTGGGCTTTTGTCTCTTTCGTGGGGTCAACATGGACGAATGCGTCCCAGTACCAGCCGTGCCTCGGATAGCGCGGAATCCGGGTCCAACTCCCGACTGAAAACGGTCTCGACAGCATGTATTCCCGAATCCAGATATCGAAGACGCGGTTCAGGATTTCCGTCTGCCAGAAACTCCTGTCCACCAGGATCGACTTATGGTAGATCTGGTTGTCCAGCCGCCCGGAGGCGTAGTTGAAACCGGAAAAATCCCCGGCGACGCTGCCGTAGGTCGAACAGACGCACCGGGCGATCTCGCTCAGGATCACCTTGACGAACTCCGCGTGGCTGGAGGCGGGCTGCTTCGGGTCGAGCTGATCCATTTTCCAGCCGCCGGGCATGGTCAGAAGCATATTGCGTTCGAGCGCGATCAGCGCCATCGGATCGACTTCGTCGGCCTCGCCGTTGGGCGGCGCGTCGGTATAAAGGATCGCCGCGAAATCGGCCGCCGCCTGGGCCGCGCTCAAAACCGCGAGGTTGTAATCGCGCAGTTGCGCGAACAGCGGCAGCGCCGGCGCCAGTTCCGGCACGCCCCGGTGCAGTCCCGGCCGGTCCTGCCGGAAAATGTGCAGCATATAGTCGGACGGAACGGTCACCGCCTCATCGCCGAGCGCATAGTATTGCGTATCGCCGGGATGATATTTCAGCACCCGGTAGGCGGCCGGATTGCCCCAGGCGTCGAAACTTATGCCGTCGACGCTTTTATCATCCGGCAGCCAGATCAGGTCGCTGCAAATCCGGTCGGCCTCGATCAGCATCAGGTCGAGTTTGACCTCATGCCGGACTTTCGGATTGGTGGACATGACCGCAAACGCTTCGCCGTCCTGGCAGCGCGCCATCCGCATGGTGCGCAGTTTCGCGGGCAGTTTCACCGCCTCGGTCCACATCATGAACTCGACTTCGATCTCGTCATTGAAGTCTTCATCGGGAGTGAGCATCTGGAGCCGCGGACCGGTCCCGATGCAGTCGTTCGCCAGCATCAGCTCCAGTCCCTTGGCGTATGAATTGTTGGCTACTTCGTAGCGCGACCTTGCCCGCAGCCTCCGGCGCACTTCCGGCGACGCTTCCATGTCGGCCGAGAGATAATCAGCCGCCGCCCAGTGCCGCCGATTATCGTGCGTCGTCTGCGCCGCGTCGAACCGCGCCGTTACCTGCCGGTTCCAGCTGGAAATCCTGCGTGCCTGAAATGCCGGACGGGGCGAGGCTTTTATTTCCATCCGCCTGCCATCGGGATAGTAAAGATATTTGCCTTCAGGTTTCACTAAAACACACTCCCCGGAGGACACATTTTGGTAATTTTCAGCCCCGAACGGGCTTTTTTAACCGCCGCTTTCGAGTTCAGATAGCGGTCGGCTTCGATCTGGTCGGACAGTGAATGCTGCTCGACTTTCTGGCCGTCGCTTTCCGCAGATTTCGGCCCGGAAGCATTGTCTTTGATTTTTTGTTCAAGTTCACTCATTGCAAAAATCCTCTATTATTTGAATTCTCATGCCTATCCAGCGGGCGCAGTTCACGGTGAAAGCATTGCCGCAGGCTTTGTAACGGGGAGTATCCGGGCATGCGGATGCCGGTTTACCGTTCCATTCGATTTGGGTATGCCCATCGGGAAATCCCATCAGCCTTTCGGCTTCGACGGGTATCAATCTTCGAACAGTCGAGCGGTAGGATACGGCATGCTCCGCCTGGCTCCGCAGGGTCATGGCGACGTCTTTGGAATAATCACGAGCCGCATCGTTCTTCACGAAACTGCACACGCCATGCGGCGCGGCAGCATCCAGCGTATATTGCAGTTCCTCCTGAATCCCGATACCGTTGCCGCCGTTTTTCGCTTTGCGGTTGATGATAGTCTCCGCGATCCCGTAACTTTTTTCACACACCACCGTGGTCGGTTCCGCGCCGTTGACCTTGACCGTGCCGGAAGCTTTATCTTCCCGCCAGAAGCCCTGGCCGGATTCCCGGCAGATTATCGTCTGGTCGTTACCGACGCCAAGCGTATGAGAGATGTTGCTGCCTATTAACGGACCCTTCCCCCCACCGGAACCGCCCTCCCTCATCCTGATGCTGTTGCAGAGAATCGGAGCTTCATGGTTGCAGTTCAGAGTCGGTGATTTATCTTCGCAGACTTCCGCGTTGCCCTGACCGTGCGCCGCGCATAATGCATTCAAGGGCCTGCCGTGTTCGTCGACGAAGGTGTGCTGCTGCTCTTTGCCGCTGACTCCTCCAGGGCTTGCCGTAAGATTGCGGGCAATTCCCTCTTGCGTTTTGCGCTCCGGCGGAGTATCCCCTGACAGGCAGCCGGGCTCAAAAAGTACCGCCGCGGCACGTTCCCA
>JAQULZ010000162.1 GCA_028718375.1 Victivallaceae bacterium | reverse complement strand
GATATCGATTCCAGTTCCAGCCGTTCATCTTTCGTCAAAGTCACTTTGTATTTTTTCATTGCTTCCTCCGGTTGAGAAAACAATATAGCATAATTATACGACATTACAAGATTAACTTGACACTAGTCTCAAAACAGCACAATCTGGTGAAATTAGCCGATGCAATCGACTGGAAAAGTTTTTTGTTCAGCCAACGGCCGTCCGTCGCTGTCGCCACGCTTAATGGCCGGCTTGCATTGCCTCAAATATGCTTTTGGGCTCGTTCGCCGTTGCGATAGACCTACCGCTCATTATTTTTGCCGGCAACTCAGCCTCAAAATCAAAGCTGTTTTTACCAGCTATTTGCAATTCGGTATTATTACAGAATTTCGCATATTACCTTTTACAGTTCCGGTTTACCGCTGATCATGCGCCGGATCGGGACCGCTGCCCGGGCGATAATTTCCGAATTGAGTTCGATTTGGTGCCGCATGGTTTCGAGGGAGGTTAAAACATCCTCCAGCAGCGTTTTTTTCATGTTGGTGCATATCGCCTGTTCGGAAAGCGGAATAAAGGTTTTGCCGGGATTCTCCTGCTGCAGCCGGTAAATGATTCCGAGTTCGGTGCCGACAATGATCTCCCGGTATTCGGTTTCGCGGGCGAACTTCAGCATGCCGCCGGTGCTGAGCGCCACATCGGCCAATGCAACCACTTCCGGCGGGCATTCCGGATGCACGATCAAAGCGGCATGCGCGAATTCAGCCCGGCGGCGTTTTATCATCTCGGGAGTGAAACGCAGATGGATCGGGCAATGTCCTTCCCACAAAATCAATTTACGGCCGGTCGCATTCGCGACATTCGCGCCGAGATTGCGGTCGGGAAGAAAAATAATTTTCCGGTCCCGAGGAATCGCCCGGACTATCTGCTCGGCATTGGCGGAGGTACAGCAAATATCCACTTCGGCCTTTACCGCCGCGGTTGAGTTCACATAACAGACCGTAACCGCACCGGGATAACGCTTTTTAAAGTTGCGCAACGCCGCAGCGGTAACCATGTCGGCCATCGGACAACCCGCGCCGTCAACCGGCAGCAGAACGGTTTTATCCGGGGAAAGGATTTTCGCGGTTTCGGCCATGAACCGTACGCCGCAGAAAACAATAACAGCTTCGCGGACGTTATTGGCTTTAATGCTTAATTCGAGCGAATCACCGACGAAGTCGGCAATATCCTGAACCGGGCCGAAAACATAATTGTGCGCCAGAATAATGGCGTTCCTGGTGCGGCGCAATTGATTTATCCGGTCAATAAGCGCGGATTGATGATCAGCCATTTTTATCCCTTACAGTTTGATTTGGTAACATAAACTTTGTGCATTTGAACCTGAATCGAAGCGAATGACGCTACAGAAAAATAAACTTGGCCGCTTACTATACCGGAAATGAACGCCGAGGTCAACTGTTTTGGCGTCTTTTATGCAAAAATTCCGCAGAATGAGCAGATTTTTTCCTTGAAAAATTGAACTATTCATAATCAATGAGTTAAGCGATATCAGAAATTTGTTGTGCCAACAAATTTCTGATTTGAGCTGTTATCTTAATCTCAAAACGCATCGTTGGCGGTATTGCTGTTCCAGCGGCCTGAAACGCTTTTCCTGCGCCCCCTTTGAGTCCGCTTCTGAAAATGATGCGTTTGCCGGAAACTTCCGCTGTAAGTTCTTTCACTGTGAGCAAGTCATGCAATATCTCATTTCATTCAAACTTATATCCTTTAAGCTCCAGGCGGTGTTCGAGTTCCCGTCGCAGCAAGACAGCCCAAAAACTGCAAAAAACGTGTCCGCGTATAGTATCATCGACTTTGTGGTAAACCGGTCTGCTGCCGGATTCAAACCGCCGGTGCATGACGGTATGATATACCGCACGCTCCAAGTCAAACTTGTGGCAAGGTCGGTTGCAAATTCCGTTATTTATTCTTTCAACGGACAGAGCTGTTCTATCCGGCTGATGATTTCATCCGGTTCCGCCATGCGCCCCAAACCGGCGCCGCCGCAAGCCACGCGGCCGGATTCCGGCCCGATAAATTCGCCGCCGCGTTCCTTCAACAGCGCCACATTGGCCTGAACCGCGGCGTTATGCCACATTTTGGGATTCATCGCGGGCGCCAGCAGCACCCGGCCGCTGTGGGTCAGCGCATAAGTCGTCAGCGCGTCATCCGCAATGCCATGGGCTAATTTGCCGATAAAGTTGGCGGTGCACGGCGCCACCACCAGCAATCCGGCGCGTTCGGCCAGCGCCACATGCCCCGGCTGCCAGTCCGGTTCTTCCCACAAACTGGTTATTACCGGATTCCTCGATAAAGTCAAAAACGTCCGCGCCGTAATCAGTTCCTGCGCCGAGGCGGTCATAATTACATGGACGTCATAAGTTTTCTGAACCAGCTTACTGCACAAATCAGCGGCTTTGTAAGCCGCGATCCCGCCGGTAATCCCCAATACCAGACATTGCTCAGACATTTAAACTGTACCTCTGAAGTAATCACAATTAGTTTTAAGTTTTTTTCATCATTCGATGTTCGACATTCGGCGTTCATCAAAAGAACCTTGCAATCATTTCTTCCGGCATTCTTTTGGTATTCAGTCTCAGTGCCCGGATCAGGTTTTCCATTTCCCCGGCCGCCCGCTCGAACTCGGCATTGACGATCAGATAATCATAGTGCCGCCAGTAACTGATTTCATGACCGGCTTCCGCCAGCCGCCGCTGGATCTGCTCTTCCGAATCCGTTGAACGCTCGCGCAACCGGGCTTCAAGTTCGGCCAGCGAAGGCGGAGCGACAAAAATGAATTCAGCGCATTTTTTCAACACCGGGTCGTCCAGCGCGGCCTGCCTGATCTGCAGGGCTCCCTGGACGTCAATATCCAAGAGTACATCCGTTCCGGCCTCCACCCGGGCAATGACCTCGCTTTTCAAAGTCCCGTAATAATTGCCGAAAACCTGGGCATACTCCAGAAATTCCCCGGCGGCCAGCCGCCGCTTGAATTCGTCCCGCTCCAGGTAATAATAATCCACTCCGTTTTCTTCCCTCGGCCGCGGCGGACGGGTGGTGCACGAAATTGAAAATCCCAACTCGGGCATGACCTGGCGCAGCCGGACGCAAAGCGTCGATTTTCCGGTGCCGCTGGCGCCGGAAACCACTATTACCATGCCGAGTTTCCCGGACCGATCAAAGGTCATGACCAATTCTACCTTAGCAAATAAGAAAACCTGTTATAAAAATACGGCGGGGAGCGGAAAATGCAAGCGGTTATCCGGTTACTTGGGTTGCCGATCGAATCAATTTAAAGCCCCATTAAAATATTTTTACGGTCAAAACGGTTTTTTTAAAATATTTTTTTAAAAATACTAACTTCCTGTCTGTCAATCCATTATAACTTAATTCCTGCTCCGGCTCAGAAAAAAAAAGATTTTTCTTGTTTTTTGAGTTGGCAAAAGCAGAATTGCTGCTTATATTAAGCTATAAGTTCCTAAGTCTTAAGTTATAATCTTAACCCCTTACAGAGGAGGCCGAAAGTGAAACACAGTTTTTACGACGTCAAAGCCAAGAAAAAGGTTGAAGCAGAAGTAATTAAAAAGGTCACTTATGGCGCTAAAGGTAATGAAAGGTACGCTTTCAAAGCTAAGACTTGCGATGGCCGCAGCCTGACTGCCTTTGTCAACAAAGCCACCTGGAATAAAGCTTCCATCTAAGTTTTATTAATGTGTATAGCGAAAACTCCCGCGCAAGCGCGGGAGTTTTTTTTAGCAACTTCCCTGGTCAATTTCGATTGGCCGGCGGGAGTTGCGGAGCTTAGCGGGCGGTCAAATGGTTAAGTGTATTAATCGAAATTTAGGGGGAGGGGGGAGATATTCCCACATAAGGGTTTTGGCATCAAACTATATGTATAAATACTTGATTATCAACAAATGATTCTATTATTTTGCTTGTTGCCGAAGTCTCAAATACAAGTCTGCCTGGTGTGAGGTTTCATAGGAGGGAGAGTTGGTATTTAGTGCTTGACCGAAAACTCCTGATTTCGGAGTTTCCCATTGCCGTTGACAAGTCAAAGTGATAACCACAGCGATTTTTATTCTGCAATATTTGCATTTTGTAATTATTTAGTCTGCCGAAGTTGCTTCCTCCGAAAAAAGTTGAACTTTTTTCAGACCTAATATTCACTTGATTCATTTTTTGATCTACCTCCTATGTTATTTTACCATTTTCTATGCAAAATGCAATTTACTTTGAAAGAATTATTGACTTTTGTCGCTATTTTTGCTAAACTGCTTATAACAGGTTCGTAATTAACTGATTCGGAGATAACTCCATGGGACATGGCAAAGCACCTTTCCATTCCGGGAAAAGCAAAAGCTATTACTGTCCTTTCGGTAGATCCTGTGTATTTCTCAACGGTGAAGCGCCTGAAAGGATTCTTGCCGAACGAGACTATCTGAGCAAACGGGTTGATGAACTCGAATTCGCCATGGATATCGGCAACCACCAAGCCCTTAAGCTTCAAGAACGAATCAAGGAACTTGAAGATACCAACGCTCAGCTTAAAACGGATTTTACTTGGCTAAATTCGTAGTATCTCCCTTATAGTAAAACAGTAAAGTGTAAAATATTTTTAAATTTTACTGTCTACACTAATTTCACCTTTAAAAGTTCCAGGATTTTCTTTTG
>JAQULZ010000161.1 GCA_028718375.1 Victivallaceae bacterium | reverse complement strand
CATTGATGCCGTGGAAGACAGATTAATGGAAGCGTTAACTTTCATGAATCAAACTCCTGATATTGTTAAAAGTTTTTCAGGTTTTGATTGGATAGTTACTAACCTTTAGATTGCAAAATGGTATAAACTTTGACAGAGTTTCAGTGAAAAATTACCACCTGTTATGTATGTTGTACGCTCAAAAACAATGTCAAAATGATTACGCCGGTTCGGGCGTAGTCTTTTTGTATTTTGAGCAAATGTGTGGTAATGCCTTCACTGAGTGCAATTAGGCTGCGCCCTTTTTGTATCTGTCATTTGAGGAAAAACATGAAGCAGACAGATACCCGGGATCTCCAGAACGGCGTCTGCCGTCTGTATCGTCAGATTTCAAAACTGAGTCTCTACGTCCAAAACGTTAAGAAACCGGATGCTTCGCGCCTTGCCGCTGAACTCAAGAAGCTTTCAATTCAACTTGAGAAATTGTCAATAAATTTATCCAAAACTACAACCGAAATGCTTTCCAGCACTACTTTACCGCCGGGAATTTGTCACGGTCAAAATCGCAAAAAAGCGCAGCGCGTTTACTCGGTCAGGTGCTTCTGCTCCCGAAACTTCCGACGAGCTACAAAGGCCCATTCTCGTTTCGGGAGACGCACCTTCCGAAACGATTTTCGACTGCCGCTGGTACGGCAAAAATCAGCGAACCAAGTGTCGCACTTGGTATTAGGGCTCAAAAACTTTTGACAAAATCACCCGTTTCGTGAGGGATTAACGGGACTGCACTTCCCGGGCCTGCAGCATCCGCAGTCCTTTGTCCTTCAGGATAGCGAGCGTTCCCCGGACATCGTCGAAACGGAAAATAAGGATCGCATTATCCTGATTTTTTTCGACGAAGGCATACATGTATTCAACGTTGATACCAGCGTCGTTCATGACCTTCATTACTTCCGCAAACCCGCCGACCTTATCGGGTACCTCAATAGCCACGACTTCACTGATTTTGACGGTCAATCCGGCCGCCTTGAGCGCCTTATAAGCGATGTCCGTCTTATCCACGATCATTCTGAGCACCCCGAAGCTGGCGGAGTCGGCCAGGGATAAAGCACGGATATTGACGTTTTCCCCGGCCAGAACCGCCGCTACTTCGTGGAGCTTGCCGGATTTATTTTCGACGAAAACGGATATTTGTTGAATAATCATAACTGTTCCTTCGGCCGTTACTCAGTGAGTTGGCGGCGATCAATTACTCGTTGGGCTTTGCCTTCGCTGCGCGGCAGGCTTTTCGGATTTACCAATTTTACCCGGGCGTGAACGTTCAGCTCGGAATGCAGTTCCCGTTCGATCATTTTTTCTACCGCTTCGAGTTGCTTGATTTCGTCGGAGAACAATTCATCGTTCATTTCAACCTGTACTTCCAAACGGTCAAGTTTGTTCTGACGTTCGATTACCAGTTGATAATGCGGTTCGACCGCTTCGATCCTGAGCAGCACCTGTTCCACCTGCGACGGGAAAATGTTGACTCCGCGAATAATCAGCATGTCATCCGTTCTGCCCAGCAGCCGGTGCATTCTCCGGCAAGTCCTGCCGCAAACGCAGGCGCCCGGCAGAAAAAAAGTTATGTCGCGGGTACGATAGCGCAGTACCGGCGTACCTTCCTTGGTTATGGTGGTTATTACCAGTTCGCCTTTTTCTCCGGGCTTTACCGGTTCACCGGTTTCCGGGTTGATGATTTCCGGGTAGAAATGATCTTCGAACAGGTGCAGTCCGTGCTGTTCCTCACATTCGGACGCCACCCCCGGGCCGATTATTTCCGTCAGGCCGTAAATGTCATAGGCTTTGAGGTGCAATTTGTTTTCGATTTCACGGCGCATATTTTCACTCCACGGTTCGGCGCCGAGCAGGGCCGACTTCAGCTGCATTCCGGCCAGGTCGATCCCGTTTCCCGCGGCGAATTCGGCGATATACAGGGCGTAAGACGGAGTACAGGTCAGGATCGTACTGCCGAAGTCCTGCATCATTTCCAACTGGCGGCGCGTATTGCCGCCGGAAATAGGAATAATATTGGCGCCGATCCGGCGCGCCCCGTAATGGACTCCCAATCCGCCGGTAAACAAACCGTACCCGTAAGCGTTCTGGACCGTATCCGCGGCCGTGCAGCCGCCCATGCTCAAAGTTCTGGCCATGCTTTCCGACCAGATATCGAGGTCGCGCGCGGTATACGCGTCGACCACCGGTTTCCCGGTAGTGCCGGAAGAAGTATGCACTTCAGCTATTTTATCCCGGTCGACGGCCAGCAAACCCAGGGGATACACTTCCCGCAGGTCATTTTTGGTGGTGAACGGCAGTTTGACAATATCCGTCAATTCACGAATGTCTTCCGGCCTGATGCCCCGCTCATCCATTTTGTGCCGATAAAACGGGACTTTGCCATACACCTGCCGGACGAGTTTTTTGAGGTTTTCAGTCTGCTGCCTGCTCAATTGGTCGCGGGACAGGGTTTCTTTTTCCGGATTCCAGATCATTTTAATTCTTTCCTCAACTTATTTTTCTGCCTTGCTCAAAAGCCTGCAAGTTCAAATCTGCAGTACCGGCCGGGGCCGGTTCGACGGCCGTTTTCGGCCAGTTTCTTTTTCAAGCACCATGCACGGGCCTTTGATCACCAGCAAAGCCAGCCAGACTCGTATTTCATCTTTAATTATTTCAATCGGTATTCATCCTGGTTATTTCAAAAACGCAATTAGCCGCGAACAGGTTGGGCAATGCTTTTGCCAGGAAATTGGCTTTGCCGCCGAGCGGAATCTCTTTGATTATCCGAATCTCCAGCAGCTGGCACAGCGTCCGGAAATCCCGAATGGTGGCGAGATGGATGTTAGGAGTATTGTACCAGTGATGGGGCAGATTTTTGGTTTCCGGCATCGTGCCTTTGAGAAACACTTGCAGCCGCGCCGGTACGTAACCGAAATTGATGAAACTGATCACCGCTTTTTTGCCGACCCGGACCACTTCCCGAAGCAGCAGGTCGGGACGCTGGACTTCCTGCAGGGTATTGCTGACCACGACATAATCGAAACTGTAATCATCCGCGAAATCCAGTTGGTGATTCAAATCCCCGTGGACTACCGGAATGCCCGTGGCGATCGACTCGATGATTTTTTCCTGAGCCAATTCGATACCGAGTCCGTGAACGTTTTTTCCCTGTTTGAGCAGCTTTAAAAAAACGCCGTTGCCGCAGCCCAGGTCAAGCACCCGGCAGTCGGGCGGGATCAGCTCGTTGATGACCAGCAGATCCGGCCGGAAAGTCAATTGTTTTTTCAGTTTATCGACCACGAATTGCCTCCAGACGGTTGTCCATAAAATCGGCCAGCATTTTACCCAATGTATCCACTTCCAGCAGGAACGCGTCATGGCCGTAACTGGATTCGATTTCACAATACGATACTTCACAGCGATTTTTTAATAACGCCTTGACTAAATCCACCGATTGCGCCGCGGGAAACAGCCAGTCGCTCGAAAACGACACTACCAGGAACGGACATTCAACCGATTTCAGCGCCGCTGCCAGATCCCCGCCGGCCCTGGCGGAAATATCGAAATAATCCATGGCCCGGGTAATATAAAGATAACTGTTCGCGTCGAAACGTTCCGTGAACCGCCGCCCTTGGTATTCCAGATAACTTTCGACGGCGAAATCGCGTTTGAAGGCGAAGGAATAAGAGTCGGAATCCTGTAGTTCGCGGCCGAATTTGTACCGCATCGATTCATCGCTCAAATAAGTGATGTGCGCCAGCATCCGTGCAATGGACAGTCCTTTCTGCGGTGCGTCTTCCGAATAATTGCCTCCCTGCCAGTGGGAATCAGCCAGAATGGCTTCGCGGCCGACCCAGTTAAAGGCGATGCTCTGCGGCGATAGCCGGGCGGTACTGGCAATAGGAATGACGCTTTCCATGGCGTCGGGATAATCGATGGCCCAAACCAGCGCCTGCATGCCGCCCATCGAACCGCCGATGATGGAAAGCCATTTTTTTATTCCGAGATGATCCATGAGGCGTTTTTGAGCCCTTACCATGTCAGCGATGGTAATGACCGGAAAATCCATGTTGTAAAGCCGGCCGGTTTTCGGGTTGACCGATCGCGGCCCGGTGGAACCGGAACAGCCGCCGATGACATTGCTGCAAACGACGAAATATTTATTGGTATCGATGGATTTTCCCGGGCCGACCATGGCGTCCCACCAGCCGGGTTTGGCGTCATCGGGGGAATGGCGGCCGGAAACATGGGCGTCGCCCGACAGGGCGTGAACTATCAGCACTGCATTGGAACCGTCCGGCAACAGTTTGCCGTAGGTTTCATAACGGAGGTTGACCGAATATAATTTTTTGCCGCAATCCAGTTCAAGCGCATCGGCTTTCGCGTCGCCGAACTGAAAGTCCGCGGATTTTACCAGCTCTGCCGTCTTGGCGCTCAAAATTACCATTCCTCATTTTTAACCGTAAAACAGAAAACCCGAATCAGTAAAATTTAACTAAATTCCGGCGAATTTCAAACAATAAAACTTGAATTTAAATCGAATTCGCTTGGTTGGCCGGTAGCAGCCCAACTTTTTCCATAAAAACTTTTTTTACCAAGTTGCAAAGGTTAGTAATTAGTGCTTGAACGAAAAAGCCTTAAATCGGCAAATTTCAGCGGAATCAGGCGATTTTACAAGGAGTCTGTTGGTCCGAAGCTAATGCGAACTATTATAAACGAAGCCAACGACGATACCGGAA
>JAQULZ010000160.1 GCA_028718375.1 Victivallaceae bacterium | reverse complement strand
TTCATACGGAATGATTTCGTTGATGTTCTTTTGTTCGATTTGCATAAATGCCTCCTGAATTTTGAGAAATAATTTTTAGTAGAGGAAACGGCGGCCATACGGATTTTCGTATTCGTGCCTTCTGCCGTAGGGATCGATGGCGCGGTAGACTTTCCTGGCAGAACGGTCGCCGGTGGAGCGGCCGAAATCCAGGCCGACCCGGGCTTCCACGGTTTTGGCGAAGTTCCGCTGTTCGAACGGCACGGACAACTGTTCCAGAAAAGTATCCGCGATCCGTTTGCCGAGCTGTTCCGGGTAACGCCGGATCGCGCTTGGCGAAGGTATCGTCAGGCGGTGAAACAGGGTATCGTCGAAAGTGAGAAACCCGATGTCGCTACCGATCTGAATCCGTTTCGACTGCAAGTAAAAAAACGCCGGCTGCGCCTGTTCGACCCGGTGGAAAAACACGGAATCGAGCCGGATGTTTTCATCTTCCAGCCAGGATTTCAATAATTTCAGCGCCTCCTTTTCGTCCTTCGCAAAGCCCGCCGCCATGGGTTCGCCGTTAAATTCCCGCAACGCCTCCCGGCAGCCCCGGAGGAATTCCCCGCCGTTGTAAACCGGGCAGCCGATCAGGCCGATGCGTTTGAAACGGCATTCGATCAGATGTTTTGTGCCGTGATAGCCGCCGGCGAAATCGCCGTCGTCAACCCGCCAACAGTCGGCTCCGTCCAGTCCGCGCCCGATAAAAGTTACCGGGAACCCGTACCGTACCAATGCAGCCAAAGGCATATAGCCGTTGAGCAGTTCCGGCGTCGCCGAGATCAGCGCCCCGGAATAATGCCCGGCCGCGAGTTCACGGATCATTTTACGGAACGTCCAGGCGTTGCCATGGTGTTGTTGAATGTCCAGTTTCCAGCCCGCGCACTGGAGCCAAACGCCGATCTCTTTTGACACCCGTTGCCAGTGTGCCGAATCGGTATCCGGTAAAAGCAACGCCAGGCTTTTCAGACTTTCCGGCAGTTCCGAACGCACCACGGTCCCGCCACCGAAACGGCTGGAGACCAGTTTTTCTTTCCGTAAAAGTCTCATACCGTTTTCGACCGTGTTATTGTGAAGGCCGAGTTCCTCCGCCAGTTCCTTTGCGCTGGGCAGCGTTTGGCCCGGCTGATATTCGCCGAGACGGATTTTCCGGCGGACATAATCGGCAACAAACCGATGGCCGCGGGCTGGATTGGATTCGAGATTTTCTTTCGTCATAGCATCCTCCTTTGGTTGGATTTGAAAAATTATGAAAATGACAATTTTGCAACTTCCCACATCATCAAAAATGGGGATTAGCAGTTTGAAAACTGAAAAATTAAGTATTTGGCAATTAAAGACTTGCGATTAAAACTTCCCACATATGGCTTCGATTTTACCCCTGATTTTCGGGCCTTTGAAGGCAAAGTCTAAAAACGCTTAAAGCCCACGTGTGGGAAGTTTTTCGCCAGACGCTGGAAATCGCCGAATTTAGCCTCAAAATCCTGGTGCCGGCACTGCTCCCCGATAAATCCTGACCGCCGCGCCTAAAATATTTTTGCCTGGCGCGCCGCCTGATTTTTGCCTGACTCATAGCTCCATAACCGTTTGATAATCAGGGAATAGTAATTTTTTTATCAGCCGCAAGCAAGTCTCCTTGGTAGCTTTACTCCTTCCGCCGCCCTATAGAGGGATGTCCCCAGGGGGGAACCAATTTTTTCTCCCCCTTTTCTCATCCTATCCCTCACGACGCCCGAGGACGCGCAGAAAAGCCTTTCTGACGCGCGTCGAGGTGAAGTCGCGGTATCATATCCCTTGCGCCGCTTCATGGGGCAACCACGCGTGCAACGCGTTATTCGATCCACTCCCATGTCCTCCTGCGCTTTTTTGCGATCACCTGGTTCACTCTGCGGGTAGTCACCCCGGCGATCCTCGCGATTTCGGCGGCGTCCGCGCCGGACTTGGCCAGCGTGATGATCAGCTCGCGCTTCTGATGGGCGTCGTCTTTGCCGGGGATGTACAGATTCCCGGTAAAATGTTCCCTGACCTGGTCGAGCAGTTCCGGCGGCAGGACGTCTTTGGCGTTGGCGTAGTTCCGGGTTTTCATCGGGTACCTCCTATGGTTGGTTAAGGGTTGCCGTAAAATTGAGATCTTTCACCGGTTCCCGCGCGTAACGCGCACATTTTTCGCGAGGGGGTGGGGGGGAATTGGTGAAAGATTTATTATTGGGAAATATATATATTTAATTATTAGTTATTTATGACTTTTAAATCTTTCACTGAATCTTTCACTAATCTTTCACCAGCCGGTGAAAGATTTACCATGGAAATTTGTTAAAAACGCTTCCTTTCGGCGATTTTGCCCGGTTTTCGGCCCGAATCTTTCACTTTCCGGTGAAAGATTGGGAAAGATTAGTGAAAGATTCGGTGAAAGATTTACCGGGAAATTTTTTCTAATGTCTTCCCTACGCGATCAGTTTAAATCCGGCCGCCGGTTTGGTTTTCGTCGTTATCTCCACTTTGGCGATGCGCTCCTGCTGCAACAGCGATTCGACGACCTCATCGAGTTCCCCGGCCTTGCACTTGAGATGCCGGAGGATATCCGACCGGGTCGCGGCGCGGTCCGGCGACGCGGCCAGCTTCTGTTCCATTTTCAGGCACATGGCGTGGAACGGGTTTTCCGCGACATGAAGTTTGGCCATGAACAGCATTTTCAGAGTCTGATGCCTTACCATTTCCCACGCCCAGGATATGGCTTCAGGAGTGATCCGCGGATTTTGCCGATCAGCGCTCGCGGCATAGATCAAGGCCAGCTTGCGCACCTTTTCGTAAGCGCGCGCCCAGACCGACATGCCCGCGGTATCCTTGATTTTTTCCGCTTTGTGATAGCAATCCTCTGCGGAGCGCCGTATTTCCCGGTACAGCGGGACCGTCTCCGGCGCGGCCGGAATAATGAACGGCGCGGGAAATTCATTTCTGAGATTGCCCCGGCCGCCTGGCGAGGAATTGAAATTCGCCCAGTAGTCAGCCGCGCTGATGATCTCCGGCGGAACCGGCGTGAGATCCGGTTCCTGCCCTTCGCCACGCGTTTCGGATTCGAAGATCAGCAGCCTCGCGAAAAAACCGTTGCTCAGCATGCGCTCGTTTAATGATTCGTAATAATATTTCGGGACGGCGGTGCCGTAGAGCGTCAGCGACGGGTTGACGATCGAGTTCGATTCGCCGGTTCCCGCTTTTGCTCTCACCTTATAAATACTGTTGGCAGCGCTGTACATTTTCAGCATGGTGTTCATAAGCGACTCGTGCCGGGCATCGGGAAAGCCGTTGATGGTTCTCAATAATCCGTCGATCTCATCGGTCTGGAACAGCATGTAATTGTAATGCGCCATCACATCCTGGAGCCCTTCGCCCGAGGCGAACGCGTCGCCGAGATGATTATGCAGCCCGAGCTCATAGGCGATATTCATATTCACCTTGCGGGGGTGATCCTTACCCGCGCCGGAGTTGGCCAGCGCCACCAGGAACACATTCGAGCGGACGTCGGCGCAGTCGCGTACCCGCCTGGCCAGTAGAAAAGACAGCAAGGTCAGGGCTCCGGAAAACGCCAGCGTCCGGTTCGGGTACGGCGCGGTCCGCATGGTGTATTCCGTCACGTCGTTGATGAAACCGGGCGCCGAGAGCAGATGTTCAGGCAGAGTTCCCGGATCGACGAGTTCGTCGGAATTGGTTTTTCGGGTTACCGCTCCGATAATACCTGAAATATCCACGTCTTTGTTATCCGGCTCCGGATTGCCGTAGCCCTGGGAGGCCAGTTCGCCGGCGGCGAAGGAATAATCGCCGTAACATTCCAGCAGGGCATAAACCGCGAATGGCGAATAGCTTTTCCAAGCTTCGAACGGCGCGGCGTTGGAGCTGAAAACGAAAAAAGTCCGATCCTTCAATGATGCCGAACAACTGCCGGAATTTTTTCCCGGGCGGCGGAAATAATCGTTGTCGTTTTTGTTATAGAGATATTTCCAGCCGTATTTTTCCAGCAGGTTTTTTATGTCGCCGCGCTGATTGTAGTCTTCTCCGGGCAACAATCCTGATGATTGTGTTTTTTGCGCGGGTTCCGGGTCGGCGGATACCCAGTGCTCATTTAAGCGCCGGGCGGATGACAGGAGAATATCGCGCTGGTTTTCGCTGAACATCGGTATCGCGGAAAAATCCCCCTGAACAAGCTCGTATTTGGGTGTCGGGGCGCACAAAAACAGCCCGCCGTGGCCCCGGGTTTCGATCAGCGTGGTCAGCTTGCCGTCGCGCCGGCCCTGGGCCAGTTTCATATTGCCGGCAACGGCGCGTTCGCAGCGGTAAACGGCATGCCAGCCGCCGGATGGCGTCTGTTCGATCACCAGGCGGTCAAACAGCCCTTTGGCGCTTTCCCTAACCAGATTTTCCCAAGGCTCGAAGAGTTCGCCGCCGTTGTCGAAGTCGATGATTTCCAGGTTGCCGGAAGCCTCGCCGGTGACAATACACACCGCGTCAGGAGCGTTCGAAAACCAGCCGCCGACTTCCTGTTGCGTCGGCAGCCGTTCCTGATAGGCTTTCCAGCTTCTGACCGCGGGGCATTTTTCTTTTCGCCTCGCCGGCAGGACGCTCAGGCCGTGATCAAGGAGGGTTTTAGCAGTTTCAAAAGATATTCGCATAAGGTGTTTTTCAGAATTAAAAAGTTACAGTCGCGGTCAGTTGATGCACGGTTTACCGGATTTTTTCAGCTTT
>JAQULZ010000159.1 GCA_028718375.1 Victivallaceae bacterium | reverse complement strand
GTTGTCTGAACAAAAATGTTCTTCCAAGCCTGTTTCAAAACTTTTCCAGTCGATTGCATCGGCTAATTTCACCAAACTGTGGCGTGTGGAAACTATGTCACGCAGAAAAGGCTTGAATAAATGTCCCGGAAGGGCTTCCGTGGGGTTATTTTTAGACATCATTTTGCAAGAAAAACTCCAATTTGAATTAAAGACCTTGCGATATAATATCATAAATTACAAGCCTAACAAGCTCAAAGTCAATTACTTCGGGTCTTTTTCAGCATCGACTAAGTATCGCCGAAATACGGTCCCGATTAAAACGGGAAATCCTTGTTTTCGACTCGGTTTACGGCCGGTTTACCGCGTCTGAATTGGGCGGTTCCCTGGGTTTGCAGTCCCGAAACGGTTATCGCTTTATCCGGCCTCACCGGGCAGATGTATTCGCAGGCCCCGCAGCCGATGCAGAGTTCCGGTTTCAGTTTCGGAATAGTCAACCCGTCTTTCCAGTCCGCCATGCGGATCGCTCCGGTCGGACAATGTTCCGCACATGCCCCGCAGTGAGTCCGGTCGGTTACCACCACGCAGCGCTCCCGGTGATATTGCGCCCGGCCGATTTGCAGACGCTGCTTGCGCCCGACCGTCAGCGGCAGCAGCGCGCCGTTAGGACAAATCCGGGAACAGGCCGTGCACTCGTATTCGCATTTACCGGCGTCAAAATCCAGGCGGGGCTGCAGAAAGCCGCCCAGCCCGTATTCCAGTGCCGCCGGCTTAAGTACTCGTCCCGGACAATTGCTGACGCACAGTTGACAGCCGGTACAGCTGGCCGTGAAGCGGTCAAAGGTCAACGCTCCCGGCGGCATTACCGCGGCCGCGGCGGGGACAGTGCGCCGCAGTAATCCCGGCAACAATACCGCGCCCGCGACCGCGCTGCTCCCGATCATCAGGAAGTCCCGGCGCGAAAAATCCGGCGCCGCCGGAGGAGCGGCTTGCCGATGGGTGTAACGAACGGCATTGAAACCGCAGACCGCGGTACAATTGAAACAAACCACACAGCGTTCGTTGTCCACGCGGCCGGTTGCATAATCAATACAGTTCGCTTTGCAGACCGCGGCGCATTGGCCGCATTTTACGCATTTATTCGAGTCCAGCGTTATTTTCAGCCGGGAGATTTTACTGAACAGCCCCAACAGCGCTCCGGCCGGACAGATGGTATTGCAGAAAATTCTGCCGCGCCGGGCGGCCGCGGCGGCGACAGCCAGCATTGCTCCGCCGCCGATTACCAGCAGCGCCGGGGAAAACGGGGAATTTTCCCGGGGATAAAGACCGGCAATGAGCGCCTGGTCTGCCAGTAAATTATTCAGATAATTGAACCCCGGTTTGAAGATTGCGGCAGTGAAACGGCCGAAAATCGCAAACGGTTCAAATAATCCGAGCGGAAGCGCCGTCCCGAAAAGCAATGCCCCGAGCAACCCCGCGGCCAGCGAATAGCGCCATCGGCGGCGGTTGGGAGTGAAAACACCTTTTTTCCGGGAGCGCCCAATTATTTTAGTCAAGCGGATGACCACATCCTGGAATGTTCCGAGCGGGCAGAAAAATGAACAGTAAACCCGGCCGAAAATAACCGCCAGCAGCACTGAAAAGCCGAAAACGCCCAGCATCGCCAGGCTGAAAACCGCCATAGTCCTGAGTCCGGCCGGAATGAACTGCCAATGGGCCGCCGCCGCCGGAAAATTTTTTGGCAGCAGAAAAATACCCGGTAAAATAACCAGCGCCGCCAGGCTGCTGATTATTCGAAGGATTTTCAGGGGGGTGTAGCCAGTCATTGGTTGTTTTTTTAGCGGGGGTGAACCGGAGGCCCGGATAACCCCGGACAACCCCGGACCTGGTTAGAGGGTTATCCTTTTTATGCTCAGTTCATCCAGGTTCATGGTACCCAGCTTTAATTCCTGCCCCATGCGCAGATGCGGTATCCGTGCGGCGGGGATACCGATGATCTTACTGGCGGCCGTATCCACCGCGACGATGTCCGTAGAAAGCAGTTGATAGCTCATTTCAAGCACATCTTCCAGCCGGAGACCGCGCGGCCCGCCGTTTTTCATCACCCGGAACGCATCGACCACATTCAGATCCGGCTTTCGCGCCATGACGAAATCGGCAATGCACTGCTGGAGATCATGGCGGTGGAAATATCTCCGGTCCCAGACAATTCCCATCAGGTTTTTCATTGCCGCAGTCATTATCGCGCCGCCGTGATTCTTAAGTACCGGCACATTGATGAACACATCGCAATCCAGTACCGCTCCGTGCACCAGAGCGCGGTTCAGACGTTTGCCGTCCGGCACTTCGACGGGACGATAATCCTTTTTGTAATTGCCGCAGAGAACTTTTGCTCCGGCCGCCTTCGCGGCTTCCGCAATCCCGCTTTTATTATAACAATCCTGCCAGGCGTCGCAAGTGTGATCCAGCACGTAAACCGTTTTGGCTCCGGCCCGGAAACAATGCTCAATAATCCGCTTAACCAGTTCGGGGTTGGTATCGGCGCCCGCTTCAGGCGGCTTCGCCCAGCCGATATTGGGTTTGACGACTACCGTCTGGCCGGATTTGACGAAATGATCCATTCCGCCCA
The DNA here is from genome assembly GCA_028718375.1 of Victivallaceae bacterium. GTDB lineage: Bacteria > Verrucomicrobiota > Lentisphaeria > Victivallales > Victivallaceae > JAHOYW01. The sequence goes on along the minus strand of JAQULZ010000159.1, from coordinate 2,187 downwards.
GCGCCGCGATCCCCCGGTCGAACATTTCCGCCGGCTGGCCTCCCCGGACCGCTACCAGGTCATATTGCGCCGATTTCGGGATTTTGCGGCTCGCCGCCGTTCCCGGTAAATTCAACGCCATGCCGCCGAACAGCCCCGCTGCCGCCGTATTTTTCAAAAATGTCCGCCGTTCCATAGCTGCCTCCATTTGCAAATCCCCGATTTGGGATTATGCTATAATAATATATTGTCATCGTTTTTTTTGCAATCCAGTTTACTGATAAAACCGGAGAACCGTATTATGGGTATAGGCTGGCAGGAATTACTGCTCATCTTTTTTATCGTGTTACTGGTGTTCGGCGCGCGGCGGATTCCGGAAATCGCCCGGTCGCTGGGAAAAGCCACCCGGGAATTCAAGAAAGCCAAGGACGAATTCATCAGTGATTCCGAAGAACTGATGGACGCCGCCGAAAAACCTGCCGAAAAAGATCCGGCAGAAAAAACCAAGTCCCGCAAAAGCTGAACCGCCGCAGGACGAAACGCCGATGGATTCCCCTGAAAACAACCAGACTTTTCTCGAACACCTCGAAGAACTGCGGCGGTTGCTGTTCCGGATTATGACCGCTCTGGCCGTCCTCTTTCTCCCGGCGTTCTTCTTTACCGATGACCTGATAAAATTCCTGGTCAAATACAGTTGTCCGCCGGATTTCACGCTGCGTTATTTTTCCCCGATGGAGCCGCTGTTCGTCAAGATCAAGATTTCTCTGCTGGCCGCGTTTTTTCTGGGACTGCCCTACATCGCTTACGCGGTCTGGAAATTCGTCGTGCCCGGACTTTATCCCCGGGAACAGCTTCGGGTTAAACAACTGGCGTTATTCAGCTGGCTGCTTTTCGCAGCCGGGGCGCTGTTCTGTTTTTCTTTCATCATTCCGGCGCTGATGCGGTTTTCGCTCGGCATGCAGAGCGCGGCCTTGCAGCCGGCGATCGGACTTAATAATTATATCGGCCTGGCCGGAATGCTGTTGCTGGGATTCGGGATCATGTTCCAACTGCCCATTATCGTCGTCTTTCTGGTGCTTTCCGGTATGCTCCGGCTTGAAACTGTAAAAAAACTACGCGGCGTCATCCTGATCGTCATCTTCGCTCTGGCGGCGCTGCTGACTCCCCCGGATATTTTCAGCCAATTGATGATGGCCGTTCCCGCTTATCTGCTGTTTGAACTGAGCCTGCTGATTTCCTCGTTGGCCCTGCGCAGCCGGAAAACGCCGGAAATCGAAATCGTCGGCGACTCACCGGAACCGGAACACCGGGAAAGCGATTTTTTCCCGGTCGCAAAGCCGGAAGATGCGGAAATTTACCCTGAATACTATCGCCGCGCCGCTCAAAAACGCAAAATCCGCTATATTCCGCGGCGCTGATAAAGCCGGTTACGCCAGAGCTGAGCGCATGATTTCCTTGAGTGGAATCCGCTGTTCGGCGGCCAGCGCGGCGCAGTCTTCGAATTCCGGGGAACGGGTCAGGTCTTTTCCTTTGAACGAGGCGATTTTGACCCGCACTTTCCCGTAAGGCGTTTGCCGTTCTTCAAACCGGTATTCCAGGCCATGCCGGGTCACTTCATATTCCCGCACTCCGAAGGTGGTGGTTTCGGTCAGAATCAGTTCCAGCAGTCCGGCTTTCGAATCCGGGGCGCACAATACCGTCAGCAAAATTCCCGGACGCTGTTTTTTCATATTTACCGCCTGAGTCCAGACTTCCAGCGCCCCGGCGGCCAGCAGTTTGTTGAACACGTAACCGATCACTTCCGGAGAGGAATCGTCGATATTTGTTTCCAGCACCGTCAACTGCTGTTGTCCTACGGATGTTTCCCCGTTTTCATAGATACTGGCGCGGAGAAGGTTGGGGCGGCTGTTGAGCCGGCGCTGCCCGAAAGCGGCGGCGGATTTGCGCACCATTGCCCCGGGCGGAATGTCGGCCTTGGGCCAGAACGCTAATAGTGCCGCGCCGGTCGGGGTAAGCAGTTCGAAAGGCTCTGAAGTCGGGACAGATTGCAACAGTTCCAGTTTCAATATTTCCAGCGTCGCCGGAGCCGGCAATGGATATACGCCGTGTCGGCATTCAAAGGTGCCGGAGCCTGTCGGCAGCGGGGAAACGGAAACGGCATCCGCGCCGAGCTTATGAAAAGCCAGACAGCAGCCGGCGATGTCCGCG
>JAQULZ010000158.1 GCA_028718375.1 Victivallaceae bacterium | reverse complement strand
ATTGGCCAACCCTTCATTTTTCTTTTTACTGCTCTTTGGTTGCGCCTTCCACGACTGGATACTACTCGTTCTTCAAGGATTTCTTCCAGAATAAGTTCGTAGCTTTTTGCGGGATTATTAATCCAGGGAAAAAATATTCATGGAATTTATCTTTCTTCGAATAACCCTGACGGCATGGACAAATGAAAGTTTATCAGGATCCTCATCGGCTTTCAGGGCCGCATGATGCATTACGCTTCTGATCACATAATGAGCAAGCATAAAGCCGTAAAACTCCTGTATTACCAAATCAGGGCGCTTGCTTCTGAGGTTTTGGCCTGGTTCTTTCAGGTGAACCTTGAGTTCAGCGTATGCTATTTCAACTTCCCGGCGTTCATGGTAAAGCGCGGCAAGCTCTTTTGCGGAAGCTGATTTTGGATCAAGTATAGTGGTAATGAGGATATATTTTTCTTCTGCGTCAGGAAAATCTTTAAGAACATACTCTATAACCCTGACACGAAGGCCTTTTTCGCCGCGCCGTTTATGTTTTAAATCAGGGTATACTTCACTTAGAAAGGAACCGTCTCTGAAGCGTTTAAGACACGGCAATGTGACATTTTTTCTGGCCCTTACAAGCAAATCAGCTTCAGTATCGCGCATGGCGCGGAAAAGATTAAAAGTCGAATAGTAGCGGTCTGCAATACAAAGCATGCCGGAGCGAAGTTTGGGGATTGCTTTTAAGGCAAGCGATTTTTCCGATTCTTCGTATTTCCCTGCTGCCACGGAAAAAACAATCTTGGTTCCGATTTCAAACAAAGCTACAAAACGCATACGCGGATAAGCTGTTTTACCACGACTTGCCGGAGGGCGGCCAAACTCCTCTACATTTTCCACTTCGTCCGGCAATTCAAGAGTGCTGCCGTCAATTCCAACCAGATGCCATTGCTTAAACCAAGCTCCTCGGGTATGACGAGTAGCTGCTGGCTTTGCAACTTTTTCGAAGAGAGCTTTAAGCGGAGCAACTCCCAAGCGAGTTCTTGCCTTGGAAATGGATGATTTTGCCGAAACCGTTAGCGAACAAGATTTTTTAGGCAGCCAGCGTGCTCCTTCAAGCAGGCATCTCAAGACTTCTTTAAGTGATACCTTATACATTAAATCAAGCGTTAAACGAACAGTATTGAGGTTAGACATAAGGTATTGCAAATTGGTATAAGACCTTATTTCCCGCTTTTATCCCGGCAAACATGCCGGGATAAAAGCGGGGCAAAAAGTTTTTCAAAGAGAATTGGGGGGTTGGGGGAAAAGGGGAAAGTTTTTGCAAAAAGTTGCTCCTTTTCCCCCAAATAAACCGATTGACCGATTACAATTTTTTTCTTACTGTGCCCGTCCGGTAAAACGGCAGCTCTGAAATCCGCCCTTCGAGAACCACGTTTCCGGCGCTCAACTGCACTTTCGCTCCGACTTCCAAGGCTTCTCCGGCAGCGACATAACCCATTGCGACCGCCGTGCCGAGGGACGGCGCGAAAACTCCGGAAGTAACGACACCGATCTTTTTACCGGCTGAGTCCATGATTTTCGCCCCGGCCCGGGCGGCGCGCCGCCCGGTCAGGGTAATCGCAACCAGCCGGTACGCCGGGGGAACAGCTTCGAGCGCTGCCCGGCCGGTAAACCGGCGCTCGGGAAGTTCTTTTAATTTGAGCATCGCACCATAACCCGCATCCAGCGGCGTATAGTCGGTAGTCAATTCGTGCCCGTAAAGCGCGTAACCCATTTCTAGGCGCAGCGTGTCGCGGGCGCCGAGTCCGGCCGGCCGAACCTCGTCGAAGGTCAGCAGATAATTCCACATTTCCGCCGCCCGGTCAAGGTCGAAATACAGCTCAAACCCCAGTTCACCGGTATAACCGGTACGGCTCAATAATACCGGAATATCGTTGATTACGGCTTCGGTCCAGGTGAAATAGGCGGGCAGAGTGGCGATTTTCAGACCGGTTTTTTTCAGCACCTCCGCCGCCAGCGGTCCCTGGAGATCGAGTTTAGCCGTCAAATCCGAGACGTCCTCGAAAACGAGGTCTGCGGACAGTTGGGACTGAATCATTTCGGCGTCGGTGGTCCGGGTGCCGGCATTCACCACAATATAAAAATCATCTTCCGCCAGCCGGTAGACGATCAGGTCGTCCAGGACCTTCCCCGCTTCATTAAGCAGGAAATTATAGCGGCAGACCCCCACCCGCTGGTCGAATACCGGCCGGGCGAAAATGGCGTCCAGGGCGGTGGCCGCCTCTGGCCCGGTAATGCGGAATTCACCCATGTGGCAAATGTCGAACAAGCCGGCTTGTTCGCGCGTCTGCCGGTGTTCCGCCAGGATTCCGTCCCGGTATTGCACCGGCATATTCCAGCCGGCAAACGGCACCATTTTAGCTCCCGCCCGCTGATGGCATTCCAGAAGCGGAGTATTTTTGAGTTCGATATCAGACATTTCCGAACGGCCTCCTTGATTTTTAGGAATTTGGTTTATTTTCAGTCGTTTCGAGTGACGGTATGATTGTCGGCGGCCGGCATTTCCGGCGGTGCGGGGTAGGGAGAATACTCCGGGCCGAGGGCCGCCATCAGTTCCATGGCCTGCAAGCGCCAGAAGACCAGCACCGGCAGCAGCATAACCACATTAAGATAAGGCAGCAGCAGAGGGATCAGCGCCACACAGCAGGTCCAGATAACAAACAGCCCTACCGCAATCACGCAAGCCAGATTCACCACCAGCTGCAACAGCCAGAACTTTACGAAGGTCAAGGGGGCGTCTTTAAGCATCCGGAGGAATTCCCGGTAAGCGACGGTTGCCGGTAAATTTTTCCGGTACATGATCAACAGGACGAATTCATTGAAGAAATAGTAGATGAAAGCCAGGACCACCGTTCCGAACCCAAATACTGCCATGGTCGCAATAGCGGCGGTCATACCGGAATCGGGAATGTGTAAACGATACGTCCGGAGATAGTTTAGTATCACCGGATAAATCAAGAAAACCGTGATTGTGAATATGACCAGGAGGAAGAGAATACAAATTACCATAAAACCGATCAGCCACGAGAAAGCGGAATTACCCTGTTTTTTGAACTGGGTCCACGGGTGGACTATCCGGGTATGGTTGCCGGCGAGATTATCAATGAAAATGAACTCGAACCGGCTGCTGAGCCAAAGCAGCGCCAGATTGATTGCGATCAGAACCAGGATAAGGGCGGCAGTTCCGAAGACGATCAGCCAGAATACGGAGTGTTCTATCCCGAAATAATTACAGACTTTGTCGACAAAAGTTCCCTCGCCGGTAAAAAGGGTTTTTAAAAACTCTTTAAAAGGGGTAAAAACCGGTGATGATTCAGAAGCGTTACCGGAATTATATCCGAAAATTCCGCCGCTCTGAAACATCACTGCCAGCCAGGCGGAAAAACCCAGCACAAACCATTTGGATATGTTGAAGGGGCGGAACAGCATCCCGCCCATCCGCTGAAAAGCGCGTTCGAAAACCGCAAGACACTTAACCTCATCCATTTTGAAAGCTCCCGGATTGGTTTACTTCGAATATATACTCTATACGGTTGAAATTTTAACTTTGACGAGCAGGATTATGGATTGGATTTTCGTCTTGCGATTGAGGGGCGATATGAATATCGTCCGAAATCGCAATGCGGAAATACGGCCATAAGACGCTCGCCGCGTCGCAGTTGCGATCTTTTGAGCCGGCTCCGCAATCTTCGAGCGCCTTCGATACCCCGGTATCGGCCAGAATGCAAAATCTTCGCAATCAAAGTTAAAATTGCAACCGTATAGAGTACAGTATAGCGCAAACTTTGTTCCTGCAAAATGATTTCAGGAATTTTCAGGTATTAATTTGGCTCATTAACAAAAATTTCTAAGACATCCATCAATACTAAGTCATTGATTACAAGCATATTGCCACAAAAATATGCAGTCTGACCGCAAAATTATATTTTCCGTACCGTTACGCTCAGACTATCACGGTTTTACACGGGTTCAAAACATCATTGGCAAATACTGGCAAATAAAAATTATCCTCAAAATCCTGCCTTTTCAAATCAAGAATCCGACAAAATACCGTAATGCGAAAATCGTCGTTATCGTCTGTATCACAAATAGTTTTTCCCTTTCGTTTTTCGGCAAGCAGAATTACGCTGCCGAAAAACAATATAAGGGAATAATAAACCGTGACAAAAACAAAAGATTCTCGCCGAGCCAATGGTACTGGCCGCATTTACAAAGCCAACGGAGTTTATTACCTGCAATACCGTTTGGAAAAGCTCCGGATGGCAACAAAATAACTACGCGTTTACCAAGAACCTTAGATAGTCGATACTGAAAAAGTCTATTTTGTTTCATAATCGAGGCAGTGAAGCTGACGCGTACCGGCGTACGCGAAGCTGAAACTAACGAAGAGTATGGACAAAAGAGACTGTAACCGTTTAACTGTACCGTAAAGATTTTTAAAGCAATTTTTACGGAAAATATAAGAATAAGCGGAAAAGCCGGCAATAAAAAACCGGGGGTTGATAAAATAAATTACTCAACCCTAAGTCGTTAAAGGGTTTTTCAGTATCGACTAGAAATTTTGCCGGCCGGATTGCTCCGCGAGGAACTTGCGCTTCGGGATATTTGTCGTAAGAACGTTCCCAATACCAGAAACCGGGTTGCCAAAGAAATAGAGGACAAAGTCGTTGCGTTTCGGCGCAAAATCTATGAAAATATTGAACAATTACAGGAAAATCTTGACTTATATACTAGTTTAGGTTGAAATATTAACTTTTTATACTATATTATCTCATTGTTTAAATTTTAACAACGAGGTAAGTGTGATAGCGATAAAATTCACCAGGAATGAAGTTGAAAAATTACGAAAT
>JAQULZ010000157.1 GCA_028718375.1 Victivallaceae bacterium | reverse complement strand
GTGGAAGGCGCAACCAAAGAGCAGTAAAAAGAAAAATGAAGGGTTGGCCAATTAAGTCGGAATATCCCGAAGGCAGTAAAATTAATTTTATTGAAGCAATAAAGGTACTAAGCGAACAGTATTGAGGATAAGTAAAAATCCGCTTCTTAAGTTTCTTATTCTTGTCTGAAGCAGTTTTACCTGATGATAAAAATCCGGGAAACCAACGGCGATTTTACGACTTTTCCAGCTCCGCATACTTGCGCAATGCGGTTTCATATCCAGGCGCATTTTCAGCAACGGGAGGGGTGATTGCGGTGGTTGCCGAAAATTTCTCGAATAATTCCTCAAAGGGAATGTTTTCGACGGCGTTAGCCGCCCGGAGCGCCGCGCCCAGCCCGGCGGAATCCGAAACGGAAATCCGCTCGACCGGCGATTGAAATACATCCGCCAGTATCTGCCGAAAAGCTGAACAATCGGAAGCGCCGCCAGTAATCCGGATTCGTTCGAATTTCTCTCCTATCCAGTTGGAATGCAATTTCATGGTCAACGCCTGGGCTTCCAGGAGCACCCGGACTTTAACCGGAGCGGCGGCCTTGCCCGAACAGAACTCGGGCGAACCGCTGAGTTTAATTCCGGGACGCAGGATCAGCGGCGTACTTTCCACGGCAAAATAAGGCAGCATCAGATTACCCTCGCTGCCCGGAGCGGCAGCTGCGGCAGCCGCGTCGAACTCATCCCAGCTCAAACCGCATTCGGTTTTTACTTTTTCTCTGGCCAGCGAACCGTTGGTAAAACAGATCAGACTCATGAAACCTCCGGCCGGATTGCCGAAGACGTGTCCGAAGCCTTCCGGGTCGGTTTTGAATTCATTCATTGCGGCAAAAAAAGTATCGCTGGTGCCGAGGCTGATAACCGCCACGCCGGGTTTTGCCGCGCCCATGCCGATCAGACTGGACGGATTGTCGCCCGACCAGACCACTACCGGAACCTCCGGCTTGAAACCGTATTTGCCGAAATACGGACTGATTCGGCCTGCAATCGTGTCGGACGGCACTGCCGGCGGCAGTTTCGCCGGCAACCCGGAAGCGGTAAATTCCACGATCTCCTCGTCCCACCTCAACGTTTTCAAATTCAGCAGATTCATGCCCGCGCCGTCACCGTAATCGATCGGGGCGTTTGCTCCGCACAGGAGGGATGCCATGAATGAACTGACCAGATGGATATGAGCAGTATTTTGATATTTATCCGGTTCGTCTTCAGCGAATTTCCGGATCTGCGGTCCGGTGAAACGTTCGGTCGCCGGAGAACCGGTATCAAGCTGAATACGATTACCGAATCTGCCGTTAAGTTCGGCGCATGCCGCCGAAGTAGCGCGATCCATCCAGATCGGCGAAGTATTCCGGGACCGGGTGGGTTGCAACTGTTCCGCCAGGGTCTTTTCCGTCTCCAGTCCGGCTAACACCGCCGAAAACGACTCGTTCAGGTAAACCGAGCCGTGCTGCTGACCTGAACCGCTGATTCCGGCGACTTGCGCCAGCGGCGCGCCGGCGGCGGCCAGGCGTTCAAACAGCAAATCCAATGCCGCCGCCCACACTAACGGGTCGGCATGGCGAATCAATGGATCAGAATTCTCCAGAAAACCGGAAGGACATTGGTATTCCGGCAGATCATTGCCGAAATTCACGCCGCAACTGCAAATAATCTTTCCAGCCTCCGTATTGATCAGTTCAGCTTTCAGCCCCTGAGTACTGGAATCCAACCCGAGAAATATCGCCATTTTCCGCCCTGCCTGTTATTGATTAATTTTATACTCTATACGGTTGAGATTTTAACCGTATAGAGTATAACTCTGCTTCCGTCTCGGGTCTACCCCGTCAAGCTTACCCAGCTGACAAATCGATGCAAGGTCTGCCGCAACCTGGTTCGTGCCGCTTGCCGGAATCTTAACCCGGTCAGCCAGTTTTAACGCGATATCCAGTGCGGTGGAGCAATTGATGATGAATTGTCTGCGGGTGTTGAGCTGATCAGTAATATCCGCCTCCGCCCGGAGCATATGACAGTCGAATTCGCAAACGCCGCGCCAGCCGAGCCGCTTGAGCGCCCAAAACATCATTACTGTTTCTTTCAGGCCTTCCGGTCCGGCCAGCGGCGGGAAATCATTGTCGAACTGGGCTTTGATCTGGCTGCCGAAATGCAGAAATTTGAGCTTGCCCATTGAGCACAGATAACTGACCGTCAACACCGCATTCATCAGCGCCATGCTTTCATGCTGCAGCAGTTCCGGATTGACGCCCCAGAAATCGCGGTGTTTAAGTTTGCCGAGGATAAAACCGACAGCATGACCGCTGGTCGGCAGGAACATATGCCCGCGCGGTTCGTTCGGTTTCGGTTCGATGGTCGCGCCGATATAATTGGTCATTCCCTGCGATTCGATGTAATCGGTAACTCCGTTCAAGCCTTCCGCCAGCCATGCGTAGATTTTATCCCATTGAGTGACCACCGGTACTTCGAAGCCGTCCCGCGCCACCCAGTAGACATAGTATTCGGCGCCGAAAAACTGTCCGATGCGCAGGGTTCTTTCCACCTTCAGCCGGGCCAGACGCCGGACTTCCGGGTCCGGGTTGCAGAAACCGCCATTGCGGAACCGCGGGTTGCCGCTCATATTGCAGATGGAGGCGTGAATACTGATCCCGCCGCGGTCCAGCACTTTCTTGATTTCACGCAATTTTTTATATGCCGCGCTATTCGGGTTGAGATCGTCTTCCGGCTGATCCGGATTCCACGGGATAAGGTCATCATCATGATAACTGGTCGCTTCAATATAGCCTTCCCGGCCCGCCCAGGCAATAATTTCCGCCGCCTCAAGCGAATCCAGTGGTTTCAGTACGGGACCGCCGAACGGGTCGGATAACGGATTGCCCACGCACCAGAAAGGCATTGAACGCCGGGAAATACAACTTTGTTCGGAATTCATGTTCCACCTCAGCTTTTGATTTTATTTTACAAATTATAAAATCTGATATATATTGTTACAATACAAACATATAAACCTAAAAACCTTGATTTTTTTCATAAAAAAAGAGTATTTTATCACAAAAAATATGCAGACTCCGGCACAACAGGCTTACGGCAGCCATTATTTCGACCCAACGACTTTTCCGCTCGCGGTACGTGAAGTGCCGGCATCCAGTGAACCGCAACATCCCTATGACCTGACCGAGATCAATCATTATCATAACTTTTCCGAACTGGTAATCATTACCCGGGGTCAGGGGGTTCAGCTGGTAAACGGCGTCGATTATCAGGTTTCCGCCGGAGACGTCTTTCTCCTTCAGGGATTCGCCGCGCATCGGTTCAGAACCAGACGGACGTAAAGCCATGTCAATGTGATGTTCGATCCGGACCGGCTGTTGTTACCGGAAGATCAGCTCCGCAAAATTCCCGGGTACAACGTCATTTTCCGCCTGGAACCGACCCTGCGTTCCAGAACCAGTTACAAACACCGGCTGCATTTGAACGCAAAACGGCTGGCGCAAATTGAAAATCTGGTGCGGAAACTGCAGGATGAACTTAACTCACGGGAGTCGGGATATGAGGCTGCCGCGCTCACGCTGCTGTTGGAAATAATAGTTTTTGTATCGCGCAGCTATACTTCCGGGGCGACTAAAGATACAGTCGCGCTGATTCGGGTCGGTAAGGTTATCAGCCGGCTGGAAAGCAGTTACGCCGATCCCTGGACGCTCGGAAAACTGGCAAAACTGGCGGCAATGTCCACCAACAATCTGCTGCGGCTGTTCAAGGCAGCGACCGGCAGTTCTCCGATTGACTACCTGATTAAAATACGGTTACGCAATGCGGCGGAAAATTTACGGACCCGCCGCGACAGCATTGCTGATATTGCTTTTTCCTGCGGTTTCCGCGATTCAAACTATTTTTCCAAGAAATTCCGCGACATGTACGGTATCACTCCCCGCCGGTATCGCGACAAATTCGCTCACTGATATTTCACAAAAAATCCCCATTACGGTAAAGATTGTTCCGGTATTGGCTATCGAAAAAACTGCCGACGGGCTTCGCATGGATCGAGTTGACAAAAAGACAGGAAATGTCCGAAAGAGGATGTTTTATACGTGTAGGCTCGGCTTCAGAACCAATGACCGTTAGAATGATTGAAGAACTATTCTCAAGTCGAACCCGCAATTCTATTGGAAAGATTAAAGCGCCTCGACAAGACCTGTCTTTCGAGCAACTGAAAATATATTATGACGAGTCTGGCCTTCATTTAGGAGACAAGTTTGCATCTAATTTGGAGCTATTAACAGAGGCAGGAGAATATAATTATGCTGGATACCTGCTTGCCGACAAAAATGGCAACTCAATAAAGGTGGCAAAATATGCAGGGAAAGATCGTATTGACTTGATCGAAAGCAATGAATACGGTTATTACTCTTTAATTAAGGCTGCGAAGCAAGTGTTGGATAAACTTGATTTAGAAAATAAGACTGCAACAAAAATCACATCCAAAGAACGTATTGATACACGGCTATGGAATGCCGTTGCTTTGCGGGAAGCAGTCACTAATGCGATAATCCATAATGATTATTCCAACGAGATTCCCCCGAAATTTGAGATATTTTCCGACCGGCTTGAAATTACCTCTGCCGGAGGAATACCGCAGGGGCTTGACCAGGATGAGTTTTTCGAAGGATATTCTGTGCCTCGCAATAAAGAATTTATGCGAATATTCAAGGACTTGGAAATGGTTGAATATCTAGGCTCAGGGCTGCCACGCATACTCAAGGTGTACTCAAAAGATTGTTTTGTTTTCTCGGCAAATTTTTTAAGAATTATTTTTCCAATTACCCCTGACTCCATAAATGAAGCTAATCCTAAAATCCGCGATTTTTAATAACAAGGTTACGGAGTAACGCCGAGAGCGTTAAAAATATCCTTTTGTTTTTTGGTCATTTCGGTGGCAATAGAAGTTCCGTCTGGAGTATAGATATTCCTGAG
>JAQULZ010000156.1 GCA_028718375.1 Victivallaceae bacterium | reverse complement strand
TTGACCTTCTTGCTTTTTTTTCCGGTGCTTATGGCGGTGGAGTCACACCCGTTCCCTTCCCGAACACGCAGGTTAAGACCACCAGCGGCGATGGTACTGCACATTTGAGTGTGGGAGAGTAGCACGGTGCCGGGAGTTATTTCAGAGCTCCGTAAGACAATAGCTGTCTTGCGGAGCTCGCTTTGTTTAAAGAGACACGGATACCCCGGACAGGTGAGGTCAGAGGTCTTTTACCAGTTTGTTGTGGGAGGAGTTGCCGCAATCCTGCGCCAGCGCCTGGAGTTCCTTTTCCAGCAGGGAGAACTCTTCGTCTTCCGGCAGGGGGAACGAAGTCCTGCCTACTGCATCGACGCTTTCCCAGATGTATTGAATGCTGATTTTATCGACCGGTACCGCCGGCTTGTAGCCGATCTCCTCATCCTGAGCATTGAGCACTTTGCTGATAATGCCGGCACGCGCTAACCGGAACAGAATGTCCCGGGATTCTTTGATCGGGATGCCGCAAGCCCGGGAAATATCCGTATCGTTTACCGGATTTCGCCCGCTGACGAACGCTTTGACAATGATCGAGGCACTTTTTATCAACAGCCGCCGCCGCAGGGCGTTGCTGGTATTGGAGGCGAAAGGTTCGCATTCATAGGTGTCAATATTCTGGTGGGCAAAAGCCAGTTCCGCTCCCAGCAGAACGATAAACCAGCTGATCTGCAGCCACAAGAGAAACAGCGGCACGGCGGTGAAACTGCCGTAAATGGCGCTTTGCTGAGATACGGCCAACTGGATAATGATGTAGTATTGCTGCAAAAACTGGAATAAAGTACCCGCAATCACGCCGCCGAAAAGCGCCGAGCCTGTTTTCACCCGGGTATTGGGCATGGTTTTGTAGAGGAAAGTGAACAGAAACCAGGAAAGAAAGAAGGGAATAAACTTGATGAACACGAAGGCGATTGGCCCGACTAACGAATCCCAAACATAACCGGCACGGGCGAAGCGCGAAACCTGGGTGGTGATATAAACCGTTGCACTGCTGGAAAAAAGCAGCAGCGCCGGACAGATGATGAGCAGAATCGTATAATCGCCGCATTTCCGGAACAGAGTCCGGGCGGTTTTTATTCCCCAAATGTCGTTGAATGAATGTTCGACATTGCCGATAACCTTGATTACCGTAAAGAATAACACCACCAGCCCGATGACGGCGATAGTGCCGCCCTGCGCCCGGGCCAGGGCTTTATCCGCCAGAACGTATAATTTATCCAGCAGCACCTGGTACTCGGAAAAATTGGCGTTCAGATCCGCCTGAAGTTTTTTCTGCAGGCCGAAACCCTTGGCGATCCCGAACACCATTGCCGCCAGCGGGACGATGGAAAAAATCGTGTAGAAAGTCAGGGCGGAGGCCTGCAGCTGACATTTGTCCGCAAAAAAACCATGCACCGATAAAACCAGAATCCGCAGCAGTTTGATGCAGGAAGCGCGGAAGGCCGACAGACCGCGCAGATTGATTTCCCAAAGCCCGATGCTGAAAAACCGTTTAAACCATGACATTTTCTGTTTCATGTTTCACTCCGTGAATGGTATTGGCTGTCCTGTTAGGTTAAAATATAGCCGGTTACCGTTTTTAACAAATTTTTATTGCCAAATAGCCGGGAATACGCCTTGAATATGGTGCGAAACGATTGTAATTATTTATGTGTTTTTTTATTAACGCCCGAATGGGGCATTCAACAGTTATCGTCGGAAATATGGCACGGATAGGAAATAACCGGGAAAACGAAAAAAATGTATCGGGCCGAGCTTTCCGTTTGAGGTATGCGTTTTATATCGCCGCCGTCCTGTTGATCATTCTGGCGCTGGTTTCCCACCAGGCGTCCGACAATTCCATTTTGGACGGCGGCAGCGCGGGACTGATAAAAAACTGGGTCGGATACGCGGGGGCGTATTTCTCCCGGTATTGCTTTTATCTTTTCGGGGTAGCGGCGTTTCCGATCGTCGGTCTGCTGGTGATTTGCGCCCTGCGCCCGCTGCTCAGATATCCGACTTCCCGGCGCGGCTATTCCGGAGCATTGGCAGTGCTTATCCTCGGAACGGCAATATTATTCGCGATCAGCCCGCAGCGTTTCGCCGGCCTGACCGATAAGCTGGGGATCGGGCATTCCGGCCTGCCGGAATCCGCCCTTTCCGGCGGCGTGATCGGACAGGTCTTAGCCGGGCCGCCGGTACTCCATGAAAGCCTGCCGGCAGGTTATGTCCGGAGATTTATCGGAACGATCGGAACCGCGGTCATTGCCGGAGTTTTCGTGCTCGCCGGCCTGGTATTCATCTGGTTGGCCGACTGGCAGGTCGTGGCGCAAGCCCTGATCGCCGGAATGCCCGGCGCAGTAAATGATTTTGCCGGACGGTTCAGGAAAATCGAGGGGGACAATACGGGTCAACTGCCGCCTCCGGGGCTTAAACCGCGGCCTGAACCCCTGGAAAGTTCCCGCGCCGCCCTGTTGGATTTGCGGCGGGAGGCCGCCGCCCGGAAACTGGCCGAGTCGGAGACCGCCGCTGAACCGTCCTTGCCGTCCCTGCCGTCCCGCTCCGGGCTGAACAGTGCCGAACCGGCGATTCATTCCACTGTTAAAGGCGAAATTCTGGCTGCTCCGAGAAAACCCGCCGAATATATTCTGCCGCCGGTTACCATGCTTTCCAAGGGGCCCGATACCAGCGGGGAAAGCCGCGAGGCGATCGAACGCTGCCGCTCGATTTTGCAGCAGACCCTGGAAAGTTTCAATGTCGACGGGCAGGTTACCGGCATTATCAGCGGCCCGCGCGTGACCCGTTACGAAATTTCGCTGGCGCCCGGCGTCAAGGTAGAAAAAGTCGCTAATATCGGCAATAATATTGCCATGGAACTCGAAGCCCAGAGTATCCGCATCCTGACGCCGATTCCGGGTAAAAACGCCGTCGGCGTCGAGGCGCCGAACGTTATGGCGGAAGCGGTTTATCTGCGCTCCATGTTCGAGAGTCCCCAGTGGCGCAACTCGAAAGCGGAAATTCCGGTGGTGTTGGGTAAGGACGTGGGCGGCAAACCGATCATCCTTGACCTGGCCAAGGCCCCGCATCTGCTGATCGCCGGCGCCACCGGCAGCGGCAAGAGCGTTTGCATGAACAGCCTGATCATGAGTATGTTGTTCAGGTTTTCTCCGGAAGAACTGCGACTGATTCTGGTCGACCCGAAAGTGGTGGAAATGGAAATTTATTCGACGCTGCCGCACCTGATTACCCCGGTGGTCAACGATCCGCAGAAAGTGCCGATAGCTCTGCGCTGGGCGGTAAACGAAATGGAAAAACGCTACCGTATCCTGGCGAAGGCCAAAGTCAGGAATCTGTCCGGATACAACTCCCGCCCGGTGGATTCACCCCCGGTTTTTGATGATGACGATAACCCCCTGCCGGCTAAAATGCCATTGCTTCTGGTTATTATCGACGAACTGGCCGACATCATGATGACCGATTCGAAAAGCGAAGTCGAAACCTCCATCGCCCGGATCGCCCAGAAAGGCCGCGCCGCCGGCGTCCATATCGTCATTGCCACTCAGCGCCCCTCGACCAATATTATTACCGGGGTGATCAAGGCCAACCTGCCGACCCGGATTGCGTTCCGGGTCGGTTCGATTGTTGACAGCCGGGTGATTCTCGACCAGAAAGGCGCCGAAACTTTGCTGGGACGCGGCGATATGCTGTTCGTGCCGCCGGGTTCTTCCGTGCTTGACCGGATTCAGGGGGCCTGGGTCGAAGACGCGGATATTGCCAAAATCGTCGATTTCGTTTCCGGTCAGGCCGACCAGCAGTTTAATGATAAAATCGTTTCGGAAGAAGCCCAGGCGGAAGATGAAAGCGCCGCGGGCGACAATATTCCGGAAGCGTCCATCGACGAGGTCCAGGATGTCGACCCGATCATTAAGAAATATTTGCTGCCGGGCGATGACGAACTGCTCGTCAAAGCCCTGGAGGTCGTCCTGCTGGAACAGAAAGTCAGTACCAGTTATCTGCAGCGGCGGCTGAAAATCGGCTATAACCGGGCGGCGGAACTCATTGAGATACTCGAAGAGCGGAATATTGTGGGGCCGCCCGGACCCGGCGGTCTGAAGCGGGAAATTCTGGTGTTCGATGAAATTGATCATTCCTGAGGAAGTCATGGACTTGTTCGGCAATAACCAGACCACTGAAAAAGAACAAAACCGCGGCCGCGAGCAGCTGGCCTTGGATTTTGACGCCCCTTCCGGTTCCGGGACCGAAACTCCCGCGCCGCCGTCGTTCAGTTTCGTTGCGCCGGAAAACCACCCGGAGGAAAAACCGGTAAAGGAAAAGAAAAAATCCGGGAAAAGGAAAGCGCGTTCTGAACCCCAAGGACAGCCCGCACCGGCCGAAGAAACGGAGCATTTCGGGAAATACCTGCAGGATATGCGGGTTAAAAATAATTACAGCCTGATCCAGGTCGAACAGCTTACCCGGATCAAAAAGAAGTACATCGAACTGCTGGAAATGGAAAAATTGGTTTCGGAACTGCCGTCGGTCTATGTTCTGGCCTACGTCCGGAAACTCTGCGCCTGTTATCAGGTGCCTGCCGATAAAATGACCGCCATCATCAGCGAGCTGAAAAGCCAGCTCGACAATTATGCCCCGGCCGAATTGATCGAAAATATCCATCTGGATCATGAAATCGATGAGAACAGTCAAAAAAAATTGCGGCATTTGGCCTGGCTGGTGCTGGGAACCTTATTTTTCCTGGCGGTGCTGATCGGGATAGCCGGATTCATGCTTGTCGCGCCGGCGAAAAAAACCGCCGTTATTCCTTCGGGGCCGGTAACCGCCGGAGAAAAGTTCAACCCGGAAAAACTCGACACCCTGCAGCCGCCGGTCATTTTCGAAGCCACGGAACTGCCGCCTAAAACCGCGCCCTAGTGTCAAGTCAAGCCTGTAAGGTCAACAAGATTGCGAATCATCCGGATGCTGGATGGTCTCGAATCTGACACGCCGCTACCGAGGTAACGGCTTGGTCAGAGTCGCGAAATCCAGGGGCG
>JAQULZ010000155.1 GCA_028718375.1 Victivallaceae bacterium | reverse complement strand
TTCCGGCGCGTCAAAATCGTAGCCGTTGAGGATAAGAAAAACCAGCATCGCGACTGCACCCGTGCGTTTATTCCCGTCAAGGAAAGGATGGTTTTGAACGATATGGAAAAGGTAGGCGGCGGCCATTTCATAAATATCCGAATGCAGAAACTCCCCGCCGTAAGTGGCGGATGGCATGCTGATCGCGGACTTAAGCAATCCAAGGTCGCGGATACCGGCTTCGCCGCCGTAACGCACCAACTGATCCTGATGTATTTCCAGCACTTCAGCCAGGGAAAGAAATTCCGGTTTCATACTCATTCGGCGAGTTTTTTCAGGGCTTGGGGATACTTCCGGTTGACGGCGGTCAGGGCTTTCTTAAACCTTTTTGCCCGGACTTTGTCATGCATCGGCGTCAGCACCAGGGCCTGGCCGTCCGTTGTGATGTCGAAGGAAGTTTCCGCATCAGCGCCCAGAAGATCGAGAATAGGCTTTTCGATCACCAGCGCCATGCTGTTTCCGTGTTTTGTCAAGGTTTTTATCATGCTCGGAAAACTCCGTTTTTACGTTAATACATCGTTAATACAATAATACAACGGCAATCGGTTATTGTCAAGAGGAAATACATAAATAGTGAAACCCAACGGCAAATATCTTTACTATCCCGACGGCAGGCGGATGGAAATAAAAGTCTCGCCCCGGCCGGCGTTTCAGGCGCGCATGATTTCCGGCTGGAACCGGCAGGTGACGGCGCGGTTTGACGCGGCGCAGACGACGCACGACAACCGGCGGCACTGGGCGGCGGCCGAAAACCTGAGCGCCGACGCGGAAGCCACATCGACCGTCAGGCAGGTTCTGCGCAACCGGGCTCGGTACGAGATTTCGAATAACTCATATGCCAAGGGCATTGTGCTTACCCTGGCAAACGACGTTATCGGCACCGGCCCGCAGCTTCAGATGCTGACGGACTACGACGAACTCAACCGGCAGATCGAACAGGATTTCATGCTGTGGTCGGCGGCAACGCGGCTGCCGGAAAAACTCCGCACCATGCGGATGGCGCGCTGCCAGGACGGCGAGGCGTTCGCGGTCATGGGGACGAACCCGCGGGTAATGCATGAAATCAAACTCGATATCATGCTGATCGAAGCCGACCAGATCACCAGCGGCTTCGGGATTTCGCTGGACAGCAATGAAGTCGATGGAATTACTTTTGACGCCTTCGGCAACCCGGATGCGTATCGCGTCCTGAAACAGCATCCGGGCGGGACCCGGTTCAGTCGCTATGACGAAGCGGTGGTAATTCCGGCGGAGGCCATGCTGCACTGTTTTCGCATAGACCGGCCGGGACAGCATCGCGGAGTGCCGGAACTGACTCCGGCATTGCCGATCTTCTCGCAGTTGAGGAGATTTACGCTGGCGGTGCTTACGGCGGCGGAAGCGGCGGCGGATTTTGCCGGGATTTTGTACACGGACGCGCCGCCCAACGGCGAAGCCGACGATGTCGATCCGATGGCGCTGGTCGAACTCGAGCGCAACATGCTCCTGACCATGCCCGGCGGCTGGAAAATGGATCAGCTCGACCCGAAACAGCCGGCCACTACCTATGCGGAATACGTGGACAAGCTGATCGACGAAGCGGTGCGCTGTGTGCTGATGCCGTCGAATATCGCCAAGGGAAATTCGAGCGGCTACAACTACGCATCCGGCAGGCTCGACCATCAGGTTTATTTCAAAGCCATCCGAGTGGACCAGTCGTTCATCGCTTCGGTAATTCTGGATAGGATTCTGATGGGCTGGCTGCGGGAATACAGTCTCCTGAATCCCGTGGCGTACCTGATCTTCCGCCGTCCGCTTCCGCCCCATGCCTGGTTTTGGGACGGGCTGACGCACGTCGACCCGCAAAAAGAAGCCCGGGCTCAGGATATCCGCCTCAAAAATCACTCCACAACCCTGGCGAACGAGTATGCGCTCGCGGGCCGGGACTGGGAAGCGGAAATCAGGCAGAGAGCTCGTGAAAAGAAACTGATGCGGGAACTCGGATTGACCGATGAAGACGCAACCCCTTCACAAAATAACCACGATGAAAAAGAGGAGGACGATATGGATGATGAATAAAAAATAGCTTCCAGGCAATGCCGGGCGCGGCATGGCAAAACGAGGCAAGGTGAATTTTTAATCAACAAAAAAGGAAAAATGGAAGATGGAAGAATTTCTCATTATCGAAGCGGCGAACGGCGGCGGCAACCCGAAAGTGGCCGGGCTGGCCTATGGCGGCGGCAAAATGAACCTCCCCGGCTGGAAATACCCGGTGGTGGTCGATCTGGCGGGGCTGGAAATCCCGGAACAGGTGCCGCTGCTGGCGAACCACGAAAACAAGGTGGCGTCCCGGGTCGGCATGGTGGCGGCGAAAGTCGTGAACAACACGCTGGAAATCGAAGGCGACATCGTCGCCAAAGGCGATCAGGCGGACGATATCGTCGCCCAATCCAAGGCCGGGGCCGACTGGCAGTTGTCTATCGGCGCCGAGGTCAAAAAATCCGAACTGGTCAAAGGCAAACGCACCGTCAACGGGCAGGAGCAGACCGGGCCGTTTTACCACATCGGCGAATCGACCTTGAGGGAAATTTCGGTGATTCCGGTCGGTGCTGACGGCGGTACGAAATTAAAGGTCGCGGCCAGTTTCAATATCGGCGAAGGCCCCAAAGAAATAAAGGCCGAAGAACAAATTGAAGAACAACCCCAAAAAAAGGAGAAAACCCCTGTGGAGAATCCCAAAAAAGAAGCCCCGAAACCCGAAAATCCCGAAGTCAAAAAAGAGCAGCCGAAAGCGCCGGAAAAGACAGAAGCCGCTGCGGATGTCGCTCTTCTGGCGATCCGGGAAGAACGTGAGCGCGTGGGAAAAATCCAGGCGATCTGCGCCGGCGAATACGCCGATATTGAACGCCAGGCCATCAGCGCCGGCTGGAGCCCGGAGGAAACATCGGGAAAAGTCCTGAAGGCGCTGCGGGAAAACCGTCCGGCGGCCGACGTCAACATCATCGTCAAACGCCGGCCAACCGGCGACCGCCTGCGGAAAAACCTCGAAGCGGCGATGTGTCTGCGGGTGGGAGTTCATGCTGAAGACCTGGTCGCTTCCTACGGCGAGGAAGTTGTCGAAGCCGGATCGAACGATATGGATATGCCGGTAAAACAACTGCTCCTTGAATGCCTGCACATGGAAGGGATCGAACCGCCGCGTTCCTTCGGCAACGAAACCATCCAGGCGGCATTCTCCACGGTCAGTCTGCCGGGAATCCTGAGCAACGTCGCCAACAAAAAACTGCTGGACTCCTTCCAGGCGCAGCCGATCATCGCGACCAAGCTGTGCAGCGAGGGCGATCTCTCGGACTTCAAGGAAAATCAGCGGTTCCGGTTGACCGATGTGGGCGATCTCGCGCCGATTGCGGCCGATGGCGAAATCAAGGAAGGCGGGCTTTCCGAAGAGAAGGCCACTAACCAGCTCGACACCTACGGGAAAAAATTCTGCCTGACCCGAAAAATGGTGATCGATGACGACCTCGGGGCGTTTATGAAAGTCCCGACCGGCATGGGCAATCGGGCGGCGCGGCTGATCGACCAGTTGTTCTTCAGACGGCTGTTGTCCAACCCGAACCAGTCCGACAACAACGCACTGTTCAGTTCGACTCATAAAAACCTGCTTTCCGGAACCGACAGCGTACTTGCCTATGAAGGTCTGCGCCTGGCAATCAAGCTGTTCCTGGATCAGGTGGACGCCGACGGCGAACCAATCAGCATCGAACCGCGTTTTCTGCTGGTTCCGACCGCGTTGAAGCATACCGCCATCGAGTTGACCAAGGGAGCGACGCTGGTAATTTCCGGCGGCGGCGATACTCCGGCGATACGCCCGGCGCTGAACGTTCTCGCGGATGAAAACCTGGAAGTGGTAAGCTCGCCGTATCTGTCGAATTCCAAATATGCCGGCAATAGTGAAACCGCCTGGTATTTATTCGGAAATCCTTCACAAATAGATACTTGCGAGATCGGCTACCTGAAGGGAAAACGTACTCCGACGGTAGAAAAAGGCGACACGGACTTCAACACTCTCGGACTGTGGTTCCGGGTCTATTTTGACCTCGGCGTCCGCGAACAGGATCATCGCGGCATGGTTAAATCCGCTGGTGTGTAATTTTTAATTTTTAATTTTTAATTCTTAATTATTTTGGAGGTTTTTATGCTTGCGAGGTATGTACAACGAGGACACAGCATCGATTATACGCCCGAAGCCGACGTGGCGGCGGGAGATGTGGTAATCATCGGGGATCTGGTCGGGATCGCCAAACTCGACATCAAGGCGGGAACGCTTGGAGCCCTGGCGCTGGTCGGGGTGTTCGATATCCCGAAAGCGACCGGGGAAAGTACGGCGATAGCCGCCGGAATCATTGTATTCTGGGACGCGACAAATAAGATCGTCACTGCTACGACCGGGGATAATAAATACCTTGGCAAGACCATCATCGCCTCCACAGACGATGATGCGCATGCGCGGGTAATTATCAACGTTTCCCGTGACGTACCGATCAGCGCCGCGGCGGCTATTGCCGACCCTGAAGCCAATGCCGAGGATATCGACGACCAGTCCGGCGGCACGGCCAGCAGTACCCACCAGTTGGCGGCGGTAGGGGATACTTCCGGAGCCGACCAGTCGGGGGCGATCAACAACAACTTCGCCACCATCGGTGCGGAGTACAACGCTCTCAAGGACGATGTCGAGACCAACAACGGCAAGCTCGACTCCATCCTCGCGGCATTGCGCACGCTGGGGCTGATCGCGACTGAATAATGGGAATGCTGCAAGAAGGTATCGCCTGGCTGGAATCCCAGCGGAAAACCCACTTGACCGTGCCGGTAATTTACCGGCGCGGCGGGAATTCCGCCGGGGTTCCGGCGACCGTTGGCAAAACGGTGTTCAAAGTCACCGATGATTACGGCCGCTATCAGCATATCGAGAGCCGGGATTACCTCATAACGGATTTTACTTGGCTAAATTCGTAGTATCTCCCTTATAGTAAAACAGTAAAGTGTAAAATATTTTTAAATTTTACTGTCTACACTAATTTCACCTTTAAAAGTTCCAGGATTTTCTTTTG
>JAQULZ010000154.1 GCA_028718375.1 Victivallaceae bacterium | reverse complement strand
TCCGGTATCGTCGTTGGCTTCGTTTATAATAGTTCGCATTAGCTTCGGACCAACAGACTCCTTGTAAAATCGCCTGATTCCGCTGAAATTTGCCGATTTAAGGCTTTTTCGTTCAAGCACTAACTATAACTCAAAAGTTTTTAATCAATTACATCAACGCAATCCCACGGCTTTCCGGACTTTGATCATGGTTTGTTCGGCTTCGGCCACGGCTTTCCGGCCGCCGGCGGCGATGACGTCCCGAACATAATCCAGGTTGCCGAGCAGCTCTTCCCGACGCCGGCGCAACGGGGCAAAATATTCCCACATCGCCTCGAAAAGTTCCTGTTTGGCGTGCCCATAGCCGTAATTTCCGGCCCGATAGCGCTCCCGCAGCGTCCGGAACCGGTTTTCGTCGGCAAACAGTTTGAACAACGCCACCACATTGCAACTGTCCGGGTCTTTCGGTTCCTCCAGGCCCTTGCAATCCGTAACGATGCTCATTATCCGCTGGCGGACTTCCTTTTTGCCGCCGAAAATCGGAATGGTATTGTCGTAGCTCTTCGACATTTTCTGGCCGTCAATACCGGGAATCACTGCAACACTTTCCTTAATACTGGCTTCCGGAATGGTGAAAATATCGCCATAAAGGTTATTGAATTTAATTGCAATATCCCGGGTTATTTCCAAATGTTGCTTCTGATCCTTGCCCACCGGCACTAATTCCGACTGGTAAATAAGAATATCGGCAGCCATCAGCACCGGATAAGTGAACAAACCGTTATTGGGCACGAAACCTTTGGCAATCTTGTCTTTGTAGCTGTGGGCGCGTTCCAGTACCCCGACCGTAGTAATTGTACTCAGAATCCAGGTCAATTCAGTAACCTGCGGTACATCCGACTGGCGAAACAGTACCGCCTTGGCAGGATCAAAACCGCAGGCCAGCAAATCGACTGCGACATTTTCAACCATTTTGCGCAAATCTTCCGGTTTCGGTTGAGTAGTCAGAGCATGATAATCAGCAATGAACAGAAAAGTCTCACCTTTTTCCTGCAGTTCAAGCGCGGGAAGCATCATTCCAAAATAATTGCCGATATGCGGGATTCCTGACGACTGTATCCCTGAAAGTACTCTCATTTTATTGTAACTCCCTTAATAACTATGCCTTGCTGATTTTTATCAGGCATTCGACCCGGTTGATTTCGCAGACGACGCCGTTGGTCAGGTTTTTGTTTTCGCCCAGTTCCACCGCCAACACTTCATTGCAGATGTAGTCCTTGAAATTCACCAGGGCGGACTTGAAATCGCTGTTCAGAACATATCTGACCACGATACGGTCGGCGACTTCGAAGCCCATTTCCTTGCGCAGGTTCTGCACCCGGCTGACAAACTCGCGCGCCAAACCTTCCTCTTCCAGTTCCCGGTTAAGTTTGGTGTCCAGGGCAATAGTTATTCCCGCGGCACTGGCCACTGTCAGGCCGGCTTTTTCCTGGCGCCGGATTTCCAGGTCGGCGGCACCGATTTCGAGTTCGGAACCGTCGCTGAACTTCAGCCGCGCAGTACCGCCGGCTTCAAGCCGGCCGATGTCTCCGGACTTGAACTTGGCCAGTTGGGCCGCGGCGTCCTTGATGAATTTTCCGAGTTTCGGCCCCAGTACCTTGAAATTCGGCTTGACCGAACGATGGACGACTTCATCTTCGTCAGCGCTGAACTCCACCGTTTTGACGTTGAGTTCCTCGGCGATAATGCCGGCGGTTTTTTCGAGCATAGCGCGTACCTGGTCGTCATTGATGATGATAACCGCTTTGGCCAGCGGCTGACGGACTTTCAGCTGGTGCCGGGCGCGCAGCTGGCGGCCGAGCGAAACCGCGGTGATCGTGTTTTCCATCTGATTTTCCAGGTAAACGTCCCGGCGGCGCGGATCGGTTTCGGGATAATCGCAGAGATGAACGGATTCAGGCATCTCCGGCGTCCGCAGGTTGCGGTAAATCATTTCCGTGGTGAACGGAATGAACGGCGCGGCCGTCCGGGCAAAGGTCAGCAGAACATAATGCAACGTTTCATAAGCCTCGTTTTTATCCGCATCGTTCTCGCTGCGCCAGAAGCGGCGGCGGCTGCGGCGGATATACCAGTTGGTCAAATCCTCGACGAATTTTTCGAAACGGTTGGCGGCCTTCTGCAAATTGTAGTTGTCCATCTCATCCCGGATTTCCCCGACCATTTCAGACAGGGAGCTCAAAATCCACCGGTCGAGCGGATTGCCGGGGACCGCCGGGCCTTTTCCTCCGGGCCGGGGCGTCCATTGATCCACATTGGCGTAGGTTACGAAGAAACTGTAGGCGTTCCACATCGGGATCATCACCCCGCGCAACACCTCTTTTATGCCCTCCTCGCTGAACCGGAGGTCTTCCGCCCGCACTACCTGCGAACCGAGCATGAACAGCCGCACCGCGTCCGCCCCGTAGGTATCGATGACGTATTTCGGATCCGGGTAATTTTTTTTGCGCTTGGACATTTTCTGGCCGTCGTCCGCCAGTACCAGACCGTTGACGACGACGTTCGAAAACGGCGGCTTGTCGAACAGGGCCGCGCTCAGCACCACCAGCGTATAAAACCAGCCGCGGGTCTGATCCAGTCCCTCGGCAATGAAATCGGCCGGGAAATTCGCCTCGAAACGCGCCTTGTTTTCAAACGGATAATGCTGCTGGGCATAAGGCATGGAACCGCTTTCGAACCAGCAGTCCAGCACTTCTTCCACCCGGCGCAGGGGCGCTTTGCCGGTCGGGGAAGGAATTTCCAGCTCATCGATGAAATGTTTATGAATATCTTTAATCTCAGCGCCGGTAAGCCGGGCGAGTTGGGCGACCGAACCGACGCAGACCGTTTCGCCGTCGTCGTTGCGCCAGACCGGCAGCGGCGTTCCCCAGTAACGGTTGCGGCTGATCGCCCAGTCGCGGGCGTTTTCGAGCCACTTGCCGAACCGGCCGTCCCGGAGATGCGCCGGAACCCAGTTGATCTGCCGGTTGGCGGCGATCATTTTTTCTTTGATCTCGGCGATATTCACAAACCAGGTGGAAACAGCCCGGTAAATCAGCGGACTGTCGCAGCGCCAGCAATGCGGATAACTGTGTTTGATGGAACCGCGGTGAATGAGTTTGCCCTCCGCTTTGAGGCGGCGCATGAGGTCCTGGTCGCAATCCTTAACCGCGCGTCCGGCGTAATCGGCAATTTCGGCGGTAAAACAGCAATGCTCATCGATCGGGCAGACTTCCGGAATGCCGTAGGCCTTGCCGGTAAGATTGTCCTCTTCGCCGAATCCGGGGGCAGTATGGACGATACCGGTGCCGTCCTCGGTACTGACATAATCCGCGAGCAGAACCCGGAACGCTCCCTGTTCCGCCAGGCCGCGGAAATACGGGAACAGCGGCTCGTAGCGGCGGCGTTCCAGTTCGCGTCCCTTGAACCGGGCAATGATCTCCGGCATTTTATCCGCCGGGTAATAAGCGCCGAGCCGGTTTTCAGCCAGGACGTAATTGCAGCCGTCGTCTCTGACCTTGACATAATCGACTTCGGGTCCGGCCGCGAGCGCCAGATTCGACGGCAAAGTCCACGGGGTAGTCGTCCAGGCCAGATAATAAGTGTCATCCTCGTCCAGAGCCCGGAAGCGGATCGTGACCGCCGGGTCGGTAACCTCACTGTAGCCCTGATTGGCCTCGAAATTGGACAAAGGCGTGGCGCAGCGCGCGCAGTAAGGCAGGATTTTGCAGCCTTCGTAGACCAGGCCTTTATCCCACAACTGTTTGAACACCCACCAGATGGATTCCATGTAATTCAGATCCATGGTGCGGTAACCGTCGGCGAAATCCACCCAGCGCCCCATGCGTTTGACGATCCGTTCCCACTCGGCCGTGTAACGCAGTACAATCCCGCGGCAGGCTTCGTTGAACTTGCCGACGCCGTAGCTTTCAATTTCTTTCTTGTCCCGGAGATCGAGTTCCTTTTCCATTTCGTTTTCCACCGGCAAACCGTGACAGTCCCAGCCGAAAACGCGTTCGGCGTATTTGCCGCGCATCGTCTGATAGCGCGGCACCACGTCCTTGATGGTTCCGGCCAGCAGATGGCCGTAATGCGGCAGGCCAGTAGCGAACGGCGGCCCGTCGTAAAACACGAATTCTTCTCTTCCCCGGCGCTGATCCAGGGATTGCTTAAAACACTGCTCCCGCTCCCAGAAAACGAGGATTTCCTCCTCCATGGCGGCAAACTGGGGCTGGTTGTCTACTGATTCAAACATCGTTCCTTCCCGTTAAGCTGTTTTAACAAAAGCTGTTACATTGCTGTATTTAATCCGGATATTTTTCAGTTTACCGCTCACTTCAACTTCAAAGCTGGCCATATCATTCTGAATATTGTTGATCCGGGTCACAGTAAAAACCGATCCGTTCTGCATGGTGAGCCGGAACGGCCCGACCCGCGCGCCGGAACTGTCTACCGCGAGCTCCTCGAAATAGCGCCGGTTGAATATCGACGGCTCTGCCGGTTCGGGCGGTTCAACCGCCGCCGGTTCGGCGGTTTCATGCGCGTCATCGACCGCCGCCGGGCGGCGGACGGTTTGTTTTTCCGCTCTTTCCCGCTCCCGGGTGGCATGAATATCCTTCAGCCGGGCAGTCATGGCGTCGGACAAATCGCGGAGCGGATCGATTTCCTCTTCGACTTCCACGACTTCCCGGGCGACTTTCAGCCGCAATGCGAGGATAAAAGGATAAATATACGGGATGAGCAGTCCCAGCAGGAAATGCAGTTTCATTTTATGCCGGCGGGTTTCGGCGATTGTCGCAGCCAGAAAAGCGCTGCCCAGCAGCGCCGCGGCAATCAGATAAATTACCAGCACTACCCGCCATTCGGGAACGATCCGGGCGTAAAATAACGCCATCGCATAATCCCCGATGGAGAGACACAATCCATGCAGCCAGTTTAAAAATCCGGAAATCATGATCAACCTTTATTTTACCGGTTCCAGCGTGTATCGGGTAATATAACGGGGAAAAAGAATATTTCGAGTACGGAAACACAAAAAAACAAAGTCCATAGTCCAGAACTTGTTCTGGTCGGTGGTCCAGATAATATGAGAAGGCGGCTTGCCTCCAGAGTTATAATAATTTAAACGCACTCATTGGTGCAAAAACGTGGTCGTTAAAACGCCACAATAACTT
>JAQULZ010000153.1 GCA_028718375.1 Victivallaceae bacterium | reverse complement strand
AGTCGAATCCGTCCTTGGCGCACTCGGCGGCCTGCGTGGTGGTGTGGTTGTTGAGCCGTTTTTCCTGAGCGGTCGACTCTTTGTTCGGGTCAACGTGTGGAAAATTGTCCCAAAACCAGCTATGCCGGAGATAGCGCGGAATCCGGGTCCAGCTCCCGGCCGAAAACGGCCTAGACAGCATGTATTCCCGAATCCAGATATCGAAGACGCGGTTCAGGATTTCCGTCTGCCAGAAACTCCTGTCCACCAGGATCGATTTGTGATATATCTGGTTGTCCAGGCGGCCGGAAGCGTAATTGAAGCCGGAAAAATCCCCGGCGACGCTGCCGTAAGTCGAACAGATGCATCTGGCTATTTCGCTTAAAATCACCTTGACGAACTCAGCATGGCTGGAAGCGGGCTGTTTCGGGTCGAGCTGATCCATTTTCCAGCCGCCGGGCATGGTCAAAAGCATATTGCGTTCAAGCGCGATCAACGCCATCGGATCGACTTCATCGGCCTCGCCGTTGGGCGGGGCGTCGGTGTAAAGGATCGCCGCAAAATCGGCCGCCGCCTGGGCCGCGCTCAAAACCGCGAGGTTGTAATCGCGCAGTTGCGCGAACAGCGGCAGCGCCGGCGCCAGTTCCGGCACGCCCCGGTGCAGTCCCGGCCGGTCCTGCCGGAAGAT
This sequence comes from Victivallaceae bacterium, assembly GCA_028718375.1. GTDB lineage: Bacteria > Verrucomicrobiota > Lentisphaeria > Victivallales > Victivallaceae > JAHOYW01. The sequence goes on along the minus strand of JAQULZ010000153.1, from coordinate 4,559 downwards.
ATGCAGCATATAATCGGACGGGACGGTTACCGCCTCGTCACCGAGCGCGTAATATTGCGTATCGCCGGGATGATATTTCAACACCCGGTAGGCGGCGGGATTGCCCCAGGCGTCGAAACTTATGCCGTCGACGCTTTTGTCATCCGGCAGCCAGATCAAGTCGCTGCAAATCCGGTCGGCCTCAATCAGCATCAGGTCGAGTTTGACCTCATGCCGGACTTTCGGGTTGGTGGCCATGACCGCGAAAGCCTCGCCGTCCTGGCAGCGCGCCATCCGCATGGTACGCAGTTTCGCGGGCAGTTTCACCGCCTCGGTCCACATCATGAACTCGACTTCGATCTCGTCGTTGAAGTCTTCATCGGGAGTGAGCATCTGAAGCCGCGGCCCGGTACCGATGCAGTCGTTCGCCAGCATCAGCTCCAGTCCCTTGGCGTATGAATTGTTGGCTACTTCGTAGCGCGACCTTGCCCGCAGCCTCCGGCGCACCTCCGGGGACGCTTCCATGTCAGCAGAGAGATAATCCGCCGCAGCCCAGTGCCGCCAGTTATCGTGCGTCGTCTGCGCCGCATCGAACCGCGCCGTCACCTGCCGGTTCCAGCCGGAAATCCTGCGCGTCTGGAATGCCGGACGGGGCGAGGCTTTGATTTCCATCCGCCTGCCGTCGGGATAGTAAAGATATTTATTTTCAACTTTCACTAAAACACACTCCCCGGAGGACACATTTTGGTGATCTTGAATCCCGGCGTGCGCTTTTTCATCGCCTGTTTCGAGTTCAGATAGCGATCCGCTTCGATCTGGTCGGAAATGGAATGCTGCTCGACTTTCTGGCCATCGCTTTCCGCCGATTTCGGCCCGGAAGCGTTGTCTTTGATTTTCTGTTCAAGTTCGCTCATTGCAAAAATCCTCTATTATTTGAATTCTCATGCCTATCCAACGGGCGCAGTTCACAGTGAAAGCATTGCCGCAGGCTTTGTAGCGGGGAGTATCGGGACATTCGGACGCCGGTTTGCCGTTCCATTCGATTTGAGTATGGCCGTCGGGAAATCCCATCAGCCTTTCACATTCAACAGGCATCAACCGCCTGACCGTGGAGCAATAGGATACGGCGTGTTCCGCCTGGCTCCGCAGGGTCATGGCGACGTCTTTGGAATAATCCCGCGCCGCGTCGTTCTTCACGAAACTGCACACGCCATGCGGCGCGGCCGCATCCAGCGTATATTGCAGTTCTTCCTGAATCCCGAAACCGTTGCCGCCGTTTTTCGCTTTGCGGTTGATGATGGTCTCGGCAATCCCGTAACTTTTTTCACACACCACCGTGGTTGGTTCCGCGCCGTTGACCTTGACTGTGCCGGATGCTTTGTCTTCCCGCCAGAAACCCTGGCCGCTTTCCCGGCAGATTATCGTCTGGTCATTTCCGACGCCGAGTGTATGGGAAATATCATTCCTGACCAGTGGACCCTTACCGCCCTTTCCGCTGCCCTCACGCATCCTGATGCTGTTGCAGATAATGGGAGCTTCATGGTTGCAGTTCAGGGTCGGGGATTTATCTTCGCAGATTTCCGCGTTGCCCTGACCGTGCGCCGCGCATAACGCATTTAACGGCCTGCCGTGTTCGTCTATGAAGGTATGCTGCTGTTCTTTGCCGCTGACTCCTCCAGGGCTTGCCGTAAGATTGCGGGCAATTCCCGCCCCCGCTTTGCGCTCCGGCGGAGTATCCCCTGACAGGCAGCCGAGCTCAAAAAGTACCGCAGCGGCACGTTCCCAACTTCCAAAATGTCCGATAACGAAGACACGCCTTCGTCTCTGAGGAACAGCCCTTGAATAGCCGTCCACTCGCACAAATTGAGCGTCAATAGTTCGCCATGCCAGCCCGTAGCCGCCGGGAGCTCCGGTGACGATTCCCGAATTTCGCCATCTTCGCACCGGTTTTCCCTTGCTCTTTCCGACAATGGGAACTTCAACTTCCCAGCCGCAGAGCAGCGACAGCACAGCGGCAAAATCCGTTCCCCGGTTACTTGATAAAACGCCGGGGACTGTTTCCCAGACGAGCCACCTGACTCCAAGGCGGTAAGCCAGTCGGATAAATTCCAGCGTAAGATTGCCGCGAGGGTCGGCCATTCCTTTGCGTAATCCCGCGTAACTGAAGGCAACGCAAGGTGTCCCTCCGACAAGCAGGTCGATTTCTCCGTCATAATCCTCCTTTGTGACCTTTGTGAAGTCCCCCAGGTTCGGGATAGTCCCGCCTTCCGGGAAGGTTTCAATTTTCTTTTGCCACAGCTCGCGCTGTTTGCGTTCTTTTTCCGTGTCCGCCTCGTCCGGCTCCAGCATACGCTTCGGTTTCGTAGCCCCGAACTTCTGCATCAGCACCGCGCAAGGAAACGGCTCCACCTCGGCAAAAAACGCCGGTTGCCAGCCCAGCGGTTCCCAGGCAAGGGTTGCCGCCTCTACTCCGCTGCATATACTTCCGTACCGCATTATTTCAGCTTCCCCTTTTTCTTTCTCATTCTGATAATGCCGTCGGCGAGAATGGACGCTACTTCCTGTAACGGTGAATTAGTCTGTGTTTCTTTTTGCATAGAGCCTCCTTTGAGATTTCGGCAGGGACTGCCTTTCCACTCTATACATACGGAACGGGAGCGAATTTTGACCCCCTTAAACTGGGGATGGAAGCGTCTTTAATGAAAATTTCTTGCGGAGAACAGGTTAAAAAGCGTATTTACAGCATTTTTCGGGGAGTCGACGGACTCAATATTTTGCGCCGGCCGGACATTGCCGGATTAAATTGGCCGCGCTGATATGACCCCAGATCGATCCGTTTTCGCGGCCGGAGCGGTTTTCCCGCGTTCCCGAATTCCGGCAGCGCCGCCCCCAGCATTGAAGCGGTGACCGCGCAACCGACCAGGCAGTCGAGCCAGTGATTATCGCTGGCGTCCGGGCGAATTTTCCATTCATCCACCTTGCGGCCATGGCCTTCGGTTCTGACCCGGTACTCGGCGGTCAGGTGTTCAGCCAGAAGCTGATGGATAGCCGGTTGATTTCCGAATAAAGACAGACAGCCTTTATCTCCCATGGCTACCGTTAGCCGGGCGTGGATGAAACTTTTCCAGTAATTGGCGTCGAATAACGTATGACGCACAGCCCGTTTGCCCCGGACATTTGGGATCATCCAATTATGGCCGACCCGGTCACCCGGTTGTTTCCGGTACTCGTTCATCGGCTTGGAACCGGCCCCGATATAACGTCCGTGGCTCGGCAGCAGTACCGCCGCATGGGTGTTCTGGCGGCAGAATTGATATATGACATCGGTGGTTTGGCCCCAGTTGGCGTCGATCAGGCAGCGGTCCACTTTCATCATCGCCCCGTCGTCGCGCGGCCATTCCCGGCTCAAAAGCTCATCGGTCAGCGCCTCCAGTCCGGCATATACCGAGCCTTCCAGCCCGGAACCCGGAGCGGCGTCCTGCAAAGTCGGATGCGCATCCCGCAGCAGAAAATATTTGCGTCCCTGTTCAGGGTAAACGCCATAATCCACCACATATCCCGAAAAACACTCCTCCCAGGCGGCGACCAGGTAATACAGCAGCTCTTTCTGAACATCGATAAACAGCGTCAGGAACGTTGCCCCGACCGGGATTACGCCGCGTTTCATATTGTTGAGTTTGGCGGCGATCTCGCCCGCCGTCATGATCGCGTCCTCGTTCAGATCCTCCGGCATCGGCTCGTTCTGATATTCGGCGAAAAACGCCGCCTCATCCTGGAACTTCAGGTTCATCGCGTGCTGGATCGCGCTCAACTCGTCGTGATTATAACGCGCTTCCCAGGAAACAATCGCGCCCTTGTCCATTTCTTCCCGATGCTCACGGTAAAATTCCGTGGCGTCCGAAAAATCGCCCTTTTCACGGAGGCAGTCCGCCCGGATATCGGCATACTTTTCCCACAGTTTCTGGTTTTCCGGAAATTTGCACACCATCTTCGTACGCTCGCCGTTCCAGTCCGGATGTGTTTTTTTATCGAGTATCTGGTCGGCCATATCTCCCGGACGGATAACCGTACACGGCATGATGCCGGAGATTTTCTGTCCCGGCCCGGCCAGTCCCAGCACATCGCCGGACAATACCCGCACCCGTTTCCGGGTCTGTTCATGGGAATTGGCCGATTCCGAAGTCTGTGGGTCGTCGATAATTACCAGGGAGGGCCTGACCGGCGTCGCGTTATCCGGGCGCTTGAATTTCATTCCCCGGATTCTCCCGGTGATCCCGGCCACCCGGATGATCGCGCCGGACGCTTTGCTGCCCTCGACCGTCGGCAGGACGATTTCATTGGCCGTCCAGCTTATCATGGTGCGTTTCCCACAGTAGAGCTGCCCGGCGCAGCGGTTGGCGATACCTCCAAGGCACAGGATCGGGAACACCGCCTCCGGGAAGTCTTCCGCCAACAGCTCGTTCCTCACAAAATCGGTTTTGATGGATTCGAGCATTTCCAGCGCCGCCGTCTCGGTGGCCGAGATCAACACCACAAACTCCCGGTGCCCGTAAAGCATTGCCCATAAACAGGCGGTTTCA
>JAQULZ010000152.1 GCA_028718375.1 Victivallaceae bacterium | reverse complement strand
CTCGGTCATCAACTGCGCCATCACCGGCGGTTCGGCGGAAATAACCGGCCAGTTCTCCCAGGACGAATGCAAGGCCATTTCCGACGCCCTGGTCAGCGGCAGCCTGCCGTTTGAAATTAAAGTCGAGGGCATTTTCAATACCGACCCGACCCTGGGCAAGGCCAATGTTCAGAACGGTGTCTGGGCCGGAATTCTGGCGCTGATCGTAGTCGTCCTGTTTATTTCCGTTTACTATTTGCGCGCCGGTCTGGTGGCGGTATTCGCGCTGGCCGTAAACGTCATCCTGGTATTGGGCGCGCTGGCCGCATTTGACGCAACGTTGACCCTGCCCGGTATCGCCGGTATTATTCTTACCATGGGTATGGCGGTTGATGCCAACGTGCTTATTTTCGAGCGTATCCGCGAGGAACTCACTCAGGGAAAAACGCTGTCCACTGCGATTGTCCAAGGCTATCAGCATGCCTTTGTCACAATCGTCGACGCCAACCTGACGACTTTATTTACCGCGTTAATCCTGATGAAGGTGGGAACGGGACCGGTAAAAGGCTTTGCCGTAACTTTGAGCATCGGTATTTTCACCAGCGTATTCACCGCGCTGTTCCTGACCCGGCTGATCTTCGACTATTTCGATCGTTTCTGCAAGTTCAAAACTATGCGCATGTGCGCGTGGCTTAAAGATCCGCACTTCGATTTCCTGGGCAACCGTAAATACGCTTTCGTTATTTCCAGCGCACTGATCGTCATCTCGCTGGCGTTCTGCACCTATAAAGGCAGCGAGATGCTCGGCATCGATTTTACCGGAGGCACTCAGTTGACCTTTAACTACCAGAAACGGATTACCATTCAAAAAATCCGCGATCTGCTCAAACAGGCCGGCTATGAGGCAAAAGTCACTTACAAGACCAGCATCGGCTCGCAGGCGGACAATAAAAAACTTGAAGTGCTGATCCGGAAAAACATCAACATCGAAGGAACGGACGGCATCGCCGGCAGTCCGAAGGAAAAAATCGCCGCCTTATTGAACCGCCGCTTCCAGGAAGCCGGATTCTCCGGCGGCCAGGAATCCTCGCTGGGCGGTCTGGTCGGCTGGGAGTTCAGCAAGTCCGCCATACTGGCTATTATTCTGGCATTTTTGGGAATAACGTTGTATATTTCGCTGCGGTTTGAATTCGCCTATGCAATGGCCGCCATTATTGCCCTGTTCCATGACGTGATCATCGCAACGGGAATTTTCGTGATGCTCGGCAACGAGGTGTCTTTGCCGGTCGTCGCCGCCGTCCTGACCATCATCGGTTATTCATTAAACGATACGATCGTGGTGTTCGACCGCATCCGCGAAGGACTGAAACTCAATCCCGACCTGCCTTACAAGGAAGTCATAAATCTGAGCATCAACAATACCTTGAGCCGTACCATTCTGACTTCGCTGACCACCCTGCTGGTATTGCTGGTATTGTTTTTCTTCGGCGGCATCGCGATCAACGACTTTGTCCTGGTCATGCTGCTCGGGGTGATTATCGGTACGTACTCCTCGGTTTTCGTAGCCAGTCCGATCGTCGCCTACTGGCACCGGAAAATCGGGATTCATTCCAGGGACGGCGAATTAGTGCCGGTAAAGAACTGAAGGAAAAACCGGAGGGCGAACCCGATCGAACTGCGGGGGCATGAAACAGTTCAACCGGATTTTCGCCTTCCAAGAATATTTATATTTTGATGCCGCGGTTCAGCAACCGGCTCAGTTTCCAGATCAGCAGCGCCGATTCCATTCTGCACCTGCCGTCGCGGTCGATACCGTAATAATATCCTACCATAGCCAAACGTTTACCCCGGGCGCAAACCTGGAGTGAATTTATCCGGACGCCGGAACCGGGAGTCAGTAGCAGATATTTTTCTTCCGTCCGGATATTCAGCAGCCGCAAATAACCGTCAGCCGTAACGCAAAGCAAACGGTCCCGATTAATCGGCATCATATTGATAATATGCGCCCCCGGAGCGGCGTTAGGGGTTACGTTGGAATCAAGGTCCAGCACATTAAGCGGCTCCGGCTTCTCACTGCGCGGCCTGAGCATATCATGCCAGTCAAACACCGCCAATTCGCCATAGCCGCCCAAAAACAGCCGGTTTCCCTCATTGCTGAAGGCAACGGTGCTGCTGTCGGCCTGCCGATCGAAACTGTAATTTGAATATTTCCGGAGGAGATTGAACCACTTGATTTGTTCCGGCCATTCCGCGGTTTTAATCACTTTGAGTTCATTGAGATCGACAATCCAGTAATGCTCCGGTTCAATTGCAATAAGATAGGGGTCAGTCGGATGATGTGCCCAGCCCAGAACTTTTCCGCCGGTATGGATCAGACTGTTTTCCCGGCGGTCTTCGGGATAGGAAACGACCAGTTTGTTGGAGAGACTGAACACAATATCCTTATGGAAGAAAACTCCGGTTATCGGCGCGGCATGATGAACTACTTCACGCAGTTGAAAATTATTTGCCCGCCGGACATCGACCCGCCAGTTGTCATCATGATAAACCAGCCCCAGGAGCTTTCCGGTCCTGTTCAGTACCAGCGAAGTTACTTCGCCTGCGGCCCGCAGCCAGGCGACATTTTCACGCGACATGTCGGCCAGATTCAGCACTTCGAATTCAGCCGGCTCCTTATCCTGCTGACTGTACCAGACGGTCAACAGAGAATCGGAGTGAGACATCATTCTGAAATAGGGATACTTGGGAATTTCCTCGAAGCTGCGATTGAAGGTCTGACAGGGACACTCCAAGTCGCCGTTTTCAGCGATAAAGCACACTCGGTTGGTTTTAGGTTGGAGTCTGGAACGTTTGTTGCCAGTAAAATACTCATAAATAGACTGCGAAACACTGCTGCCAACAGGATAGAAAACCCCCTCGGCAGCATTCACTGCTAAGTTATTCATGCTATTTTCTCCATAAAAATTACACTAAAGATAAGTATAACATTATCTCCGGGAGAAAACAACTATTTTTTTAACTTTTTTTTATTTTTTATATTTTCGGATGGCCTCAAGCCGCAGGATTTCAGCTATAAATACCTGATGATAATCACGCTCAGGATAACATTCATCAATAATTCTTTTATCCAAAAAATTCTTACCTTTTATCTCATCATGATATAATTTCCGGCATTCCATGATCAATTCCGCTTCCTCAAGGCCGGGAGCAGCGATTTTTTCACTTGCTGTCGGGGTCAAGCCACACTCCCTGACTTTGTTGCAGTCGGCCCCGGACTTCGTACCGCAGAAATTCAGTACGTCCTTCATTTCATCCGGCAAAGCGCATAACGTGAAAGTATCGTATTTCTCGATTAACCGGAGGGTATAACGCTGCGGACGCACGGCGATCATGACCACCGGTTTGAACCATATCATCCCGAACAGTCCCCAGGAAACAGTCATCGGGTTGCATTCTCCTTCCTCCACGCTCCCGCCGGTCAGCAGCAGCCAGCGATTCAAAAGCCCGAAAACATCCGAATTGAAGTCTTTTACATCAATTGTTGAACGTTCCATCCGGTAAAACCTCCTGTCAGTAGTTGGCGAGTGAAGCTCTTAACCTAAAGCGCCGAAATGATTTTTCAAGAATAAATGCCCGGTTTTTACCGGATTACCAGCTTCGGGGTCTCAGCTATTTTTTATTGTCGAGCAGTTTTTTGAAATACAGCCGCGCCGCATGCTCCTTGGGAGATGAAAACGCCAGCAGATAATAACTCAGGTTGTCGATAAAAGCGTAATTATCCATGATTCCCATGTGCGCCCCCTGAACATTGAACACCGCCTGCCATTTGATCGGGGAAATCAGGTAGGGAGTCCACGGCCGCCCCACCCGCTCGTCGAACCGGGCGCTGCTGGCCAGAACCTTGCCGTCGCCGACATCGTATTTGATGACTTTAAGTTCCCGGGTGGCGGGATCGACGGTCGCGCAGCGGCTGGTTTTTACCGCATCGCCCACAAACAGGATCAGCATTACGTCTTCCGGCGGATTCGCGGCAATACTCATCGCCCGGGTAAACCGTTTCGCCTGAAGCAGACATTTCCGCAAATGGTCGAGCGCAATTTTCCGCCGTTCAGCCGCCGAACCCGCGTCCGGGAGCAGCGCCTTGAGTACATTATCCTGTTTCGGATCCGCCAGTCCCCACTGATTGGCAATCCACACTTTCGGATCATACATGTCGACTTCCGGAGTTTCAGGATTGCCGCCGGCCACCACCGCATGCATGCCCGCCACCGGCATCATCTCGTAATAACTGGGAAAAGTACCCACCAGCCCCGGCGGATAGAGCGGCAGGCGGCGATCCAGTTTTAACCCCTGAGTCAACTCCAGACAGGTATCCAGATAGCCGGCGTTAGGGGTCCCGACGATAATCGCCTTATCGACATATCTGCTCCCCCGCCAGTCCAGCTTCGGCATTCGGCCGTCTTTAGGAGTAAGCTTCTGGTCGCCGTAGCGTAAATAGTAACGCGTCACCAGCCCGCCCATAGAATGAGCGACAATGTCGAACTGCACGTCGAAATTTCTGATTCCGTAATATTCCTCATATTTTTTCTGGAGATATTTCCGCCGTACCAGAATGAATTGATGCAAATGCCCGGCGTTCTCTGCAATATCCCGCCGCCAGTCGTAGTAGAAAGTAAACAGCGAATAGAATTTCTTATTTTTCGGCAGCGGTTTGGATTCGCTAACATAGCCGCTATTTTCGAGAATGTCGATGATCGTCTGGTAAGCAGCAATATTGAAATCAACGGCCATGATCTTCACCGTCATGTTCTTCAGCAGTCTCACCGCCTGAAGTTTATCCGGAATTTCGGTCAGCGGTTTCCCCAGTTCCATCGCGCAGGCCAGCTGGCGGCAGTAGTCCTTAGTAAAGCCGTCCCAGATCTGACTTCCGGTAAAAGAGCCCCATACCTGTTTGTCGGTACGTTTATCGTGCAGACTGGCCCCCAGAAAACCGTGAATGAGGATAACCGGGTTGCGTGCCGGGCCTTCATAAGCCGCGGATTTCATCGCGATTTCGCCGAATAACGGTTTTTCGTAAACGTTGGCCGACTGATAAGAGCCTTCCGCCGAATCCGTGGAAGTGCACGCCCCGCTGAATAAAACCGCCGCAGCCGCAGCCGCATACCACGTCAGGTATTTCAATTTATGTCGAGTAGACATTATAACACCTCCATTAGGTAAGGTTTGTTTTCTCTGTTATCTCCGCTCTTTCGGTATGCGGAGTGCCACAATATCATACCATCTGAGATATTATAACTGTCCCTCACAGA
>JAQULZ010000151.1 GCA_028718375.1 Victivallaceae bacterium | reverse complement strand
GTGTCCGAACCCAGTGAAACCGGCAGTTCCCCGGCGGCGACACAGGCGGCGGAGCCGCCGCTCGAACCGCCGGGTACGCGGTTCAGATCCCAGGGGTTGGCGGTTTTCCGGAAGGCGCTGTTTTCGCAGGATGAACCCATGGCGAATTCGTCCATATTCAATCGTCCGGCGGGAATGAAACCGTTGGCTTTAAGCCGCTTGACCACCGTCGAATCATAAGGAGAAACGACGTTTTCCAGCAATTTCGAAGCGCAGGAGCAAGTCTGCCCGGCGGTGACGATACAGTCCTTGATGCCGATCGGAATACCGTCGTAATGGCTTAGCGCCCGGCCGTTCCGGCGGCGTTCGTCAGCTTCGGCGGCGCGTTTCAATAGCTCTTCACGGTCAAGTTTCAGGAAAGCTTTTACCTGAGAATCGACCTGGTCGATGCGTTCAAGGTAGACTTGGCACAAACCGACGGCCGTAATTTCGCCCGCCTTCAGCAAATCGGCGGCGGCATGGACGGTCAGGGTTTTTGCTTCAGCCGGGTTCATGACATTTCATCCCCCGGCAGCACTGACGCTACTTTGATCAGTTCGCCGCCGATTTCGGCGGGAGCGTTGGCCAGCATTGTCGCCCGGGGAAAGGATTCTCCGGCGACGTCTTCGCGCACTGCATTAGTCAGGAGCGCCGCGTGGGCAGTCGGTTCAATCCCGCTGACATCGAGCTCCTCGAGCTGTTCAATGTAAGCGAGAATATTGTCCATATCCTGTTGAAGCCGGGCCCGGTTTTCCGGCGCGATCTCCAGCCGGGCCAGGCCGGCGACATATCCCACCTCGATTTGACCGTGATGACTCATTGTTCCCTGCCGTTCAGTTTCTTTCCAGTTCCAGAGTCTTGGTGACCTGATTGCAGACTTCGTCCGGGCCGAAATATTGGATCGGGCCCGGATAAACGTAATCCGTTGCTGCTGCCCAGTGTTCGCGCCGGCTGACGAACCGGAGAAACGGTGCGCCGTCCAGTTTGACCAGCGCCTTTTGAATGACCGGTTTATCTGCTCCATGCCGGCGTTCCATATTCAGCATCATGGTAATCGGAATGCCGCCGCAAGTCCATTCGGAAGCCGGCTGGGTGGTGTTACGCACCGAAGCCATGTAGCCGGTTTTCCCGTTGCCCAGCAATGCGGCGGCGGTATATCCCAGGCTGTAGCAGTAATCCGCGTCGTAGTTGGACGGCGCCGCGCAGCGGCCTTCGTAACCGAAAAAGTGGGTTTGGCTGCTGAATTTTCCCTGATAAAGGCCTTCGGCTTTGAGTTCCTTCAGGCGGAACGCCACCATTTCGGCGAGCATTTTTTCGGTTTCGATCTGGGAAACCTGCACGTTGCCGTGCGGGTCGCGGTCGAGACATAACTGCAGTTGAATGCTGCGCGGCAGGGAACTGAAAGTGAAGGAAGAATCCCGGCCGAGATGACTGTTGATAAATTGCAGTTTTTCATCGGGATCGGAAAGCTGCCCGAATGCCGCGGCTTCGGCGGCGATCAGGTCGTTGAGTTCGGCAATCAGGCTTTTCATTTCCGGAATGAATTCGATCAGACCTTCGGGGATCAGCGCCACGCCGAAATTATTGCCGGCGGCGGCGCGTTTGACCACGGCTCGGGCGATGTCTTCGACGATTTCACCGAGAGTCATTTTGCGTTCGGCGACTTCTTCGGAAATGATCGCTATGTTGGGCTGAGTCTGCAAAGCGCATTCCAGGGCAATATGAGAAGCGGAACGCCCCATCAGTTTGATGAAATGCCAGTATTTTTTGGCTGAATTGGCGTCGCGTTCGATATTGCCGATGAGTTCACTGTATACCCGGCAGGCGGTGTCGAAACCGAACGAGGCTTCGATCTGGTCGTTTTTCAAATCGCCGTCGATAGTTTTCGGACACCCGACGACTTTAATCGGAATGCCGCTGCTTTTATAGTATTCGGCGAGCAGACAGGCGTTGGTGTTGGAATCGTCCCCGCCGATAATTACCAGGGAATCGATGCCCAGCGCGGCGCAGTGTTTCCGGCCCAGCTCGAACTGCTCAGGAGTTTCGAGTTTGGTGCGGCCGGAACCGATCATGTCGAAACCGCCGGTGTTGCGGTAAGCGTCGATGATGGCGGCGGTAAGCTCAAGATACTGGCTTTTGATCAGGCCGTCCGGACCGCGGAGAAAACCGTACAGCTTACTGGCGGAATTGATCGATTTCAGGCCGTCGAACAGACCGGCGATGACGTTGTGGCCGCCGGGCGCCTGACCGCCGGAAAGAATGACGCCGACGGTAAGCGCTTTACCGGCGGCCGCGGCGGCGTTTTTCTCAAAAGTAAGAATGGGACTGCCGTAGGTGTTTTTAAAGAGTCCGGCGATCTTTTCACAGTCAGCGGCGGAAGTTGTAGCCGCGCCGGCGGCCGCGATGATATTCGCCCCTTGGTTCAGGGCCGGGGGCAGTTTCGGCCGATAGGCGGCTCGGGCTTGCTGTAAGGCTGAGATTTGAGTCATAAACTTGTTTGTCCTTGCTGCGGGTTTGTGCCGGTTAAGGCATGTCGTTAAAATAAAAACAAAACATACGCTAATAGATTTTCAGCCAATAATCAAGTCGGATAAGATAAAAAATGGAATGAAATACAGAAACCGCCGAGTTGAATTCTGAGTGAATTTATTCTTTTTATCTATCTGGCTTCAGGCGGGGCAACAGACTTTCTGATAATGAGTTTGGGTTTCAATATCAGCTGTTGAATTTCCTGGTTTTTACCTTCGATTTTATCGAGAAGTATTTTCATCGCTTTTTCGCCGATTTCCCGGAACGGCTGGGCCATAGTGGTCAGGGGTACCTCCAGCAACGCGGAAAATTTCAGATCGTCGAAGCCCGCCACGGAAATATCCTCGGGAACTTTCCGTCCCAAGTCTCTGATGGCGCGCATGGCTCCGTAAGCCAGCTGATCGCAGGAAGCGAAAATCGCAGTGGGGGGAGATTTCAGCTTCAACAGTTTTTTGCCTTCGCTGTACCCCCCGCCTTCAGGTTCCGTCTGGGAAGAGGCAAAACGGTCAGGATCAAGTGAGACGATCAAATCTTCTTCAATAATCAGGCCGTGTCTGCTGAGCGCTTTTTTATAACCTTCAAGCCGGTCGTTGCCGGAAGTGGCGTCCAAGCTGCCGATGAAACCGATTCTCTTATGACCCAGCGAAATAAGGTATGAAATCAACTCGAAAGCTCCGGCAAGATTATCGGTTATCACATAGTCCGTTTCAATATCCCGGAAATACCGGTCGATAAGTACAAACGGAAAGTTATGCAGTTTTAACTCGAATATCTGGATGGCATTTGATTTGCCCCAGTTCGGGAGGATTACCGCTCCGGGACCGTTTCGCCTGATCAGCCGGTTGAGATAATAGTTTTCCCGATCAATATTCCGCCCCGCAGTGTGGATAATCACTTCATATCCCCGCCGGTCGGCTTCGGCCTCAATGCCGGAATAGATAACTGAACCGACCAGGTCCCGAACATCCGGGACCACAAAGGCAATTTGATTCTCATTTTCCAGAGAAGTATCGCCCGCTTCGAGAGTTCGGGCTACATAGGTGCCTTTCCCGGAAATCCGGTACAGGATGTTTTCCCTTACCAGATCAGCTATGGCGTGCCTGATGGTAATCCTGCTGACCTTATATTTTTGACAGAGATCAAGTTCCTTGTCAATACAGTCGTCTTTCTGAAGTTTCCGCTGCTGAATATCACTGATAATCAATAGCTTTATCTGGTGATACAGCGGCAGCGGATTATCCGGTGACGCGGTCATGCCATATGCCATTGGACGCCCCTTGCTTTGTTAATAATGTAATGCAATTATAACATATTTATCAAAGATTAATATGTCAACAGGAAAAATTAAATTTTATCAAAATAAATACTTGACAAATTGTTTTTATAAGTTATATTTTTTATGATATGAATGCATAACATAGGAACAGAAGTTGTTTTGCAAAAGGTTTTTGTTATGGTATTGAATTTGAAATCCATAGTTTTTGAAGGCTTGCCGGAACACGACACCTGCTGGTCGCTGATCAGCGGAGTTGACGGAAAACTCTACATCGGGGTCTGCGGCGAAATGACCGGGGGCATGAGCGCCTACGTGGCGAGTTATGATCCGGCTGCCGACAGAATTGAATATCTGATCGAAATGGCTTCGGCGCTCGGCGTGCCGGCAGACAATGGTCAGGGGGCGCATTCCAAGGTACATTACTGCCTGATGCAGGATAATGATGGTACGCTTTATGCCGCCACTCACGCGACCGGGGCTCCGCTGGGCGACTGGATCTGGCGGCCGTGGAACTGCTGGACGCATCCGCAGAAACAGTTCAGCGGTTCCGGGATTGCGGCGTTTCATCCCGACGGCGAACTGATTTTCACGGAGATATTCCTGCCGAACGAAGGCAGCCGCTGCATGGCCCTGGCGCCGGCAAGAAAAAAGATTTACGGGATATCTTATCCCCGGAATCATTTCTTTATCTACGATCTGAAAAAACGGGAAGTCCGCGATCTGGGGCGGATCGGCAGCATCAATCCGCAATGTATTTTTACCGACCGTGAAGAAAACGCCTATACCACCGACGATTTCGGGAAAATCCTTAAATGCCACGCCGATACTGAAGAACTTTCCGATACCGGGGTTCAGATACCCCATGCCGGATTCAGGAACGGTTATCATAATACTTTGTATGACGTTACCCCGGCGCCGGACGGCGGCAGCGTTTACGGGGTGACCTGGGCCTGGGGCGAACGGCTGTTCCGGTATGATTTTAAAGAGAATCGCCTCCATGATTACGGCAAGGCCTGCGGTGAGGAAAACGGCGAATGGGATCATATCATCCACAGCCACGCCGGCGGTGTGGTTTTCGGCCCGGACGGTTTGCTCTATTTTGTCGCGAACGTGAAATCCGGCGATAAAAGTGTTCCGCACTTGATCCGGATGAACCCGGCAACCGAAAAACGGGAAAATCTGGGCGTTATCCGTTACCGGGGAGCCCCGGCTGACCATATTTCACGGGCAGTAACGGATGCGGCCGGGAATCTTTATTTTGCCGAAACCGGCAACACGCCGACCAAACTGTTCAGATACACGCCGGAGACCGCGGGAGAAATGAAAATAAAAGCCCGAAGATTATGGGGATGAATAAAATCATTTAATCAGGATTTATCATGACATTGAAACTGGCGCCAATAGTATTTGAAGAACTTCCGGAACATGACACGTGCTGGTCTTTGATCAATAATGTGGATGGGAAGCTGTATATCGGCGTGTGCGGCGAAATGACCGGCGGCATGAGTGCGTATA
>JAQULZ010000150.1 GCA_028718375.1 Victivallaceae bacterium | reverse complement strand
CGGCAGAAGGCACGAATACGAAAATCCGTATGGCCGCCGTTTCCTCTACTAAAAATTATTTCTCAAAATTCAGGAGGCATTTATGCAAATCGAACAAAAGAACATCAACGAAATCATTCCGTATGAAAAAAATCCGAGGTTCAACGACGATGCGGTGGACGCGGTCGCAAACAGCATTAAGGAGTTCGGCTGGAGGGTTCCGATCATCGTGGACAAAGACATGGTCATCATCTGCGGACACACAAGATTAAAGGCCGCAAAACAGCTTGGCCTTACGGAAGTCCCGGTGCATATCGCTATCGACTTGCCGCCGGAAAAAGTCAAGGCGTATCGCATCGCGGACAACCAGACCGGGAACATCGCGGAGTGGGATTACGATTTGCTGCCGCTGGAACTGGCCGATCTGCAGAATATGGATTTTGATCTGTCGCTGCTGGGTTTTGACGCCGATGAGTTGGATAAACTGCTCAACGGCAACGAGGTGGTAACCGAGGGCATGACGGACCCGGACGAAATTCCCGAAGTTCCCGACGAATCGGTCAGCAGGCGCGGCGAAATTTATCAGCTCGGCGGTCACCGCTTGATGTGTGGAGATTCGACCGAGAGTGTTGACGTCGAGGCGTTGATGTGCGGTGAACAGGCGGACATGGTCTTTACCGATCCGCCGTATGGAGTGAGTTACCGGGGCGTGAATAATCCGGACGGGCGCGAGTGGGAAGTCATCGAAAACGACGATCTGCGCGGGGATAAATTATCCGAATTCCTGCTGGCGGCTTTCAGGAATATCAAGTCGTGTCTCAAGAGCAAACGCTCCTTTTACATCTGGTATGCGTCGAGGAACCACATCCAGTTTGAAACCGCCATTTGCGAGGCCGGGCTCAAATCCAAGCAGGTGCTGATGTGGAATAAAGGAATGATCTTGGGACATTCAGATTATCATTACGCATTTGAGCCATGCTTTTACGGCTGCCACGCGGACGAAAATTGCGAATGGTTCGGGGACCGCTGCCAGACGACTGTCTGGGATATTAAACGCGACAACACCGCCGATTATATGCACCCCACACAGAAACCGACCGCGCTGGCGCAAAAGGCGTTGTTCAATTCTTCCCGCTCCGGAGAGATCATCCTTGATCTGTTCGGCGGTTCCGGCAGCACCCTAATCGCCTGTGAACAAACCGGCCGCAAGGGTCGGTTGATGGAATTCGATCCCAAATACTGCGACGTCATCCGCAAACGCTGGGCGGAATTCACCGACGGCGAAGGCTGCGACTGGCAGGCGTTAACCCCGAAAATATAAGGAGAAATACCAGATATGAGTAAAGATATATTGAAGCTATCCCCCGCGGAAGCACACCTTTTGCGGAAAAATATCCGGGCAATGAAACTCAAAACCCCGAAATGGTTTGAACTTCTGAGCAATGCGGAACTGGCCTCGGCCTGCAATACGGCCAAAAGCCATCACGTCTCGAAAGAGGTCAAAAAAGCCCTGGGAGAATTATGTGGATTTGCTCAAGAGGCGATCCTGATTCACCGGGTGGAATACCGGTACACAAAACGTTTTCAGCCGCTCGATTATTACAGCCAGCGGAGTTTTCACGCCGCCAACCGGCGGCTGTGGGAAAACGCCAAATTCCTGGCGAAAGCGAGGTCGCCATGGCATTTGCCGCGCCGCTATTATCGGATATTGATCGCCCGGCACGTCTGCTGTGTTGCCGATGAATGGGGGTACGAAGAATGGATAGCGTAAATACACCCCAAATAAAACTCACGGCGTTATCCGTCCCGAACCTGGTTAAACTTCTGAAGCGTTCGGGCAGCCGCACCGCTTCGGAAGAAACGGTTCGAGAAGACGTCGCCAACGGCGCGCCGACAAATCCCGATGGAACAATTAACCTCATAAAATATGCCGCTTATCTGGCAAAGGAAACTGACGATGCCGCAAATTAACCCTTCTTCTATACGCCCGGTGGAAGTGGCGCGCCTGATCAACTCCACAGAATTCGGCTTTGTGCTGCCGCAGGCGCGGATTTACCGGGATTTCAACCGCGTGGGCTTCCGCATCGCGGCTTCCGGCAACCCGCGAAATATAAATCTGCTCAAATACATTGCCTGGATATTCGATCAGAAACACACACCGCGGGACAATATATTGGCGCGTTCATATGAGGAACGCCGGGAATCCGAACGGCGGCGGCAGGCGGAGCAGTCGAAGTCCGGCCGCAACATCGGGCCGTTGCCGGAAATCGTCGATCCCGAGCGCAAGGAAATGTGCGAACGCAACTTCAGGCTCTTCTGCGAGTGTTATTTCCCCGAAACCTATTCATTGCCATGGTCCCCGGATCATCTCAAGGCCATTGCGAGAATTGAACAGGCGGTGTTGCTGGGCGGGTTGTATGCCCTGGCGATGAGCCGGGGTTCCGGCAAAAGTACGATAACCGAAAGCGCCTGTTTATGGGCGATGCTTTACGGGCACCGGGAATTTGTGGTGTTGATCTCGGCTACCGAGACCGCGGCGCTGGAAATGCTCGCGTCCGTCAAAACCGAATTCATGAGAAACGAGCTGCTGGCGGAAGACTTCCCGGAGGCGGTGTTCCCGATCCTGTGCCTTGAAGGTATCGCCAACCGCTGCGCCGGGCAGCTCTACTGTGGGAAACGCACCATGATAAGCTGGACGGCCAATGAAATCGTCCTGCCGACGGTCGAGGGCAGCAAAGCGTCCGGCGCGATCATCCGGGTGGCCGGGATCACCGGACGGATTCGCGGCATGAAATTCAAACGTCCGGATAACGCGACGCCGGTCAGGCCTTCCCTGGTAATTATCGACGACCCGCAGACTTCGGAATCGGCCAGTTCCCATGAACAGACCCGGAAACGGGTGCGGGTATTGTCCGGCGACGTGCTGGGGCTGGCCGGGCCGGGGCAGAAAATCTCCGGCATCATGCCGTGTACGGTGATTCGCCCGGGCGACATGGCCGATCAGATACTGGACAGGAAAATACACCCGGACTGGAACGGCGAACGCACAAAGATGATATATAAATTCCCGGAGAATCAAAAACTGTGGGAAAAATACGCCGATATCCGGGCGGACTGCCTGCGGGAAAAAGGCGACTTTTCGGACGCCACGGAGTTTTACCGCGAACATCGGGAGGAAATGGACAAGGGCGCCATCGTTTCCTGGAAAGCGCGTTATAATCACGACGAGTTGAGCGCGATCCAGCACGCGATGAACCTGAAATTCCAGGACGAAGCGGCGTTCTTCGCCGAGTACCAGAACGAACCGATGGCGGAGAATCTGAACGAGGACGCAATCATGACCGCCGGGGAGATCGCCGCCAAAC
The DNA here is from genome assembly GCA_028718375.1 of Victivallaceae bacterium. Classification (GTDB taxonomy): domain Bacteria; phylum Verrucomicrobiota; class Lentisphaeria; order Victivallales; family Victivallaceae; genus JAHOYW01. The sequence goes on along the minus strand of JAQULZ010000150.1, from coordinate 2,023 downwards.
TCAATAATATGAAACGCGGTGAAATCCCGGTCGGAGCGGCGTTCCTGACGCTGTTCATCGACGTCCAGAAAGAGCTGCTGTATTACCTGGTCGCCGCCTGGGAGGAGTGTTTTTCCGGTTATGTGGTGGATTACGGCGTTTACCCGGAACAGGGGCGCAAATATTTTCTGCTGCGGGACGCGCATCCGACCTTGCAGGACGCCGCGCCCGGTTCCGGGCTGGAAGGTTCGGTATATGCCGGGCTGGAAAACCTCACGGAAAAGTTACTGTCGCAGGAATGGCCGCGCGACGACGGGGCGATGATGAAAATAGACCGCTGCCTGATCGACGCCAACTGGGGCCAGACTACAGATGTGATATATCAGTTCTGCCGCCAAAACACACACGCGGCGGTACTGCTGCCGAGTCACGGACGTTATATCGGGGCCGGTTCCAAACCGATGAATGAATATCGCAAACAACCCGGCGACCGGGTCGGGCATAACTGGATGATCCCGAACGTCCGGGGAAAACGGGCGGTCAGGCATGCGCTGTTCGACGCCAATTACTGGAAAAGTTTTATCCACGCCCGGCTGGCGGTGGCGATGGGAGATAAAGGCTGTCTTTCTTTATTCGGGACTCAGCCGACTATCCATCAGCTTTTGTCGGAACACCTGACCGCCGAGTACCGGGTACGCACCGAAGGACATGGCCGCAAGGTGGATGAATGGAAAATTCGTCCGGACGCTTCAGATAATCACTGGCTCGACTGCCTGGTCGGCTGCGCGGTTACGGCTTCGATGCTGGGAGCGGCGCTGCCGGAATTCGGGAACGCGGGAAAACCGCTCCGGCCGCGAAAACGGATCGATCTGGGGTCATATCAGCGCGGCCAATTCAATCCGGCAATGTCCGGCCGGCGCAAAATATTGAGTCCGTCGATGCCCCGAAAAATGCTGTAAATCCGTCTTTTAAGTTGTTCCCCGCAAGAAATTTTCATTAAAGACGCTTCCACCCCCAGTTTGATGGGGTCAAATCCCGGTCCCGTCTCGTATATACAGAGTGGAAAGGCAAACCTTGCCGAAATCTCAAAGGAGGTTCTATGCAAAAAGAAACGCAAACAAATAATTCACCGTTACAGGAAGTCGCGTCCATTCTCGCCGACGGCATTATCAGAATGAGAAAGAAAAAGGGGAAGTTGAAATAATGCGGTACGGAAGCATATGCAGTGGAGTAGAGGCGGCGACCCTTGCCTGGGAGCCGTTAGGCTGGAAGCCGGCGTTTTTCGCCGAAGTCGAGCCGTTCCCTTGCGCGGTGCTGATGCAGAAGTTCGGGGCTACGAAGCCGAAGCGCATACTGGAACCGGACGATGCGGATACGGAAAAAGATCGTAAACAGCGTGAGCTGTGGCAAAAGAAAATCGAAACCTTCCCGGAGGGCGGAATTATCCCGAACCTGGGGGACTTCACGAAAATAGAAAAGGATGATTATGACGGAGAAATCGACTTGCTTGTCGGCGGTCCAAGCTGCCAGTCTTTTAGCGTGGCCGGGCTTAGAAAAGGGCTTGACGATCCGCGCGGGAACCTCTCGCTCGAGTTTGCTCGACTTGCTAACAAACTGTGTCCGCGCTGGCTGGTATTCGAGAACGTCGTGGGGCTCCTGTCTCAGGGAAAAGGCCGGGCCTTCGCTGAAATATTATCAGCTTTCTGCGGCTGGGAACTTGAAGTTCCTGTGCTCGGAAAAAGAAAAAACGGAGAGCTTGTCAGAGGCTGGAAAAACTCCGGCATCGTCACCCCGGCTCCCGGCGGCTACGGGCTGGCGTGGCGAACTCTGGACGCGCAATTTGTGCGAGTGGACGGCTATCCGAGGGCTGTGCCTCAAAGACGAAGGCGTCTCTTCCTTATCGGAAGTCTTGGAAGCTGGGAACGTGCCGCGGCGGTACTTTTTGAGCCCGGCTGCCTGTCAGGGGATACTCCGCCGGAGCGCAAAACGCAAGAGGGAATTGCCCGCAATCTTACGGCAAGCCCTGGAGGAGTCAGCGGCAAAG
>JAQULZ010000149.1 GCA_028718375.1 Victivallaceae bacterium | reverse complement strand
CGCCGGAACGGTGCATGACCAGGCGGCGCGGTATCTGGATATCTGGTTCGGCTTCGTCGTGTTCATGGTGGTGCCGATGATTTCCAACAATGCCATCCGGGCGACCGGCCATGCCCTGATCCCGGCGTTCATCATGGGGACGGGCGCCGTGCTCAATATTTTTCTCGACTGGCTGCTGATCTTCGGAAACTGGGGTTTTCCGCGCTGGGAACTCGAAGGCGCGGTCTGGGCGACGGTAATTTCCCGCTGCTGTACTTTCGTCCTTGCCCTCTGTCTGCTGCATTTCAAATTCAGGATAATCAGTTTCGAAATTCCGGTATGGCCGAAATTCACCGCCTCCTGCCGGGAATTGCTGGCGACCGCGCTTCCTGCCATGGGCAATAACATCCTTGTTCCGCTCAGCAATATGCTGATCGTCAGCATGATCGCCGATTACGGCAACGCCGCTGTGGCCGGGACTAACGCCGGTTCCCAGATCATGATGTTCACCTTCATGCTGCCGATGGCCATGGGGTCGGTGCTGATGCCGTTTGCCGGCCAGAATTACGCGGCGGGGACCATCGGCCGCATTCGCGAAGGCTGGCATTTCGGGATCGTTTTCAGCATGGTCTACGCGATTCTGACTTACGGGGTGGTGTGGTTTGCCGGGGAATACTTCGCGCGCATTTTCAGCGACAATCCGGCGGTGTATACGGTAACGGTCGATTTCCTGCTCATCCAGCTTGCCGTATCGGCATTCTGTCACATTTCGGTACATACGGGATTCCTGTTCAACGCCATCGGCAAACCGCTTTATGCCAGCGTGCTGTACGGCCTGCGGTTTGCGGTGCTGATGATTCCGCTGTCCTGGCTCGGCATGCATCTGGGCGGACTTAACGGGATTTTCGCCGGTATGGGAGCGGCGAACCTGATTACCGGAATCGTCTCTTTAATCTGGTTTAAAACGGTGATCGATCATTGCGTCGTTCAGCACCAGAGTACCGAAAGTTTTGAGAAAATCCAGTAGTGTACATTCAGCATCGCTGACGGTGGTGACAATCGGGGTAGCCAACTGGTAAATGCACCAGGTTTCATTGAAGTGCCAGGACTTGCGGAAGGAAATGAAACTGCCGGTAGAAAAATATTCGCTGCTGTACCAGGAGAAGAAAAGTATCCGCCGCTTTTGTTTCTCGGCGACGATTTCGGTAACGGAAAGGATTCCGAACCGGGTTTTAAGGAGTTTACGGGTGGTTGAGCAGATTTTCCAGCGGGCGGTGGCCAGACACAGCGCTGCGGGGTGAATTTCGTGCAGGTCATTGCGGAGTTGGACGAACAGGATGCCGATCCGGGTGTTGGCGGCGGAGTAATACACATAGCGGCGGATGACGTTTTTACCTTTGATCGAGGCGTCGAGGGGGGAAAGCCGGACTGTTTCGCCCAGCCAGCCGGAAGCGGCGGGTTTCAGAGCCAGATGCAGGGGAACGCCGCGGGGGGGCGGTTCCGCAGTCTGGACATAGCTGACTGCGAAGGCTGCCAGTCCGGCCCGGAAGAAAAACGGTTCGGGGCGGATAAAAATTTTTTTGGGGTAGCGCAGGCAAAGCGCCAGCCAGGCCAGCGCTGACGCCGCGAAAAAGAGTTTTATGGTCAGACCCGAGACGTTGCCGAGGCAGTTCCTGAACAGGAAACTCGTCCAGTAGGTAGTGGACGGCAATCCCAGTGCGGCGATAAAGAAAGCCGGAAACAGATACCAGACTACCCGCCAGCCCCAGATGATCCAGCAGCCGCCGGCGATGAATAACAAACTGCCGGCCAGCCAGGCCGTATTGATGTGTTTCAGCGCGCTGGCAGCCAGTAGGGCGACCGCGGCGGCCAGCATGATGAAACCGTAGTAATCCGGAGCCGAAGCGGTTTTTTTTTCCGGCCGCCGGTATTCCCACCCTAAAAAAAGTCCCGCCGCGGCCAGGGCAAGCAGCCAGAAAATGAAATCCTGCTGATCCAGCGGGGAATATTGCCAGGCGCCGAACAGGTAATTCAGTTTCCGGAACAGCGGGAGGAACAAGGCCAGAACGGCGACCGGTTTCCAATGGAATTTCATCGGTTTGCCTCCCCCCTCCGTTTGGTCCGTTTAGTCTGCCCCGTTTCCGAAAACGGGATCAGCGAGCGGCAGGCCCAGAATAATGCCGCAACTGCGATTACCATGGCGTAACCCAGTACCGAATGGACGGTATTGCCGAAAGCGACCGGGCCGAAAGCCGAGTACAACAGCAGGGTTGCGGCGAGCCGCAGGGAATTTACCAGGATGACGATCGGCAGCAGCAGCAGCCAGTGGGAAATTCGGCAAATCAGGCGTTGATGTACCAGCATGGTGATGATCCAGCCGATCAGAAACATGGCCTCCAACTGGGCTATTCCGCTGCATGCGGCGGTGACCGCGATTTTTTCCGGGCCTAAAGTCAATACCGTGGCGTCGCAGCTTACGTTAACGGTACAGAGCCGGAGGATGAAGCAGGTCAGGTTGGAAGCGATCAGGCGCAGCGGATAACTGACTACGGTATCGAAATAGGTCGAATTCGGCAGCCACAGGAGAAAAATCGCTCCGGCCGGAAACAGCTTGAAGACAACCTGGTAAGGGACAAAACGCGCCAGGCAGGCGCCCGCCGCCAGCAGCAGGGATATCCGCAGCGCCAGGGTGTCGCTGATGAATGCAGTCAGCAATAAAGTTCCGCCGGCGGCCGCCAGGAAAATCCAGGAGAGGATTATATCCCGGGAACGGGCGGGCGGGCGGGTTTTGAAGTAATGCCGGACGGTTACGGTGCTCATGCCGGCGGCCAGAATCCAAAGGGTAATGACCGCTTCGGGCTGCTGGTGTGTCCGCCAGGCTTCGGCCAGACCGTAAACGGCCGTCAGAACCGGAATCGCCAGGAAGCCAAAGTCGGCGGGATTGAACTTCGGATAGATGTGCACGGAATTCATGATTATTCGGGTTTCCGGTTGTCGGCGGCCTTTTTCGCAGCGGCGAGCAGTTGTTGCAGGACGGCGGTTTCACCGCCGCCGGGCACTATGGTTTGCAATTGTTTCAGACGCAGTTTTGCCAGTTCGAAAGAACCGTCGGTAATATGCTTTTTAATTATCGCTGCGAGGCAGCGGGCGAGGGCGTTTCGGACGGTCGCGCTGCCGGTATCCGGGGCGGGGAGCGCTTCAAGCAGCCGCAGGGCGGCGGTATAGTTGCCGCAATCCAGCTCCCGCAACGCCAGACAGAGTCCGGCGCGCGGCCAGAGCGGCGCTGTTTTTCGGGCCCGGCGGGCGAGTTCCAGAGCCTCCCGGTTTGCGCCTTTTGCGGCCATTATTTCGGAAAGATTCACCAGCGCCAGGGCCCAGCCGGGATATTTTTCCAGCAGTTTCCGGTAAATCTCCGCTGCCGGTTCATATTTTCCGAGTTGCTGGAGAATAACCGCCCGCCGGAACTGCGCTTTGACTGAATCCGGAGCCGTTTTCAAGACCCGCTCTGCATATTCCAGAGCCGGTTTCGGCTGCCGGTGTTCCAGGTAAATATCCGAGATATACAGCAGAGTGTCGCCGTTGCCGTCAAGTTCTGCGGCTTGGCGCAGGTAATTTATCGCTTCCTGCCAATGACCGGCGTCCAGGGTCTCCCTGGCTTTTATGCGCCGGGCGATGGCCCGCAGAATTTTGTCCGGGGACGATTCCAGGTGACGCGCTATTTTAGCGGCGAGTTTCATATTGCCCTCGTCGATGAAGAAAGTCGTCGCCTGGCCGAGCAGCGAATGTGAACCGCCCGCCCGGTGCAGCACTTGATCGAGATAAGCTTCGGCCTTTTTTAAGTTACCGGCCAAATAGGCGGCCTGCGCCGCCCACAACCAGGTTTCGGGACGGTCGGGAGTCAATACGGTCAGCTGATGCAATAGCGGCAGCGCTTTTCCCGTTTCACCGAGATAAAGCAGGGAACGGCCCTTGATGCTCAGGTAATCCAGGGTATGCGGACACCGGGCGTTGAACTTGTCGGCGGCAGTAACGGCTTCGTACCATTTCTGCCGGTGATAGGCGCAGACCATGGCGAGATGAAGGGGGGCGGGGTCGTCGGGACGCAGGTTCAGCATTATCCGAGCCAGGCCGGCGGCGGTATCATATTTTTTCTGTTGGAAATCTTGCAGCGCCAATCGTTCCAACTGGCGGCACAAATCAGCCCGGGCGGCCGGAGAAGCGTTGATTTTCAGCAGCTTCGCGACATAGTGCTCAATCCGGGGCACATCGTTTGAAAGCAGAATCTCCGGAAATTGCAGATAGGCGTAAAGCGGCCGGTTGCGGAATTGCCGGCATAATTGCAGGTTTTGTTTGAGTTTGGCGGGATTGTTTTCCAGGTAGGCGAGCAGAGCCTGCAGATAGTATTTCCCGGCGACTTCGGCGCGGGAGTCCGCCGGCAGGTGATTGAGCAGCGTTTTGATGGCGGCGGCGTCTTTATCCAGCGCATAAATTTCCGCCAGCCGGAGGGTGATAATGAGATTTTTCGGAAAACGTTTATGCAGTTGCTGATATTGCCGTTTGGCGGCCGGGGCTTTGCCGTGGTTTAAATTGTAATCGGCCAGAATCATTAAAGCTCCGGGCGAAGCGGTGGAAACAGCGGCGGCCTTTTCATAACAGGCCGCGGCCCGGTCCGGTTTTCCGAGCAGCAGCCAGGTGCGGCCGAGCCCGAGCAGAGCATTTATCCGGATATTTTCATCCGGACAGTCGGCGAGGCGGGCAAAAAACCGGTTGGCGCTTTCGGTTTTGCGGTCAGAAAGTTGAACTTCAGCGTAAAGTAAAAGGATTTTCGGATCGTCAGGGGCTTGTTTCAGCAATACCGCCGCCAGCGGCCGGGTTTCATCGGGGCGGTTCCGGGCGTGACATGCCCTCGCCAAAGCGTACAGTTCCGGTTGGGATAATTCTTCGATATCCAGACCGCCGAGCAGTTCGGCGATGGCGGAATACTGCGCCGTCGCCAGCAGCGCCGCAACGTATTTCGCCCGGAGTCCTTTAGACAGCGGATTGAGTTTGGCGGCGATGCCCCAATAATCCGCCGCCCAGACCGGCTTGTGGTTTTTTTCGGCTATTTCCGCCAGCGCCCGGTAGGCGGTTTCATTGGCCCGGTCACGGCGGATGACTTCCAGGAAAGCCGCTTCGGCAGCTTTCAGATCCCCGTTGCGCATGGCCGCCTGCGCGCGGGCCAGGCAGGCCGCCGCCGACCGATAACTTAAAACGAACCAGCCCAGCAGTGCGAACAGGGCGACGGTACAGATAAAAGTAATTATAATGATGGTTTTTTTCATCGGCAACGCTGAATAAAAGTTCATGAAAAGTTGCGTTTCCGGAAAGCGACAATTAAACATAAGCCGTTAAACCTGAATTTACAACTGCATAAACTGAAAATAATTCGGTCTGCGGTTTGACTAAAACGGGAGATGGCGTTTATAGTATACGGTCCTGAAACTGAAATGTTTAATGTCAAAAACCGGAGGATGAAATGAGTGCGCCAAGCAAAGCTGGCATTTGCAAGCTGGACAATCCAGCCCGGGTAAAGGTTAGCCGCCAGCCCGGAACGGAACTATGGGCATAGTGAGGTAACGAGCCATGTCATGCCATAGG
>JAQULZ010000148.1:3318-5739 GCA_028718375.1 Victivallaceae bacterium | reverse complement strand
TTCCGGTAATCTCGCCGCTGTCTATTTCGTTTTTGGAAAAACTTATCTTCTTGAGTTCGCCGTCCGCGCCGAGCGGGGGAACGACCTTGCCGTCCGGCAGGGTGAAGAATTTACCCTTGAAGTAAGCGAAAAGCTTTTTAAAACTATGTTCGCTTATTTTAACGTTTCGATAGTGATATTCCGGCTTCGCCGCTTCATCGGCCTGGGCAAAAACGCCCATAGGCAGACATACAGTGAGCGTGAGCAAAGCGAAAGGCAATATTATTGACACAATCATTATTTTTTTCATCAGTTTGTCTCCTCGTTTTTTTGACCACGAAAGAATCGAAACAATCGAAACTTTGCTTTTGTTTTTTTTCGGCTTACGGCCTACTTCCCACGGCCAACGTTCCTTCCCATACGCTTTAGTCCCTTTTTTCTGATAATTGTTTTGTGAGGTCTATTATCTGCTGCATTAATTCTTTTTCTCGCTCGGCATGCTTAAGTTTTAATTTTAATAATTCATTGGCGTGTTGGATTTCGAGAAATTCCATGTTTCCGGAAGGTTTTCCTGAAATTTTATAACGCTCGTTTTCGATAAGGTCTTCAGTAGCCCGGCGTTCGGCTTCGCATTGAATGCCAATTTTTAACAGTGGATTTATTTTTAATTGCTTGGCGTTGTGTTCCTCTAAGGCCAGAGAAATAGCCTCTATTTCGGCCATATGAGTCTCTTCGTAATTTTCCGGCAAGTATTTTTTTATTTGATTCCAAAGTCTCGCAAAAGAGGCCGCAGACAAATCTTTTATTTGTCCAGACAAATAGCGACATATATTCTGAGAGCTAATACCAGTTATCCGCGCAAGAGCACTTTGTCCGCCAGTTTCCTCTACGGCCTTTTGTATAGCGTCTTTGATTGTATCATCAATTTTCATAAGCATTTAAATTATTTTCTTTCTTACTAAAATAAACTCTAAACATAGAAAAAACAAACTTTTTTTATTTTTGCGTTTGCAATTGTGCTCCGTACAGTATAAAATATTACTCAGGACAGGAAAAGAAATTTACAAGAACAGCACTTATTTTATGACAAATCTCAAAAAAATGCTTAAGAATAAAGGGGTAAAAGTAAAAACCTTGGCTATGGCTACGGGAGTAAAATCTTGTACTGTCAGTCAACACAATATGTGCGGCGTAAAGACCATCCGTATTGCGCGGCGTTATGCGGCGGTGTTGGGTTGTGATCCGCTGGAGTTGCTGGAACTGTAGCCCGGCGTTGCCGGGGCTGACGTGGGAAGTGAGCCGTAGGCCGTGGGCCGAAAAGATAAACCAAAAACAGGAGAAGGAGGGAAATGAGAAAAGCAACAAAAGTATCAATTCTTAGTTGGGTGGAAAAAGCGAAAAATACTGCTGCGCTGAAAGGGGCGGAAATTATCGCGATGGAGCCGCATCACAATAAACTTTTAGCCGTGACTAATAACAGCTTGACCCCTTATGTTTGCTGGCGTTTAGACCGTGACGGCGAGTTCGCCCTGGGAGAATATCATAGCGACTTTAACGCGGCACTGGAAACCTATGACAAAAGACCGCACTGGGACTGGGCCGGAGCGGCCGGAAGTGTTAAGGGTTGAGTTTTAAGATTTAAGAAATAATGATTCTGTCACCAATGATTTTGTCAAAAAAAGGAGTTTTACTTGATATGAAAAACAGTATACAGGAATTCCCAGGGGACGTGTATGATTTGCCGAAATGGCCGGCGGCAGCAGAATACCGCACAAACCACGTCAAAATCAATAATAGCCTTGTTTATCTGTTCCTGATCGCCGGTCTGGCATGCTTCCACAACCTTTGTGCCGCAACCGGAAACGGAAGCGAACTGCTCGCGGTCAAGGATCGCCCAGTCAATGTCGCTCCGCTCCATAATCCGGCTGAAAGTCACGGCAACGGCGGCGTAATCGCCGGCCAGAGCGCGGCGCGCGGCGGCGGAAGCGGTTTTTTTGACCTTCTGCTTGAGGCGTTCAAACCTGCGCCGCCAGACCAGGCATCTCCAAACCAGATAAACAACAATGGCGGCGGCGAAAGCGATAAGGCCAAGCTTGTCGAATTGAACGCTAATATTAAAAAGCTTCATAGTCTTCTCCTCGATTATTTTCTCGCGGCGCTGTTTTTCTTTTTGTCAGTGCCGGCGCTGATTTTTTATTGGGCCCGGGGCTCGCTTAAAAGTGACCGGCGAATGATAGAAATTATGAAATATAACTTATCAGGCGCTGAAAAACAAATAAAAAGTCGTAGCACGCAGGACGATAATTGAAAATTGAAAGTTGAAAGTGAAAGGAAATCATCCACGAATTACACGAATTGACACGAAAAAAAGGAGTTTTTCAAATGATTTTACGGATTGAAACAGAAGGTTTGGACGTGGAGATCGTTTCATTTATCGAAGCG
>JAQULZ010000148.1:0-3218 GCA_028718375.1 Victivallaceae bacterium | reverse complement strand
GCCGGGAGCGCCGGTCGCCAGTCCGGCACAAGCGGAAGCCCGGAGGCAACGGAGCCGCAAAGGCCCGGCGATGATCTGTTCTGGAAGCTTTTCTATGCGTTTTATCTGAATCCCAACAAGCTGAGTATGGCTGAAGCCTATCGCCTCGCAAAAGCCAAAGCTCAGGAAAGAAATCCTGACGTAATAATCCCTTCATCCGACCAGGTTCGTTATCAGCTTAACAGGCTGAATACGGTGGACGGTGAGGTTATTCACACCGCACGAAGTTTTAAAATAATTAATCCGACTGATCAATCTAACGAGGGAGACGGCTACTGTCCGGGAAAAGATGCCGGACTGGCGACCGGCGCTCCCGGCGGGAAAAAACCGGAGGCAACGGCCGGACCGGCGACCGGCGCTCCCGGCGAAAAGCCAAAACCGGAAAAGCGGCCTGGTAAAAAAAGACAACAAGATATCACCCTGGAAGACCTGAAAGCGGTTGACCTGAGAGGTTGCGGAATAATCCTGGAAGCCATCAACAAGATTCAGGCTGAAACCAATATCAAGGGGGCGCGTTTATGCCGGGTATTGGACTTAGACCGCAATGCTCTTACCAGGGTTAAAAGCGGAAATGAAGTACGGGTTGCAAGGCAAGCTTTCTTAAAGCATTTCCCGGAGTTGCAACTGAGTGAATCCGGGCCAAAGCTTCCCCAAAAGTCGGAAATGCCTGCAAGCGCCGGCTCCAAAGTAACGCTTGAAGAGATGCTGGAAGTCGACCTGAGCGATTGTAAAACCATCCCGGAAGTGATCGACAAATTCCAGCTTGAAACTAACGTCACCGGTTCCCGGCTGGCGGAAATCGTGGAAATCGGCAAAGCGGAACTGTCCAGGGCGCGGCAGGGCAGAGTTTTCCCTTACATCGAACGCGCGTTCAAGGCGAAATTCCCCGAGTTAAAAATAGAATTGTCTAACTCGGACTGATAACTGAAATGAAAGCCCAATGTCCGATCGGAGCGATGAGTCTGCAGGAGGCCGCCAAGGAACTGGCGGCGCGCGGTATCGCCACGGGCGGGCAGAAGATTTTCGGGCAGCTGCGGGGGCTTGGAATGCTGCAGGGGCTGCATCCGAGTTTCCATGCCCGATATATGGGCTGGATGACGGAACGGAGCGGGGAATGGGACAAGGGCCGCGCGTACAGCCGGGTTTTCCTGACCGCGTCGGGATTAGACGAGGCTGAATTTGAATTGAGAAACGCCGGGGAAGTGGAACCGGTAATTGAACCGCACGAATACAGCCTGGGAGTCAGCGGGGATTGCATACTTGGATTTTAGGCGAACGTCGCCCTCGATATAGCGCTCCTTCGCTACGCTGGGAGCGGGAACAGATAAAAACAGGAGTTGAAACTATGGGTAAATGCGGGAAAAAATGCGAGGTGTACAGCCGGGTTTGCGGTTATTTCAGGCCGACCGCGGACTGGAATAAAGGCAAGCGGGAAGAGTTCAGGGAACGGAAAGTCTTTAAAGTCAAATAGGAAACAGGCAGGAGACATCATGAGAGAGAAGATTGAGAACAGGATTATCCGGGCGATACGGGACGCGGAAAACTGCGGCGCCCCCGAGATCGCCGAAAACCTGGAGGAAGTCCTGAAGCTGCTGGGACTCGGGGAATGCCGCGAAAGCATGTTGGCCAACGGCCTGGAGATGTATTGCGGAAGCTGCTGCCCGGATTGCAGAAAGGCCGGTATTGACGTGGGCAGTGAGCCGTTAGAAGTGGGCCGAAAGCCTCGGGATAAAAAACAAAAAGCTGGGAGCGCCGGTCGCCAGTCCGGCATAGATGAAACGCCCTCGGATAACGGCCGGAACTGGTTAGGAAAAATGCGGCCAATGCGGCCAAGTCGGGAGAGTTGAATAAAAAACACGTAACACATAGCACGCAGCACGAAATAAGGAGACACAATGAAAAGGTTACAGCGGGGCAAGCGGCATATTAAGCGGCGGGAAAAAATTAAGGCGGCGGGAACGGTCTTCATGAGCATGGGGCTGCCGCTTGACAGAGTACGAAACATTAATCGGGAATTAAGGAAGGCGTCATAAGTGATCAGCAGGAAAGACGAGTATTCAATCAGAAGCGGGTACCCGGCGCCAAAGACGCCGCTGGAACGGCTGATCGAAAAGGAAACGCCGCAACAAGCCATAATGCTGGACGCGGAAGTCCTTATTTTCCTGGCGGATTTTTCGGCGCAATACCCGGAGAAATGGCGGACGGTAAAAGAACGAATTAACGACCCGCGCAGCACTCTTGAAGAGATAGCCATGCGTTTGCATATTTCCCGGCGGACGGTACGGCGCCACCTCGCCGATCTGAGAAAAGCCGGTCGGGAATGGCTGGAAAGCCCGGAGAAAAAAAGAGAATCGGCGAGGGATATCTTCGTCAGGTATGAAGCGGAGGGAACGCTATGAAATTGATTTTAATTTTTGTGGTAATGCAGGCCGCGTTTATCGCGGCCGGCTGCCTGATAATTTTCGGCGGAATATTCATTGAAATGCTAAAAAAACAGTCCACGAATTACACGAATCGGCACGAACAGGCAATGCCTGATTAATATTTTAGTGAAAATTAGTGGACAAAAAAAAGGAGTTTGAAAATGCGGAAAGTTCTGTACGACACAAAAGAGATCGCGGAAATGAGCCTGGGCCAGTTGATCGATAAAGTAAACGCGTTCGCCCCGCGCCGGGCAAAAGTTATCGCGGCCAAAGCGGCCATGGATGAACGCATAGCCGCCTTCACGGCCCGGGAACAGGAAAAATTTAACGAGGCGTTCGGGACATTGGATACGGATACTGAATCCGAGGAACGCGCAATCGCCATGATCATAATGGCCCATAAAGAATGGTTTGAAAAGCCGCGCGCCCAGAAAACGACGGTTGCCGAGTTCGGACTCAGGAAGAGCCCGGACAGCGTCAAGATAACCGACAGTGAAAAAATTATCGCTTATTCCGACGAGAACGGGCATGAATTATACGCGGACCAGCCGGTTATCAGCAAAGATGCCGTATTGCGGCTGCTGAAAGATGGCGTCGATATTCCGGGCGCGGCTTTACAGAGCGGCGAAAAAGCTTTCATCAAGGTACGGATGGATTGCCAGGAATCAGAATTAAAGAAATAGTGTAAACGGTTTTCGCAAATTGAGGAGTATAGCAACATGCGACAATACAAAGCAATCGCCGACAAAGTAATCC
>JAQULZ010000147.1 GCA_028718375.1 Victivallaceae bacterium | reverse complement strand
AATCCTTATTTAAATTTAGACGTAACTATCCAAATTTAAAGGATTTACACCAATAACATGGCTCCTTCATGCTCTGTTTTCAAATCATTTGTGTTTTTTTTCAAAAAAAACTTGCACACGGCGTTATCTAATTAATTTAATAGCATTAATAAATACCCACATATTCGTAATATTTCTAGCTTAAAAAAACTATTTGTGTCCAGGTTTTGTGAATCCGAGTGTTTTGATGGGGTGCATTCGTAAAGTCGCAAAACCGGGAAATTCTGTTTAAAAATATTTCTCGGGGTTAGATTGTTGGCTTCTAGTTGGTTATAAAATATTCTCCTGACGTGACCGTTTTTGTGCCCGGACACAAAATTCTGAGAAACTGAGAGCAAAATCGGGAATTTTCGAAGAGAAATTTGTCTTTTTGAGAACTCTTGGCAAAAGCGATACATTCTGCAAGACCCTTTGATACAAGGGGATATAAAGCAATAGTTGATTTTCCGTGACTTCTGTTGGTGAAAAAATGAGTGGTAGCGGCTCAGGGACTTGAACCCCGGACACGTGGATTATGATTCCACTGCTCTAACCAACTGAGCTAAGCCGCCAACCATATGGGTATATATAGTAATCCGTTTCCGTAAACTTGCAAGCCGGAAAAAGGGAAAATGTTAAAAAGCGTAAATCATACCCGAAACAACTACGTAATTTTTTAGTTGCCGCAGAATTTCGAATTGATTGAAAATCTGACAATTTTATATTTTCGGGCTTGTAAGATTAGAATTCCGATATTTATTAATATAGGGGTACAGTTGCAGGTCCCCACAACAGGTTCTCAAAACTCTGTTGTTCGGAATGCGAGTGACTCCAGGTAGTAACCTTTAATTTTCGGGAGGGAAATATTCGATGAGAAAACTGTCATTGCTTATGATTGCGGCAACGGTGTTTGCCGGGTTAAGTACGGTTCAGGCGGCAGAACAAGCCAAAAGCAAAACTGATGTAAAACCAGCTGCCGTTAAACAGCTTGGTTCCGAAACCGCTCCAGAAGGCAAAATTACTGCCACGCCAGCCGTCAAACCGGCAAAAGCCCCCACGGTTTCAGACGATAAGTGGGATTTCGTCGAAATTGGATTCTGGTTCGATGTTCCTTCTTATACTGCCAATTCACAGGTATATGGCGTGAAGGTTGGGGCACCGTTTTGTTCCGGAAAGGGCGTTGTCAACGGCATTGAAACCGCAGTTTTCTGTGGGGCTACCGATAATATCAACGGCTTGCAGGCCTGTATTCTGTGTTCCAAATCAAAACATCTTAACGGCATCCAATTCAGTATTGTCAACTATGGTGAAGAAGTTAATGGCCTGCAGTTCGGTATTGTCAATGTCGCCAAGAAAAAGGCTTTTCAACTTGGAATTGTAAATTATATTGAAGGCGCCACTTTTCCGTGGATGCCGATTATAAACTTCCGTTTTTAATCAATTTATCCAAAAAAGAACAGGAGAACCTAAGATGAAAAAAAGAATTAGGTTGGTAATGGCGTTATTGACCAGCATTGTGGCCATAATTCCCGCATATGGGGCGGGAGTGGTCAGCAAATGCCAAGACGGTAAACTTCCGTTGGATGACTGGACTTTTTTCCAGATCGGCATCTGGTTCGACGTTCCTTCTTCAACCAGCAATTCCAATGTTTACGGCCTGAAAACCGGCCAGCCGTTCAGTTCAGGAATCGGCCGGGTCTACGGAGCGGAAATATCCTGGCTGGCAGCGGCTACAGACGATATTATCGGTGTTCAGGGGTCATGGGTTTCATGTTTCAATGAAGAATTAAAAGGCATCCAGGCTGCTCTGGGGGTCTGTTTCAGCAAAAAAGAATTACAGGGGCTTCAGGCCAGTTCGGTAAATATCTGCGGCAACCTGTGGGGAATTCAGGCCGGAGCGGTAAATGTAGGCGGCAATATTATCGGACTTCAGGCGGCAGCCGCAGTCAATTGTGGGGAAGATATTAATGGCGCCCAATTCGCTTTTATCAACGTCTGTAACGAGTTGACCGGTTTGCAGGCCAGTTTTGTGAACTCCGCCCAAAAATCCCGGGGGGTCCAACTCGGGTTCATTAATATGAGCCGGAGTAGCGGTATTCAGTTCGGGTTTCTCAATTTTATTAAAGACGGATTTGTTCCTTGGTTCCCCGTCCTCAACATTAAGTTCTGAGCTGATTTCCTGCAGATAGATTCATGCGCCGACCGTTGATAAGATGGCCGTTTTTTTGAGTGGAAGAGCGGGTTCATCCCGCACCGGATCAGTCAATGCGTTTCAAGACGGTAAGCAGATGTTCGTAAAAATTCTTTACCGAGGCAACATTAGCCCGTTCTTTATAGGAATGGGCGTTTTCAATCGTCGGACCAAATGAAACCATGTCCAATTTAGGGTTTAATGCTCCAATTATACCACATTCAAGCCCGGCATGGATAGCTTTTTTTTCTGTCGGCAAGCCGGCTTCCCGGTAAACTTCACTTACCAGTGAAGCTATCCGGGAATCGGGTTTCGGCGGCCAGGCTGGGTATTCGCTGTCAACGTAAGACAAAGCTCCGGCGGCGTCAAATAAGTCGCTGATTTCATTAGTCATGGCCTCGCGGTCATCCTCATAAAAGCTGCGCTGGGAGGTCTTTACCCGCAATTTGTTCATGGAAGTCTCCAGTACCGCCAGGTTAGTGGAAGTTTTAACGATTCCCGGCATACTTTTGCTCATGGCAATCACTCCATGCGGACATTCCGCAAGTACTGCCAGCACCTTCTCGGCAAATTCCCGGCTCCAAACTTTAGTCGGCATATACCAGCTTTCGGCAACTTCCATTATCGGGTGTTCGTAATCGTGCTGGGCCCGCGCTCCGGAAGCGAACATGCGCGTTGCATTGACCAGTATTTCGCCTTCTTCTTCCGGGACGGTCACGACTGCGAAAGCCCCATGCGGAATGACATTGTCCAAAGTTCCTCCGTCAAGCATAGAAATGCGCAAATCAATGACTTCCGAAACATTTTTGAGCAGGTCAACCAGTAATTTTATGGCATTACCGCGGTTTTTGTCGATGTCAATACCGGAATGCCCGCCGGGCAGCCCGGAAATTTCTATTTTGTAAGCTTTAATTCCCGGCCCTAACTCTTCCCAGTCGATCATGAAATCACTGGACAAACGGGCTCCGCCCGCACAACCGATACATATTTTATCTTCAGTTTCGGAATCGAGGTTCAACAAAATATCCCCGGCCACAAATTCCTGGTTTAACTTATGAGCCCCGACCAGACCTATTTCCTCCTGGGAAGTAAAAAGCGCTTTTAACGGTCCGTGAACCGCCTGGCCGTCAAGCATAATCGTCATAGCCGCGGCAATTCCGATACCGTTATCCGCCCCAAGGCTGGTTCCATCAGCTCGGACCCATTCGTCCTCTATGATCACTTTCAGGCGGTCAGTTTCAAAATCAAATTTAACCCCATCCGCTTTTTGAGGTACCATGTCCAGATGACTTTGCAGAATAACCGTTTTTCCGTTTTCCCGTCCGGGAGAAGCAGGTTTTTCAATCAAGAGATTGCTGAATTCATCCTTGTGAACAGTCAGACCGGCGGTTTCCGCTTTTTTCAACAGAAAATCGCTAAGCGCAGCTTCGTGTCCGGACGGGTGTGGAATAGCGCAGATTTCAAAAAATATATTCCATAGTTTGGCTGGTTCAAGCTTATTTCTGTCAACTGGCATTGCCGGTCTCCTTCAAGTATTGGTATATATTTATTCATTTTACCTCACAAAACGGATAAATCAAACTACTTTAACCTTATCTGTCCCTTTTTAGCTTAAAAAAATTGTAATCGGTCAGTCGCTTTTTGGTCAAGCTGCGATGGAACCCTTTTGGATATCTGAATTTTCATCTGAAAAAATCAAATGACGTAAGTCGGCCTTTGGCTCCTTGCTTAATATATTGAGGGCTTTTTCAAGGAAATCAACCGGATTGTCAGATGGTATTTTGACTTTTACACGTTAAAGCCGTCCAGACATGGCTTCACAAAAATGGTCATATCAACATAAAAAGAAATCGAGAAGTGTTACCCATTTCCAATTAAACCACATCTCAGAATTTGCTTTATACTACACCTTTTTGAACTTAATATATCGCCCCCTCGCTAATGATACACCTGCCTCTTTAAATAAAGTCCGACAGACTGCTAGTGTCAAGTCAAGCCTGTAAGGTCGTCAAGACCGAGAGGATTTGTGCAAAGCTGTCGAGCGTTGTTGGCGCAGGGCGATGCTGCCCATCGGACAAGTCGGTAACGCTCGACAGAATGCACAAGCCCCCGGCCGCCAATCGGTTGCGTTCATCCGCCCCTGGATTGCGCGACTCTGACTAAGCCGTTACCTCGGTAGCGGCATGTCAGAGTCGCGCAATCCAGCATCCGGATGATTCGCAATCTTGTTGACCTTACAGACTTGACTTGACACTAGCTTAGTCAAAATTAAAACAGGTATCAGGAAGAATGAAAAAAATGATTTTGCGCAAGACTGATTAGGGAAATTCTGCCAAGGCTATTGACTTCTGCTTTACTTCATGGTATTTTTACCGTGATTTCAGCCGTTGGGTAGGTTGGACAGGTTATAAAAATTTAGTTTCAATTTCTGTCTGATTTTTTACGGGTTCAGGCGCAAAATTTCGAGGAGAATTTTTTATTTGCCAATATTTGCCATTGCCGTTTCAATATGATAGTCTGATTAAACGTTTTGAGCGACAGAAAGTCACAATAGTTTTATAACAAAAAAATTATAATTGTTTGGATAAATAATACCCAAAAGTTTTCACTCGAACTGGCCGGACAAGGCCAAGATTTTATGAATGTTCACGAGCTAAATACAGAAAACCGTAAAGCTATAGCCCGGCTCGAAGGCTGGCTGTCGATATTCGGCAATATCCTGTTGTTCGGGTTTAAATTCTGGGTGGGAGTCCGGACGGCGTCTTTGGCCATTATCGCGGATGCGTGGCATAGCCTGTCGGATTCGCTGACTTCGGTTATTTTGCTGTTCGGATTGAAAATGGCCGATAAACCCGCCGACAGAGAACATCCGTTCGGACACGGGCGGGCGGAACTGATTACTTCGGTGGTTATCGGGATACTGCTGGCGATGGTCGCTTTTGAATTTCTGTGGAAATCTTTTGAACGGCTGCAACAGCGGCAGGGGGCCGCCTACGATTCCCTGGCGTTGTGGGCCATGATCATCACTATTGTCGTCAAAGAAGCCATGGCACAATATGCGTTCTGGACTGGTAAAATAACCGGTATGACCGCGCTGAAAGCGGATGCCTGGCATCATCGCACGGATGCGATAAGTTCAGTCATCATCCTGATAGGAATTGTTTTCGGCCGAAACGCCTGGTGGCTTGACAGTGCACTGGGAATTATGGTTGCGGTCATCATTATGTATGCCGCCTTCGGTATCCTGAAAAGCGCCATCAGTCCCTTATTGGGGCGCCCCCCGGGCGAAGAGCTGATTGCCAACGTGAAAAAAGTCTGCGAGAAATACAGCGGAGGGGAAATTTATGTGCATCATTTCCATATTCATGATTACGGAAATCATACGGAACTGACTTTTCACATTCATCTGGACGGGGAAATGCCCCTGAAAGCAGCGCATGCGATCACCCGGCAGATAGAAGGAGAATTATTCCGGGAATTCGCCATTGAAGCAACTATCCATATGGAGCCCAATCAAACCTAAATCCTATTGGGATAATTAAATTGGTAAACCTCCGGCTCTGCCGGAGGACTGGCAAAGTTTGACTTTTGCGGTCGTAAATAGTAGGAATATCAACTTTGTGAACCGTTCGGAAAAGTTCAAAAGGAGATATTCCTATG
>JAQULZ010000146.1 GCA_028718375.1 Victivallaceae bacterium | reverse complement strand
ACCAAAAAAACGATGAAGTTTGCAAAAAAATGCAAATATTGCAGAATAAAAATCGCTGTGGTTATCACTTTGACTTGTCAACGGCAATGGGAAACTCCGAAATCAGGAGTTTTCGGTCAAGCACTAAATAAGACTCGTGCGAAATAGGGAAAATTGAATATCCAATAACCAACCCGGAATAATCAACCGAAGAAATTGGGAAATTAATCATTCGATGTTCGATTTTTTACTTGTTCTTAGATTGCAACTTGGTATGAAATTAGCTTTATTGAGTGTTGACAAGTTGAATTCCGCATGTATATTTACTGAACGATAAGTAAATAATTCCGCAATTTACCGGAGGGCTGAAGGATGAACATCCCCAGGCGGCGCAATGGTGAGGCAAAAAAAAGAAAAATTATCAGAACGGCGGAAAAACTTTTCGCCAAAAAGGGTTTTAACGGGGTGTCCATCCGCGAGTTGGCTGAAGCCTGCGGCATGTCGGGGCCGCTGATTTTACACCACTTCAAAAACAAGGAAGGCATTTATGATGCAGTAAAGCTGGCGCTGGTGGAAAAATATATTCCGCTGCTGGACAATCTCGAAAATGACGAAGCCGATTTATACGGTTTCATCGAAAAGATCATTCGGACAATTTTTACTTTCCACCGCGAAAATCCGATCGCGCTGCGCCTGATGGACTGGGACCGTCTGAACGGGCTCAGAAAGCCCTGGCTTAAAAGTGAAGACTGCAAGCTGGCGCTCTTCCGGCGTTTAAAAAGAGCTGTCGAAAGCGGGGAGATCCGCCGGGACGTTTCCCCGGAATACTTTACTATCATGCTGATCGGAATGATTCATTTCTGGTGGGAATACCGCGGTCGGTTGGTGACGGAGGCCGCGGGAGCGCTCTTCGCCGGGGACGAAGAATATATCCGGCAAATACTGCTGCTGGTCAAAGAACGGACAGCACGGACATGAAAGTCAGAATTTTATCTTTTCTGCTGATAATTGGGCTGATCGCCGGCAACGGTTGCCGGAAGAAAATCCGCCGGCCGCAACCGCCGCCGACCGTTACGGTAGTTGCGGTGGGACGCGGCACGGTGGTTGAAACGGTCGTCGTCGTGGGACAAGTCAAAGCCTATGACCGGGCGGATTTAGTCGCCCGGGTCAAGGGATTCCTGGAAAAAACCAATTTCAATGAAGGCGAAAAGGTAGCAAAAGGCAAGTTGCTTTTTCTGATCGAACAGAGCGAATACAAAGCGAATCTGCAGAAGGCGGAGGGAACTTTGCTGACTGCACTGGCAGTACAAAAGAACGCTGAGCGCGATTATGAACGCCAGAAAAATCTCTATGCTAAACGGGCGGTTTCCAAGCGCACTCTGGACGAAGCCGAGGCCTCGAAAATGCAGGCGGACGCCGCGGTGATGAAGGCGGAAGCGGAAGTCAAACTGGCTAAACTGGATTTAAGTTATACGGAGATACGAGCCCCGTTCGACGGCTATGTCGGGCTGGAAAACTACAGCGTTGGTAACGTACTGGGCCCGTCGAGCGGGCCGCTCACTTCGGTAGCCAACATCACCCCGGTACGGGTACAATACAACATCACCGATAAACTGATTCTTCACGCCCGCGCTTTGGGTTATCGCACTTCTGAAGAAATCGCCCGGCTTCGGATCATCCTGTACACCCCGGACGGTGCCAGATACAAATATCCCGGTAAAATCACCTATTGGGACAATAGAATCAACCCGACTACCGGGACTTTGTCAATGCAGGCGACCTTCCCCAATCCCGATCTGCTGCTGTTGCCCGGCATGTATGTCCGGGTCGCCATCGACCTGACCCAGAGCCTCAATGCGGTGGTCGTTCCGCAAATTGCCGTGGCTCAGGATTTGGCGGGTTATTATGTCATGGTCGCCGGTAAAGACAATAAGGTCAAGCGCCGCCAGATCATTCAGGGCGTCAAAAGCGGCACCAATGTAGAGGTAAAAGCCGGACTTGAAGTCGGAGCAAGGGTGGTAGTGGCCGGGCTGCAGCTGATTCGCCAGGGCATGGTCGTCAAGCCGGTTCTGGGAAAACCTTACCTGACTCCGGAAAAAGCGGAACCGGGAGATAAAACCGCCCCGGCAGGGATGCCGGACGATGTTTAGCAGATTTTTTATCGACCGTCCCCGGTTCGCCTGTGTCATCGCCATCGTAACCATGCTGGCCGGGATTATTGCGCTGCGCTTTCTGCCGGTGACGCAATATCCCAATATCACTCCGTCGCAAATCCGGGTTTCCGCGACTTATCCCGGTGCGAACGCCGAAACCGTCCAGAAAACCGTAATCGCCCCGATCGAAGAGCAGCTCAACGGGGTGAAAGGCATGTTATACATGTCCTCCACTGCTTCCGACGCGGGAACCGCTGCCATTGTAGTGACCTTCGGTATCGGTACGAACGGCGACAGCAACACGGTGAACGTGCAGAACCGGGTAAACTGGGCCACCCCGCAGCTGCCGGAAGAAGTCAGAAACCAGGGGGTGGTGGTCAAGGAACAGAACAGCAATATGCTGATGGCGGTGACCCTCACTTCTCCGAATGGTACCCGCTCTGCCCTGCAATTGAACAATTACGCCCGGAATTACCTGACCGAGGAACTGGCGCGTATTCCCGGGGTCGGCGATGTGCAGAACCTTGGAGAACTCCGCTACGCGATGCGGGTTTGGCTTGATCCGCAGCGCATGGCCGGTCTGAACGTCACCGCCGATGATGTCGCCAAGGCGATCAGAGCCCAGAATGTCCAGGTTGCCGCGGGCGCCATTGGTGAACGGCCCATCGCTGCCGGTCAGATTTACCGTTATACCATCCAGACCAAAGGCCGGCTTAGTACGGTTGACGATTTCGAAAAGATCATCGTCCGCTCCAATCCGGACGGGGCGAATATCCGGATTAAGGATATCGCGACCGTCGAACTGGCGGCGGAAAAATATTCGACCCAGGGCTGGGTCAACCGGAAGAATGCCGCCCTGATGGTGATTTATCAGCTCAGCGACGCCAACGGCCTGGCGATTGCGGCCCGGGTCAGGGAAACCATGGACCGGCTGAAAAAGGATTTTCCTGGAGATATGGAATATAATATCCAATATGACACCACCAGATATGTGAGTTCTTCAATTCATGAAGTTGTAAAGACTCTGATCGAGGCCGTCGTCCTGGTAATTCTGATCACCTTTCTGTTTCTCGGAGACTGGCGTTCGACCCTGATTCCAAGCGTGGCGATTCCCGTATCGCTGATCGGCACCTTCGCCGTCCTGTATCTGATCGGCTATTCGGTCAATACGATTACGCTGTTCGGGCTGATTCTGGCGATCGGGGTGGTGGTCGATGATGCCATTCTGGTGATCGAAAACGTCAACCGGCTGATGCACGACGAACACCTGGCGCCCCGGGACGCGGCGATCAAGACCATGGTCCAGGTATCAGGAGCGGTGGTGGCTACCACCCTGGTACTGCTGGCCATGTTTCTGCCGATCTGTTTTCTGGGCGGCATTACCGGGGAAATTTACCGGCAGTTCGGGATCACCATTTCCGTTGCGGTGGTGCTGTCCAGCGTCAACGCCCTGACCCTGAGTCCGGCGTTGAGCGCCCTGATCCTGGTACCGGTGGAGAAAGATCATCAGAAATTTATCCTGTTCAGATACTTCGATAAATATTTCGCTTCCTTTACCAATAAATATGTTCAGTTGGTTCAAAGTCTGATCCGGAAACTGGTTCTGGTGGTCATTCTGGTCGCGGTAATATTCGGTCTGGGAATAAGGCTCTACACTATCCTGCCGAAAGGCTTCATTCCGGACGAGGACAAGGGAGCGTTCTTCATTCATGTCCAACTCCCGGATGCCGCGGCAATGACGCGCACCATCGAGACCGTCAAACGGATCAGCGCCAAACTGGAAAAACGGCCCGGAGTCGATACGGTCATTTCGGTTGCCGGGTTCAATCTTCTGGGCGGTACCGTTTCTTCCAACTGCGGCTTGCTGATTGTGTCGCTTATCCCGTGGGAGGAAAGGCGCGCTCCGAATTTGAGCCAGGAAGCCATTATGAAGCAGGTTTCAACCCTGCTGAAACAGGAACGGGAAGCCCGGGCGATTCCGTTCGGGGTGCCGGCGCTGCCCGGGGTAGGCGGAACGAGCGGGTTTTCGTTTGTCCTGGAGGATTTGACCGGAACTCATCCGGAACATCTGGCGCAGGCCGGTCGCCGGCTCATGGCGGCGGCCAACCAGGATCCCCGGCTGATGCAGGCATTTACCACCTTCACCGCTTCGGAGCCGAAAATATTCCTGAAGATCGACCGGCAAAAAGCCCTGGAAATGGGAGTACCCCTGGCGAACATCAATAACGCCCTGCAGGCATTCGCCGGACAGACCTATGTCAACGATTTCAACAAATTCGGCAAGGTTTACCGGGTCTGGCTGGAGGGAATTATTTCCGCACGCTCGAACGTAACTGATCTCGACTCCATTTATGTAAGGAACGATACCGGCGAAATGGTGCCATTGAGTACGCTGGTAGACGTTGAAAGGCAACTTGGGCCGCAATACCTGCAACGCTACAATATGCGCTCGTCACTGCT
This sequence comes from Victivallaceae bacterium, assembly GCA_028718375.1. Lineage (GTDB taxonomy): Bacteria > Verrucomicrobiota > Lentisphaeria > Victivallales > Victivallaceae > JAHOYW01. Next base: position 1,330 of record JAQULZ010000146.1, on the reverse strand, counting down.
GTTGATGGGCTCTGGTGCTCCCGGCGTCAGTTCCGGAGAGGCCATGCAGGCCATGGAGGAAATCGCGGATAACATCCTGCCGACGGGAATGACTTACGACTGGACGAATATGTCCTATCAGGAAAAAATCGCCGGCGGACGGGTGGTGCTGATTTTCATTCTGTCGATCCTGTTCATCTATTTTTTCCTGGTCGCCCAATATGAAAGCTGGACGATTCCGGGCGGAGTCATGCTGGCTATTCCCATCGCGTTTTTTGGGGCGGTGCTGTATTTGTGGGTGATGGAACGGGCGAATGACATTTACAGCCAGGTCGGGCTCGTGCTGTTGTTCGGGATTTCGGCAAAGACTTCCATTCTGATCGTGGAATTCGCCAAAACTCAGCATGAGGAAGGTAAAAGTATCGTCGAAGCCGCTGCTTTCGCGGCGAAATTACGTTTCCGGGCCGTCCTGATGACTGCCATCTCGTTCATTTTCGGAACCATGCCGTTGGTAATTTCGGTCGGCGCCGGCGCCGCCAGCCGGAAATCCATGGGAATGACGGTAGTCGGCGGTATGACGCTGTCCTGTATTTTAGGACCGGTGCTGGTACCCGGTATTTTCGTCATCATCCAGAAAATCGTCGATTCCACCCGGCAAAGTTGAAAAAAGCAATAATTCCGATTTTTATACCAAGTTGCAATTATTACTATATTTGGTTCTTCGACGGTTTATGACATAAACAAGTTCAAAAAGCGAAAAACCTGAAAGACCAACTCTCACTATCCCATTCCGTCATAAAGTAAAGTCGAAAGCCTCTTGCAAAAACATTTGCTGATATTGCTTATACCGATTTGCAATACCTTATGTCTAAAGGAGTCAAATTATTTTCTTGTCTTGAGTGAGAATGGGTCATCCCAACTCGTCGGAACTCAAGACAAAATAAGGAAATAATTTGACGTTTTGTGAGTCTGTAACTGCTTTTAAAGATTCCAACCGACAATCATACCACTTGGGCCGTCCGTGATCCGGCGGCAAATCTATTTTTTATCGGCCGTGTTGGAAAAACTCTGTGCGAAGCGACATGGATCAACATGGCAGTCTCCAGAGAGCTGCAAATTGCAAATGGTCGTCTCCGCACAGAGCAAAATCCAGTTTAAACATTAACTCATACCATTTTGCAATCTAAAGGTTAGTAACTATCCAATCAAAACCTGAAAAACTTTTAACGGATTTTACTTGATTATTTTGAGCTTAGCTGAGTTCAGATTTTTCTTTAAAATGTAGTCAGAATAATAATATTAATATATTTTGATTTTATCTATTGAAATATAATTATTTATGTGCTATACT
>JAQULZ010000145.1 GCA_028718375.1 Victivallaceae bacterium | reverse complement strand
TTTCCCGCTCATACTGTCCGAAGGCCATGAGAATGTTGAGCATCATGCGGCCTGAAGAGGTCGAAGTATTGATGTCCTGAGTGACGCTGACAAAGCTGACATTGTGCTGTTCAAAAAACTCTGCCAGATTCATAAAATCCAGCAGAGAACGCGATAGACGATCCATTTTGTAAATCACCAAAATATCTATCTTGCCGGCTTTTATATCCTCCATAAGGCGTTTCAACGCAGGGCGTTCGGTATTGCCGCCGGAATAGCCGCCGTCATCGTAATGTTCGGGAATAAGCCGCCAACCGTTGTGCTTCTGACTTTTGATATAATTTTCGGCCGATTCCCGCTGCGCGTCCAAAGAATTATATTCATTTTCCAGCCCCTTCTCGGTACTCTTCCTCGTATATACGGCACAGCGTATGATTTTTGCTTCAGGTGATTCAGACATATTAACCTCGTTTTTTATGTTTTTGGGAAGGCAGACCCCACCATTTGCGGCCGTTCCACTGGGTGCCGGTGATCGCGGTGGCGATGGCCGACAGCGAACGGTACATCTGCCCGTTGTACTCGAATCCGTCCTCGCGGACAATGGTTTCATAGAGTTTGCCGTTCCATTCGCGGGTAAAGCGGGTACCGGGCAGAATTCTGCCGTCGACTTCGACACGTGTTTTGGCCTTTTTCCCTTCAGCCTTGTCGGCGATTTCATCCAGTTTTTCCCTGACCGGCTCTTCCAGTCCGCCATAAAAAAGTTCCTGGATACGATACGCGAGTCGACGTTCCAGAAAAGCCCGGCGGAAACTTGGCGGCTCGGAACCGTAAAGATCGCGCCATTTGTCGTCGAGTTCACCACGCGTCATTTTCTTTAAAGCAGTCAACTGGCGCAGGACGGAAGTTCTGTTTTTATCATCTGTCATTGTCTTTTCTCCGGTTTGATCATGAAACTTTTATAGGCTCCGCTCATATAGAACTCGTTCAGATCCAAGCCGAGAGCGTCTGCTTTCGCCTCTCCCGGCCAGAGTCCGGTCCAGCGCGCGAATTGCGGGTCGTGCCCCTCACAGGTGCAGCCCAAGCGTTGAAGCCCGCAGACGCTGCAGCGTTCGATATCACAGCCGTCATGATGCGGTTGGCCGGGAGCGACATTGCAATCGGGACAATTAGTTAATTTTGCTTTGCTCATTTTTAGTCTCCATTTTGGATTAACGGTTTCTCAGGCCAGATGCCGTCCGGCAGACGGCGGGCGGAAAAATGGATTTCGTGCATGACGTAAGCCCATGCGGCGATAATCGAGCCGTCCGCTTTTCTGGCGGGGATCAATATCCGGTCGAAATAGAAGGGTGTCCCAAATTTCGCGTCGAGCTCAGGGATGTTCCTTTCCGGGTCATAGAAAGTTACCAGTTCGCCGTGGACGGTATCCCAGCCGTCAAGAATTTTGAATTCCAAATCGCCGTGGTCATTTTCCTGATATTGCTCCTGGGCAGATTCAAAAGCATCTTTGATGCCCGCCAGAAGTATGCTGTCATTTGGGATTTGCAGTACCGGGGAATCGGGCGGGAGTAGATAAAGTTTCCCGCAGACCGTCGCTTTCCCCAGACTTGCCACCCGGCGGGAACATTGCTGTTCCCAGCCGTTGTAAAAGAATATGATTAATTCGCACATGGTTCACCTCCTTGTTCGGCAAGGGCGAACAGCCCTTTGCCGGTTTTTTGGAAACGAGGATTTTCCTTTCCTGTAATCTCCCGGTTCAGTCCTGCGGACAACGTGCAATGTGGGGTCTTACCGGCAGGGCTTTTCCAGATGCCGGAATCTTCCATCGCGACGATGATTTCTTTGGCCGACATCGGATATGAAGCTCCTTTCAGAATTTCCGCCGCCGCGTCCAGCATGGAGAGTTTTTTGTCCGAGTTGTTTGCCGGGGTCGGTACTGCCGGAGTGGCAGTTTCAGCGGGTACCGCCAGAGCCGGAGCATGTTCCACCGGGCGGATGAACCGCTCGCTGTTGTTGATCGGCATGAACTTGCCTCCGGCGGTTTTTACTACCCAGCCACGGTCGGAACCGCTGATTACCTTTACTTTGACCTCGTTATGGCCGACTTTTACGATGTAGTCTTTTCCACTGTGAATTTCGTTTGCATTCATGGTTTTCTGTTCCTTATGTTAGGTTGTTTTTATTCCGGCCAGCGACCGGATCTGAGGCTGATCGAACCGGTTGGAACCCGGTACATTATGTAAACCCATGCCGCGATTATGTTGCCATTCGTTTGTCGCACCGGGAGCAAAACCCGCTCGTAATAACGAGGCGTTCCCTCCAAACGGTCAATCGAAATAATGCTGTCCGGGTTATCAAAAGTCACCAGTTCGCCGTGGACTTCCCGCCAGCCGGTTTGGATATGGAATTCCGGCATAGTCTGGTTATGCTCGAACTGAGTTTTCGCGTCCCGCATTGGGGAGTCCGTTCCCTTAGCGATAATATTTTCCGGCGGGACTATTAATGCCGGATAGCCGGGCGGCAGTTGGTAAATCCGTCCGCAAACCGCGGCCGGTTCGATATTCACCGCGTTGCGGCAGTAACGGGAATTCCAGTGCCCGGTCATAAGCGACCCATAACAAAATAATTCCGTCATCATCGTTTATTCCTCCATGACTGGGTTATAAATTTAAGGCGATGGATTTGCGGGCTTATGAGGTCTTCGACATCGAAAACCACGCAGGTCATGTGCGGCAGATTCAGTTTGAGCCAGTTTTTGTCGCCCCGCAATGCCGTCATGATATGGGTGGTTTCGGACGAGTAAATAATTGCTTTGCTTTGTGGGCTATAGAACAGACTCAGCGGCTTGTTGCCTTTCAGGATTACCACTTCCTTTGGAGCGGCGAGCGAGGTCAAAACCGCCGATAACTGTCCCCGGCAGTCCGTTAAACAATCCAGAAATTTATCTATCTGGATTCTGCCTTCCGGGGCGCATTTGTCGGCCAGCCGGACGATGAGTTCGCTGTCGACTTCCGCGAAACGCGTCAGGTTAAATCTCCTGAACAAAGTATCGGCGTTGAATATCGTGCCGTTGACCGTGCCGAGGCAGTTCCCCGACCTGATGGGATGGGCGTTTTCGTTTTTTTCGACGCTCCCGACCGTGGCAAAACGGGTATGCCCCATCAGCAGGGTTACTTCCGGTTTCAGCGAATCCATGAATTCGCCGTATTCGGGAAGCAGGGTAAAGGCGGCGGCTTCCAGCGGGCGTTTCAGCAGTTGGAAACTGCCGTCAGCGTTGACCGTCGCCACGCCCGCGGCATGGGGTCCCCGTTTCCGGTTCAAGAGCAGAAGCCGCTGGAAAAGTTCCCGGAAATATTTTAATTCGTCCTCGGAACGCTCGGCGTTCCCGAAGATTATGCCGGTTTGTCCGCACATTATTTCACCTCCTGTGATTCGGGATTCGGCCTGCCGTGAAGAATGATTTCGCCGTAGTCATGCTGATGGGTATTGATCCAACCGGCGACTTCGGCTTCGCCCATTTGTTCGGCAAGTCCGGTAACTACCGGCACATCGAACATATTGGTCACGCCGGACTGCCGGATGGTTTCCAGAACTTCCATCAGGTTCGCGGGACAAAGGTCATCCTCCGGTAAGAAGGAAATGAGTCCTCTTGCCGCAAGTTGGGTTAAAAATTCGGTCGCGTCAAGTCCGGTCGGTTTAGCCTCCGGCATGATTTTACCGAGGACATAATCGATGTACTCATCAACCGCCATGTCAGCGGTAAACGGCGATTTAATTTTCATCGCCTCCACCGCTTCATACGCGTCATTTCCCTGAATTACCGTTCCGGTTTCATCCAGCGGAAATCCGTCCAATGTAGTTTCGTGAATTTGGGCTTTAATCATCGTTCTTACCTCCGTTTGCTGGGGGCTTTCGCCCCCGGTTTATGTTTATGCCTCAGCCCTTTGCGGTCTGCCGTGTTTCCACGCGGCGTCGCCGGGCATGTTGGCTAAAAGGTGCTTGCGGACGTTTTTGAATTCGTCGCCGTTGAGCTTCAGGCTGCTTATCAGGAAGACCCTGAAATCGTATTTGGCACTGACGGGGTCGTAGGTGCGTTTTTTGCTTGAGGCGCACTTGGAATTGATGGCTTTGGCGGCCAGTGCGAGGCACAGGCTGAGCCCCGCGCGGATTTTGCCGCTGTGAAGGCTTCCCTCTAAAAATCTGAACTCAACCGTGCCCCGGTACCATACATTATGGAAGTTAACCGTCCGGTAGCGTGTGTGGTCATAATGCTGGGGATTGGTATTGTAATAGCCGTACTAGATCCGGTTCAATTCTTCTTTGGTTTGCGGCTTTTTCGTTTCAATCTGCCGGATGAAATCATCGCTCAGGGGGCGGGTATAATTCTGAAGGCGCTGGCGGCTTACCCCGAAAGCGTGGATTATCAGTTCTTCCTGCTTGTAAAAAATCTTCGCCAGATTCGCGAGCTGGCGGCCGTTGAAATGTTCCGCGGAAACATGGCAGTGAATCCCACAGGTGCCGTCGACGCGGGCTTTAGCGTTCCGCAAGGCCCGGATAATTTCCTGAAACTGCGGAATGTCGTCGTAATGCAGAATCGGGCTGACGACCTCGGCCTGTCGGCTTGCTGGTACGTTGGATAAAGACGAATCCCGGACAACTTTCCATTTCCGGCCGCGCAGGTCGGTGACGCTGTAACAGTCGTAAACCCCGCCTTCGTGTTCGATGCTTCCGCCGACTACGCTCTGTACCGCCTTGGCGGCTTTGACCCGGTCGCACAACGTTTCGACTTCGATCCCGAATTGTAAGTCCTTCATGTTCATTTTGCCTTGCTCCTTGATTTGTTATCTTGTTGGTATTCAACATCTTATCTTATTCTGTGTACATGTTAAATCCAGTGTGCGACAATAGCAAGTCGTGTAAGTTGTTTATTGCAAAGTATTTGCATTATTTCTTGAAATTATTTTGAGCTCAGGGCTTTAATTGGGAAATAGCCGGGATCAGGGGCGTAAACGGGCATGGCATGGAGCCATCGGCTATACCTTATATATAAAGGACAATGGCGGTAGCGGTATGCAGTCTTATCAAAGCGTGAAAGTTGGGAGCGCGGCGAATCACTCCGCCGCACCCCCGGTGCGCGGGGCCTTTCATATCCCTCTGCAGGTTCCTTGACGGTACGCTCGTATTGTTGTCTCCGGTATCGGAACTATGCAAATCATCTTTTGAACTGTTTTTCGTAATTTTTAATGTCGCCGCCGGGATTTTACCCCCGGCGGCGGGGTTGAGGGTTATTGAGTTGCGGTCGCGGTTGGCGTGGAGTCTTCGCTGTTGGCGATTTTCTCCAGTGAGCTGACGCTGCCGGCCAGCATCGACTTCAGCGCCGTTGCCTGGCTTTCGGTGAGCTTGCCATCCGTGACCAGTTCGTCGATTTTGGCTTCGGCCAGGCTGTTGCCGCCGGAACTATAGGCAGTGCAGACTGCTTTCAGCACGGTTTTCGCCACGGTTTTCACCGCGGCCAGACGTTCGGATGTACCGGTACTGTCGCTGCTGAACAGCGAACATCCGGTGACCAGAACGGCGGCCGCCGACGCAAGCAGCGCCGGCACAACGAGGGACTTGATTTTGGGCATAATGCCTCCTATGGGTTATGTCATTTCCCGATTACGGAAAATGACGGGTTGGCAAAATTTTTTCCCGGGGCGTCCGAAAACCAGGGAAACTGCCCTTCTTCGCGGATCGCTCCGCGAATCAGGCCATCTTCTCCCTTGGTCAAAGTTTTGTCGGTTGGCTCGTAGTACGTCCGTCGGGTCAGGCAACCTCCTGCCGCCAGCAGTGTAATCCCGATAATTACCGTCACAATTATTCGTCGAGTAGACATTATAACACCTCCATTAGGTAAGGTTTGTTTTCTCTGTTATCTCCGCTCTTTCGGTATGCGGAGTGCCACAATATCATACCATCTGAGATATTATAACTGTCCCTCACAGAA
>JAQULZ010000144.1 GCA_028718375.1 Victivallaceae bacterium | reverse complement strand
CAAGAGCGTCATCGCTTTTACTCAGAAGTTCTGCTTTCATGTGGGGCCTCCAATTGTTAAATTGGAAACGTACACCTATATCGCTGAATTGCAAGCATTTTTAACAGAGTTTTATCGTAGCACCCAAGCTAACTGCGTGGGCAATATGAAACAAATTGGCGCCGCGCTGGTAATGTATCTGGATGACTATAATGGTTATTTGGTATCGTGGGGATGCTCGTGGGAGGATAATTTTGCTAAGGCGCTGGCTCCGTATTTAAATGTCAAGAAACGCGGCGGCGTGTCGTGGACTGAATGCAGTGATATCTATATGTGCAAGTCTGCTGAACATTATATTTATGATTACGGGACTAACGTCTGGACCGGATATACCAATTCTTCAATGCGGTATAAAAGGATCACTCAGATAACCCGGCCGACACAAATAGTTTTCGCGGCCGAGTTGAAGAATGTTGTCTCATTCAATACCACGGACAGTTTTGATCCGAGACATAGCGGCAGGGGTATCTGCGTTTTCATGGACGCGCACGTTGAAGCCAAAAAGCGGCTGGAATCTTCAAATTTATACTAAGGAGCCATTCAAAAATAACTCCTAACAACTTAGAGCAATTATTTTTTGCCTGAAATAAAAGAACAAAAAGGAACGAGCTTATGGCAAAATGTTACAACAACTGCTTCTACGGAATATTATTAACCATCGGAATTATCTTAATGAGCATAATAACCAATAACGTTAATGCCGAACAAACCTGCACATTTCTGTTTCTAGGTGATCTGCATTACCGACCGCCGACCTACAGTACGGGCAAAAATATCCGCGCCATTGCCGAAGACCTGAAACGCAAAGGTTATGAAATCGATTTCGTCTGTCATGTGGGTGATCTGATAGAAAACCAGAACGGCAGTAAGCCGATATCTGACGAGGCCGGGGCAAAACAATGGAAATATGCGCTTGAAGATGTCAAAAAGGTATTCAAAGTTCCCTTTTTCATGTGTCTCGGTAATCATGACTGGTACGGGGACAATTCATGGTTCGGCGGTAAAAACAATATTCAGAAATATTTTCTCCCGTTCGTCGCTTCCCAAACCGGCAAATCGTCAAACGGAAAACCATTTTATGCGTTTCGCTGGGGGAATTCATATTTTTTATTCACTAATCATGAAGGCTTCGATACCGGCTGGGATATCGAGCAACGCAAATGGCTGAAAAAAAGCCTGGCGTATGCCGAAGAAAATCCGGCCATCAAACATGTTTTTATCTTCGGTCATCCGGTTTTATGGAATCTCAATTACATGCGCTTCAATGAAAACCACGCACTCCTGAAAATCATTTCCGGATGCAAAAAAGTCGATGCGTATTTTTCCGGACATACGCATTTGAACAACGCCTCCGTATGGCGTTTCCGGAACGGAACCGGCATTCTGCAGCTCAACGGTTGTCCGCATCCGTCCATCAGTGATCTGACCGCGGTTGGAGAAACAGAACTTATCCTTCACCCGCCGCCCTCCCGAAGGGGATATACCAAAGGTTTCGGTTATCTTAATTCATACTACATAGTAAGGGCCGGAGTACATAAAGTGAATGTCGTTATGGAACAGATCGGAAAAGGGAAAATCTGGGAATTTTCCTGGTCCCGTCCAGGTAATATCCATGAAAAACTGTTCCTTGGCAAGAAATTGGCGCGCGAACTGGCTGAAGACGAATTAAAGGATATTGTCGAAGCCCGTCTCCATTTCTTCGCCTGGTTCCCGGAAACGATTCTTCCGGCGGCAAAGCCGCTCAAGGTGTCCTTCAACAACCGGGAGTTGGGAGTCCTGCCGGTAAATGCCGATGCCTGGGCCGTCAATCGCCATAGATCCTTCCTCCGCGTACCGAATGAACTGATAAAGCTCCGGAACCAGATAAGCATAAGCAATCCTAACCGCGAACAATACGCCGTCCGGGATTGTTATCTGGAAGTTAAGCTGAAAGACGGCAGGAAGGTATATTCGCTGCTCTGCCCGAACGTATTGATTGCGGGAAACTGGAAAAATATGTATTTGAATTTCGGCGCGTCCCATCCCAACCGGGGAATTATGTACAGTTCCCTGGAAGTAAATATTCCCGAAGAAATTATAAAAAATTACAGACTGGATGAAAATATTTCATTCGGGTTGCAATTCATAACCCGTAAAAAACAGGAGATAAAGTAATGAGAAGGCTATTGTTGGGATTAACCCTTATTTTTATTGAATTTGGGGTAATGGCGGATAAAGCCATTGAACTCGCGGATGATGTTTCACTGACCAACCTGAAGAAACAAACCGGATACTGGACTAAATTTGGCGCGGCGTTTTGTCGCCAGGAAATTTTGTCGGAGGGAACAGAGAAGAATTATTGCCTGAGTCTGGAGATTCCGGCGGATGCTCCGCCGCCCCAAACCGCGTCCTGGAAATTCAATACCCGCTACGAACAAAGTTTCGGCAGGGGAGAGATACAAGTATCGTTCAGGGCGAAAATGGAGGCGGTTAAGAGCCTCAAACCCAATCACTTCTGGAGTTGTTTCCATTCTTTCCTGATCGGACATATCGAAAAAAACGGCAAACGCGAATATAAAAATTTCAAGGGGCTGCAAATCGGTACCGGAACGAAAGACTGGACGGAATACCGTTTCAATTACATGCTGCCTTCCTCGGTAACGGATATTTCCGTCAGCTTCACACTTTCGCAATGTACCGGAAAAGTGTTGATCGACGATCTATCCATCAAGTTCATCCCCGCTGATAAACAAAGCCTGGCCAAAGCTATTTCAGCGCGCGTCATGGGGGGAAAAGTAGTACAACTGCTGCCGGAAAGGCGCTGTACCGCAAATGACCAGCCCTTTGTTGCCACCAAGGCGGAAAACCAAAAAGGTTACGTGGTATTCAGGCGCGAAAATTTGCGGGATACTTATCCTTACAGCATTCCATCCCGCCAGGAACTCGTCAAACGCATCACGTTGTTTGCCACTCCCGGAGAAAAAGAGCCGGCCTGGCTGGAAATATATAGCCTCAAAAAACTTGAAAACATAGCGGTCTCGATATCCGCCCTGACCGGTTCGGGCGAAAAGCGGATTACCCAAGAAGCCATTGAAGTTAAATTGGTGCATTACTGGCCGCAGGGAACTACCGCCAGTGCTGAGGGCAATGACAATACCTATTCCATCATTCCCGAACTGCTCCTGCCTTCAAAAAAATTCTCCGTAAGTCAAAATACCACTGCCGGTATTTACTTTCTGGTTTCAGTGCCGGAAAAGGCTGCCGCGGGAATCTATAAAGGCAAAATCACCATCAAACCGGGAAATGCCCCGGCTTCCGAAACCGAATTTGTTTTACGGGTACTTCCCTTCAGACTGGAAAAACCGGCTCCGGAGAGAATGGTTTGGCTGGTTCACAATTCCCCCAATTTCAAAGGACTTATCAGAAAAAATTTCTCCGCTGAAGATGCAGCGGCGGAAGCCTGCAGGGATTTCAAAAACCACGGTATCGACGGCTTGAGTTTACCCTGCGTTTATGGTTCCGATACCATCAGACTGACCAAAGTTAACGGCAAACTGCGGATTGCGGATTTCAAAAAACTCAAGCGTATCGTTCCGGCCATGGTAAAAGCCGGAATGAAAGGCCCCCTGATAATCCATTTCGGCGATCTGCTGGAGTATCAGGTTGCCAAAGCGATGAACTATGAACTGCCTGCCTTCGGTCAAAAAGGCGGAGTCAGTCCGGCCATGAACGATCCGGCTTTCAAACAGTCCTGCATCACCGCCCTCCAAGAAGTAGACAAACTGGTCAAGGCGCTGGGAGGCGGCAATCTGAAATGCTACTTTATGGGAATCGACGAACCGGGCGACCATCACACCCGGCAGGAAAGAGCTTTTTGGGAATGGGCACTGATCCGGAAAGCCGGTTTCCAGGGCGCGGCTTATATGCATGGGCCGTTCTGGAAAGAACTGGCTCCGTTAAATTATGTCCAAATTTTCACTATAAATATGTACAAAAACAGAGTACAGACCGACAAATTACTGGAGGAAGTCAAGCAATATAAAAACATCCCGTTTCAGTACGGCGGAAGCGGTTGTTACGGCCGTATTCCCGGCGGCTTAATGCCGAGTCGCTGGGGCACCGGATTTTTCGCCTATGTTACGAAAATCAGAGGCCAGGTTTCGTGGATTTATACTTTACATCGGAACATCGATCCCGAAGGCACCGCTCAACTGGATGGGTATCCGACCCTAACTTACGCGGATAAAGCCGGGAATCTCATTCCCACTCTCCAATGGGAAGGCATTCGGGAAGGCATCGACGACTACTGCTATCTGACAACCCTGGAGAAGCGAATCAAAAATGCCAAAGAAGCCGGAGGAACTTCCGCTGAAAAAGCTGAAGCCATAGAAAAACAACTGCAAATATTACTGGAAAAGGTTCCATTTAACGATAATTACGGCTGTGGGGATTCGTCGGTCAAAGCGGACTTTTCCAATTTCAGCAACGCTACGGCATCGATTCTCCGCTGGCAAATCGCTCTCTGGACCATGGAACTGCCCCCGGGAGGTGGAAAATGAATCGCGTATTTCCTGCAATCATTTTATTTTTCTGGGCGCTGGTAAATTCGGCCGCGCCGCCCCGGCTGGATGTCGGACGGATGCCCGTACCCCCGACGCTGGACGGAATAGAACCGCAGGAATGGAGCAAGGCCGCAAAAATTACAGACTTCCATTTGTTTGGTAGTCAACGTCCCGGAGCGGTCAGTCCCCTTTATCCCACCACCGCCTGGGCAGGATGCGACCGGGATAATCTTTATATCGCGGTCAGATGCGACAAGGGAAACTGCCGCAATCTGAAGGCTTCCGAACGCAAACGGGATGGAAAAATCTACCATGACGATTCGGTCGAGGTCTTCCTGAACACTACGCCGGAGGAAAATAACTATTACCATTTTATCGTAAATGCGCTCGGTACATTATATGACGGCTTTGTTTACGGCAGTTCCGCTAAAATCAGTAACTGGAGCAGTAACCGTTGGCAGGCCGCGGCCCGGCAGGAAAAAGATTTCTGGGCCGTTGAAATAAAAATACCTTTCTGTATTTTACGTTTCGGTAAAAATCCCGTAATCCGCTTCAATATCGCCAGGAATAATTATCACCCGCAGGAAGCGATCTCATGGTGTCCGATAAAATCCATTTCCGGCTGGCATCAGCCGGAACAGTTCGGCTGCCTCGACAAGCTGGATATTGCGGACTATCAGTCCCTGACGATAAAACAAATTGATTTTTCCAAACTGGTCATAGGGAAAAACACGTTGACAATGACCGTCGACAACAATCGTGACCGGGATGCAGAATTAAAAGTCGAACTTGGTTTTAGAGACGGCTCTGAGACTGTCACGTTAAACAGTATAATCTCAAAAGTTCCGGCCCGGCAGCAAAAACATTTAACGGTACCGTTCGAGATAAAAACCCCGGGCAAATATACTTCCTGCCTGACTGTTTGTTCGTTGCCTGACGTTTGTCCCCTTTACGTTCGGGAAGCCGCCGGCTATGAAGTCACTGCCGGGGAATTGTCAATAGCTCCGGCATTTTACGATACCGCCGTGGTAACGGGAAATATTCATCTTTTTGTGAACCCCATACCGCCTCATTGCAAATTACAAATATCATTACAAAAAAACCAGGCTTCTTTCAAAACGTATACTTTCAACGTCGTTGCTACGAAAACTTTATTTTCATTAGGAAAACTGCCGCCGGGATATTATCAGGCCAGGCTGGAAGTAGTTGACGGGAAAAAACAGCAATTATGGTCAGAAAAGGTGTGCTTCTGGGTTGTTGAATATTTTTTAACTTTCAAAGAATAAAAGCGGGACAATTTTAAACTTTTCATCGTTATACTAGTTTAGGTTGAAATATTAACTTTTTATACTATATTATCTCATTGTTTAAATTTTAACAACGAGGTAAGTGTGATAGCGATAAAATTCACCAGGAATGAAGTTGAAAAATTACGAAATGA
>JAQULZ010000143.1 GCA_028718375.1 Victivallaceae bacterium | reverse complement strand
AGAATGAAGACAAGAAACTTGACCAGAGTGACTTGTTTCGATTAAACAAAGAACATTAAAACCCGGTAACCGCTTCGAGCGGTTCACATTTACAAGCCTCCGGCTTTGCCGGAGGTAAGTTGACTATTTTTTACCACATCGGTCAGGATGACCACAACAAATATAATATAGCTGTAAGTATTTAATATTAAAGATATTCACTGATTATATCGCATCTTTTTAACCGCATTTTTCCTGTATCGTCGGTGGTGACGCTATAATGATTCGCATTAACTTCGGCCCGACAGACCCGTCGTAAATCATCAGACCCCGCTGAAATTTACCGATTTAAGGCTTTTTCGTCCAAGCACTAGCTAGTAAAAACAGCTTTGATTTTGAGGCTGAGTTGCCGGCAAAAATAATGAGCGATAGGTCTATCGCACCATTCTTTTTGCCGGTGAACGAGCCCAAAAGCATGCTGCCGTGTACGGTCGGATTCTTGCGGTGCCGTTTTGCGCCAAAACGAACCGTCGCTACCTCGGTAGCGCACAGTTCGTTTTAACGCTTCCGGCATTCGCAATAATTCCGATTTTTACTTGCTCTTAGATTGCAAATCGGTATGAATCATTATTACCAGCTGGTTTGTTCTTCTGTAATCATTCCCTGCGTTACACCTCCGACGTGGGTGTCTATATAAAGTACATTGGCAATTCTCCCTGAATGCCGGTTATAGTCTATTCGGGTAGTTCCGATCCATCCGCTGTCGCTGTCTACCGTATCTGCCATTATGGCCTTTTCCGAAGGTTTGCAGATAGAGCTTATTTTTTTGGGCTTTAAAGTTTCACCTCTTAAATCTCCCGCCGAGCGGTTATAACCATAGCCGGGATAGTCAGAATATACCGGGTTTGTTCTTATAAGTTCTTTCATCCTGGGAATCCAGCCATGGCACTTGAATAAACTTTTTATTCCAACTGTACCAGGTTTCCAATAACCGGGTAAATAAGAATCCCACCAGTTCGTACCATCGTTATACAAAAGTAACCACCCGTCATAATCCATTGAATAAGAATGAATAGCCTGACCTAATTGTTTAAGATTTACCATGCAGTCAATTTGCCTGGCCTTCTCCCTTGCTTTATGAAGAACCGGAAGCAGCATTGAGGACAGGACAGCGATGATACCGATCACCACGAGAAGTTCAATAATGGTGAAAATCTTCTTTTGAGTTTTCATTTTTCCTTTCCTCCTTTTTTTGTTGGTTCTATCAAAATTTACTTTGCTAATTTCCTGTCGAGGTAACTTCAAAAATCTGCCGGGGAGAATTCTGAAATTACCTCATTGCGTAAATCTTCCTGTTTTCCTCATTATGCTGACTGAAAAACAAAAGCTTTTTTGTTTTTCAGAACACCTCCCGTCTCACTTTATCGCTGCTTTTTTGTCAACGGCCAAAATCGTATAAATAGCGACTGTAATGAGCTCGATTTTGTGCCTTGACAACGAAGTGGCGATAAAGTAATATTATGCGTTTGAATCCAGCTCGACCGCTCAGCATTTTCAAAAATACACTTCGTTCTTTTTTTGAAAATATTGCTTTTCGAGAACGGTACTGTCCAAGCGCGGCAAGCCGCGCAATACTTTCGCTCATTGGAGATGAGCGACCAACGTTTTCGGCCGTTGGATCACCGAGGCGTTACATCCGCCTTTTTTCATTTTTTTCATAAAATTTTTGATACTACCCCTCAACCGATTCTCCGAAGCGGCGCTCGACCAGAGAAAAAAGCAGATCATTTTTGCGGACTTTGCCGGGCACCGGAACTGAAATAATACTGCCCTTCGGAGCTATCCCGACATTTTTCCCGTCCAGACGGATTTCGCCGGCCTCAAACCGCAATGCCCCGGTAGTGGGACCGGTTACCATAAGTTGCTGCCCTACAGCCAAGTCACCGGCTTCGATGCTCAACTCGGCAACTCTGATTTTGTTGAAATATTTGTTGACCCGGCCGAGCTGAACCTTTCGGAATTTGGCCTGACTGCCGCCGCAGCCGCACCAGTCTCCCAGGGGTTCACCTAAATAATAGCCGCCATACCAGAAACCGCGGTTGAACGCCGTCCTCAAACGTTCGAGCCAAACGGCCTTTTGGGCGGCAGTATATTCGCCGGCCAGCCAGGCATCAACCGCCTCCCGGTAAATTTCAGTTACCGTCTGCACATAGTCCGCTGACCGGCCGCGCCCCTCCAACTTCAAAACCGTTACACCGCTGTCCAGAATTCGATCCAGAAATTCGATTGTGCAGAGGTCCTTGGGAGACATAACATATTTATTGTCAATGATCAGTTCTTCGCCCGTGTCCTCGTCGCTGACCCGGTAACGCCGGCGGCAATTCTGGAAACACGTGCCGCGGTTGGCGGAGGAATTGTAAATGGCCAGACTCATATAACATTTACCGGAAACCGAAACGCAGAGCGCCCCGTGCGCAAAAACCTCTATTCGTACCAATTCCCCGTTGGGACCGGTAATTTTTTCCCGGTTGATCGCCCCGGTAATAGCAGCAATCTGCGGCAGTTTCAGTTCACGCGCCAGAACGAGCACTTCAGCAAAGCGCGCATAAAACCTGACCGCCTCCACATTACTGATATTGGCCTGTACGGAAACATGCACCGGCAAATTCATCCCGGCGGCGCAGGCAATCACGGCCGGATCCGAAGCGATAACCGCATCAACGCCGGCGCTTTTCGCGGCAGCGCAAAGTTCCCTGACCTCGGCGAGTTCACTGTCGTAAACAATGATGTTCAGGGTCAAATAAGCCTTAACTCCCGCCCGGCGGCACAACCGGACTATTTTCGGCAGGTCGTCCGTCCGGAAATTGACCGTGGCGCGGGAACGCATATTGAGTCTGCCTACTCCGAAATAAACCGAATCTGCTCCGGCCCGCAATGCTGCGGCCAGGGATTCAAACGATCCGGCCGGAGCCATAATTTCGACTTTTTCCATATCCATCAAGCGGTCAAATTTATTTTCAGGTAATGGTTCAAATGCACCATATTCAAGTTACAGATATTAAAACAGATTTTTGATCCCTTCAATGGTTTTATTGATGCCGTCGCCGATATTCTCCGTCGCCGCCGGCAGGTTATTGAACAGCTTGGATTTTAACGTATCAATATTCAGACCTTCGATATTTGCCGTCGCCACAGCTTCCGCCACCTGTTTCAGAACGGCATCGAAAATCCGTCCGCAAGCCGTCCCAATGGTGCTTTCCTGACCGAGGTTGTTGAGTTCCAGCCGGTTCAAGGTTACGGACACGCTCTGCTGCAGCATGGCTGACGAAACCATGACCGTTCCCTGATTGAGAATAAAAGATTTTATAATAATTTTCCGGCTTTTTTTCGGCGTCCCGGTTTTTTCCTCAGCCGCTGGTTTTTTCTCTGCCGCCTGCTCGCGCTGGGTAAATTGCATGATATTTTTCTTGATATCGTTGAGATTGCTGCCCTTGAGCGTCGGTTCGAAATCGAGCACAATGTCGGCGATCTCTATTTTATTGACGACGATAGTATCGGAAAACAACGAATCGACGTCCAGATCGACTTTAAAGGAGGCGACGCTGAAGGCGTCCTGCGCTTTATAACCCGCCGGATTGGCGACTGCCAGCCGGTTTATGCTCAGATTGCCGGATAACAGGGAAATGCCGACGGATTTCACTTTCAGTTCCGTCCCGACCGCTTCCGTGCCGACGGTGCGCATGACGCCGGCGACAATCGTTCCCAGATAGGTCAGAATGATTCCGATCACCGCCCCGACAATCACTAATATGACCAGCAGGGAAGTAAGAATTTTCTTTCGCAGTTTCATACTCAACTCCTCGTTAAGATTAAATAATATACGTTAATGTATATTGACTGTTCCGGCAGCGTTTTGCAAACGAAACCGTATTCACCGCAGAAGATGATCGTGGAAGAGGGGAAGGCCGCCGGAATTTATGACGCCGGCGACGCTCCGTCCCGAAATCATCGACGACTAAGAAGTTTTTGCTGCAGCCGGTTCAACCGTCGGGATAATTCCCTTTTCAGTCAACCGGCGCTTCAACTCGCGTTTCCCCAGATCACGCAAGCCGGCGATCTTACGTTTACAGGCTTCGCGCGGCGTGCTTTTGCCCTGTTCCCAGTGACTGACCGAAAAGTTGCTGGAGCCCAGCAACGTGCCGAGCTGGGCCTGCGTAAGCCCCAGTTTCCGGCGCAGCCGGACAATACTTTCGGCAGTAATGCGAACCGGACGATCGGCAACGGAGCGCGATTCGGTTTCCGGCTTTGACATAATTGCCGCAGGAGCGCTTTTTTCCAACACTTTGATTTTCACATGCTGCGCTGCAATGGTTTTCTTCAGCGCTGAAAGCTGCGCCCGAAGCGGCGGTAAGGCGGCTTTGACTTCCTTCCTGGCAAGGCGGCGAATCTCACTGGCTAAAACACTTTTAATGTCCGGCATATTCCAATTCCTCCTGATTTCAATATTTCAATATACTGTAACCATATCCGCCCTGGTTCAAATTGTCAAGTACCTGCCGGCGCTATTCCGGATATTCTGTATTTCGTCAACACTGCCGACACTTCCGCCTGCCGGGGGGAAATATTCCAGAATTTCCGCAGCAGGGTATTTTTATGTTCCGCCGTTACAATCAATTCGAACCCATGCTTTTGGCAGAACCGGACAGCCCAGGAAGCATCGGCCCAGGTTCTAATCAGTATCGGTTTAGCCGCAACGGACTCCAGGTACCCCCAGCAGTTTGCCGCCGATCCCCAGTTTCCGGCAGACAGTCCGGACATAAATGTGACGGATCAGGTTAACTTCGCCCCGGTCCTGAATTCCCATCACCCCAACCGGCAGGCCGTTGACATAATAGCCGTAAAATACTGCCCCGTTTTCGATCTGTCCGCACAGTTCACCGCGCGACAGGTACGGTTCGTGCCAGCAGTCACCGGGAATAATGCCTTTATAAGCCCTTGCCGCATCATTGATGATTGCGTAAATTCCTTCAAAATCATCTCCCGGCATCGGTCGGACGGTTCCGTTCCCCAGAAACAGTTGTGAAGGCAGCGCCTGTTTTTGCTTCCGCGGAAAAGTTTTATCGAATTCGGCGGCGTCCTCATCTTTCACATGAAAAACCGGATTTTCGCACAGTCTGCCGGAAACGCCTTCAAGCGCGCCCCGGGCTAATTCCATAACGAGCAGCGCTTCGCAGAAATTACCTTCCGAATCCGTTATGGCATATTCTTCTCCCGGCCTGAACCCGAAACGGCGGTAATACCCGGAATTGCCGAAAAGCGCAATTGCCGGATATCCGGCTTTCGCCGCCAATTGTTTAGTATGGCCGATCAGGGCCGAACCCACGCCCTGATTCTGAAATTCCGGCAAAACCGCAAGCGGGCCAAAGGTTCTTCTCAAAAATCTGTATCAATGTCGGAAATATTTTTCCGAGCGGGTATTTTGCCTTTCGGCTTACAAGTCAAGTCAAAAAAGCCGCATAACGGAGCTGTGCTCCGGCCCTTCGGGCACTTATAGGCTTTTTAACTTGACTCGACGCCCCGGCAAAAGAGCTGATAAACAGTTCAAAAACAAAAAAAATGTTTTTTTGTTTTTGAAAACAGTGATGATCTTCGCTTTTGATTGAGCTGTCAAGTTTTGGAGCGTATAAACAGCGAACGAAGTGAGCGGTTTTATGCCGCGGAAAAACTTTACCGCGATTGAAAAAGCGATACTCGACTCGGGACTGCATTTGCAACATTAACGGTTTGCGTTCCATTACAGATTTTTGAGAAGAATTACAATTTTTTGTGTATAGAAAACAACAGTCTGCCAGGTTAATTTTCCGCACCGCCTTCCCGTATTTGTTTGGATAGGCTTTTTCTGAATGGTAACAATCTCTGTTCTGGATTCCCGTAAAAATATAACTATGTTCAGGTAGACGGCGATTGTGAGTGTTTTTGCTTGGACACCCAGGCTTTTGATGGTATGCTGTCGGGAGCGAATATTCCGAAAGCCTCGTAGATTT
>JAQULZ010000142.1 GCA_028718375.1 Victivallaceae bacterium | reverse complement strand
TTCGATTTGAGTTCAGATGCACAATGTTTATGCTATAAATATTTTTGCGGTTCAGCTTAATTTTTGGTCGGAAAAACCTGAATAAATATATGAGGCGGACAATGGATATTATCAAAGCCGGTAATAAGATCAAGGAATTCCTTAACGGCCAGCTTGGCCGGGAAGCGAAAATCATTAAACTGCTCAAAACGGATGACGGCTGGACCGGTGAAGCGGAAGTGTTTGAGGAAAGTTCTTTTATCAAGTCACTAGGTTTGCCCGCCAAGGTTCAGGACCGGAATATTTATGAGGTGCTTTTGTCGGAAACCTTGGAAGTAGTCGGATTCCAGCAAAAGAAAGACGAAGACGACCAGGATAAAAAATAGAGGAAACTAAAATGTCCGGTTCCATTACACATTCAAATAACAGTACCAATCTTGCCGACATTCTGGAACGGGTTCTGGACAAGGGAATTGTCATTGCCGGTGACATTAAAATTCAACTGGCCGATATCGATTTGCTCAATATCAAGATCAGACTGCTGGTGGCATCGGTAGACAAGGCTATGGAAATGGGAATCAACTGGTGGCAACAGGACCCTTATTTGTCTACTCAGGCCAAGGGAACTGAACTTGAAAAGGAAAACACTGAATTGAAGCAACGGTTGGAAAGGCTGGAAGCCAGGATCGGAGTTGAACCGCCTCCGGCGCAAGAATAAACCCAATAAGCTGAACCGCAAAAATATTTATAGCATAAACATTGTGCATCTGAACTCAAATCGAAGCGAATGATGCTACAGAAAAATAAGCTTGACCGCTTAAATATAACCGCATTCAACAACAGTAATTAGAGAGAGGAAACGACCATGGCTAAGAGAAAACATGACGACGATGATGTAAGCGTCGATTTCGGCTTCGGGAAATTCAGCTTGGGTGGACTGGCCAACGGACTGGAGAAACTGGTTAACCTGGCAGAACGCCTGGAAGAACGCGGCGGGGAAATCCGCAAGGAAGGCGAAATCAAGTTCGACAGCCTTAAGAAAGACGGTAAACCGCTGAAGGGAGTATTCGGGCTTTCGGTCAAAACCGGCCTTGCCGGCAAACCCGTGGTCGAATCATTCGGCAATATCAGGAAAACTCCGAAGGGGCCGGTGGTTGAAGATGAACGCGAACCGATGGTCGATATTTTCGATGAGAAGAAAGAAATCGTGATCATGGCGGAAATGCCCGGAGTCGGGGCCGATGATATCAAGCTCGATCTGAAAGGCGATATTCTGGAAATTTCCGCCCGGGACGGCAATCGCAATTACCGTAAGGAGATTCTGCTTTCCGCTCCGGTTGTCCCGGAAAGTATGAAATCGAATTATAATAACGGCATCCTGGAAATCAAACTTGACAAACAAAAATAAATTCATGCCCCTGGCTGAAAAGGCGAAATCTTGAAACTTACATTATTTGGAGGAAAAGGCGGAGTCGGGAAAACCACCTGCGCCGCCGCGGCGGGGTTGCGTTCCGCTCAGAATCAGTGCCCGACGCTGGTCATATGTACCGACCCGGCTCATTCACTGGCCGACAGTCTGGACCAGACGGTCGGCGGGGAGATCAAACCGGTAAAGGAGGTTGAAAACCTCAGCGCCATTGAGGTCAATTCGAAAAAAGCCCTGGAAGAATTCAAGACGCAGCATGAGGATGAGATAAAGAACATTCTGGATACGTCGACGCATCTGGATGATGAAGACATCGATTCCATGTTTCAACTGCCGATTCCCGGCATGGACGAACTGATGGGATTCAAGACGATCGTCGATCTCATCGACGAGGGAAAATTCGAACGCTATATCGTCGATACGGCTCCGACCGGGCATGCGCTGCGCTTGCTGAATTCGCCGTACCTGATTGACGACTGGATTAAAGTCATGGCGAAGATGCGCTGGAAATACCGCTATATGGTGCAGAGTTTTTCCGGGAAATATACGCCGGACAAAAGCGACGATTTTCTGATGTCGCTGAAGAAAACCGTCAAGAGGATCGAAAAAATGCTGCGCAACGATTCGGAGAGCGAATTTGTCGTCGTGACGATACCGGAACCGATGGCGATCCTCGAGACCGAACGGCTGCTGCTGGAACTGGACGAGTTCGGCATTGCCGCCCGGCGGCTGATCGTCAATTCGGTACTGGAATCGGACGGCTGCGAGTTCTGCCGGGAACGCCGCAAAATCCAGCAGGAACATATCGGGCGGCTTAAACAGCGGTTCAATAATCTGACCATCGTGCCGGTTCCGCTTCAGGCCAGACCGGTAGTGGGAATGGCGGCATTGAACCGGATCATGGATTATCTTCCGGACTAAGCGATGACACCGACAAAAATAAAAAAATGATATAGTCCAGAACTTGTTCTGGTCGGTAGTCCAGCGGCCGAAAGCGCTGGTCGAGCATCTCCAATGCTCGAAAGTAACTGCGCAACTCGTTGCGCCTGAAAAATTACCGCTCTCGCTAAGCAATGTCCGGAAAAATCAGCGGAGCGTATTTTTTCCGGACGTTGAGCGTGCGAGCTACACGAGAAACGTTGGATATTGACTTTTGCCAGCCCCATCTAAGCGGTCAGGCTAAAATATATTTGAGGATGAAGAGGAGAAAATTTTTGAAACGGCAGCGCAAAATAACGGGGTTCAAAGTCCGGGAGGCATTGGCCAAGGACGTCGGACGCAACATTGCCCGGATCGATCCGGATGAAATCAGCGCCCTGGGACTGGAAATCGGCGACATTGCCCTGATTGAGGGAAAAGCCTCAACTCCGGTCAAAGTCATGCCCGGCTATCCGGAGGACCGCGGCCGGAACGCGGTACAGATCGACGGCATTACCAGGGAAAACGCGCAAACCTCCCTGGATGAAAAAGTCATGCTGAAACCGGCCGAGGCGGTGCCGGCCCGGGAAATAACTTTGCAGTCTTTTGCCGTTTCAGGCGCTCTCCGGGGCCGGGACAGCAGATATATCGGGTCATTGGTGGAAGGGTTGCCGGTCATGGCCGGCAATAAACTCCGGATCACCTTGTTCGGGGCGAAATCCTGTGACCTGAAAGTTATTTCCACGGTGCCGCGCGGCGTCGTTCTGATCAGCAAGGACACCACCGTCAGAATGGCGGAAAAGAATTCCGCGGAGAGCGGCAGGGCGAGAATTTCCTATGAGGACATCGGCGGGCTCAGCAGCCAGATCCAGCGGATCCGCGAAATGATCGAACTGCCGCTGCGTTACCCCGAGGTTTTCGAACGCCTGGGCATCGAGCCCCCGAAAGGGGTTTTTCTCTACGGCCCGCCGGGCACCGGGAAAACCCTGATCGCCCGGGCGGTGGCGCAGGAAACCGACGCTTACTTCACGCATATTTCCGGCCCGGAGATCATGGGAAAATTCTATGGCGAAAGCGAAGGCCGGCTGCGGGAAGTTTTCGCCGATGCCCGCCAGCACGCGCCGGCGATCATTTTTATTGATGAAATCGACGCGATCGCGCCGAAACGCGAAGATATGGGCAGTGAAAAGCAGGTCGAACGGCGGGTGGTCGCCCAATTGCTGGCCCTGCTGGACGGTCTGGAATCGCGCGGCCAGGTGATTGTCATCGGCGCCACCAATATTCCCAATACCATCGATCCCGCGCTGCGGCGTCCGGGGCGTTTCGACCGGGAAATTTCCATGCCGATCCCGGACAAACGCGGACGGCTGGAAATCCTGGAGATTCATACCCGGGGATTGCCCCTGGCCGACAATGTCAGTCTGGATAAACTCGCGGAAATCACCCACGGTTTTGTCGGCGCCGACCTCGAAGCCCTGGCCCGGGAAGCGGCCATGGCGACGCTGCGGAAGATACTCCCGAACATCGACTTCGAACTGGCGGAAATTCCCTATGAAACCCTGATGGCGCTGCAGATCGATATGGATAATTTTTTCGAAGCGCTGAAAGAAGTGGAACCGTCCGCTATCCGGGAAGTTTTTGTCGAGGTGCCGGATATCCGCTGGGAACATGTCGGGGGTCTCAAGGATATCAAAGAGGCTCTGAAGGAGGCGGTGGAATGGCCGCTCAAATATGCCGAGATTTTCAAAAAAGCCAATGCCCGCCCGCCGAAAGGCATTCTGCTTTACGGCTCGCCCGGTACCGGCAAGACCATGCTGGCGAAAGCCGTTGCCAACGAAAGCGGCGTCAATTTCATTTCCGTGAAGGGGCCGGAACTGCTCAACCGCTATGTCGGCGAATCGGAACGCGGTGTCCGGGAGATTTTCCGGAAAGCGAAACAGGCCGCCCCGACCATTCTTTTCCTGGATGAGCTCGACAGCCTGGTGCCGAAACGGGGAACCGGCAGTGATTCCCATGTCACCGAACGGGTAATCAGCCAGTTTCTGACGGAAATGGACGGTATCGAGGAATTGAACGGGGTCATGGTATTGGCGGCTACTAACCGTAAGGATCTGCTCGATCCGGCGTTATTGCGCAGCGGCCGTTTCGACTTGCTGTTCGAAGTACCGCCCCCCGACGAAAACACCCGGCGCGAAATTTTTACCATTCACCTGGCCGGCAAGGCGCTGGGCGGCGACGTCGATCCGGACGAACTGGCCCGGCGGACTGACGGTCTGGTCGGTTCGGATATCGAATTCATCTGCAGCAAAGCCACGATGTTCGCAATCCGCGAGTATCTGGAAAAACATGATAATACGACTGAGGACTGGGCGGCGCATTTCGCGATCACCGCCGCGTTTTTCGATCAGGCTGTCGGGCTTGTCCGGAAACAGAACGGCGCTAAACCGGCTTTGGTATCGAGAGAAGGAGAATAAGATGGACAAATCCCCGAGCAAGTACATTTTCGGCATCGTTCTGCATAATCCGGTAACCAATGACAAAGCGCTTGATTATAAGAAACGGATTCAAATGGTACGGTTCGGTAAGTATTCCGCTATTGTTGCCGACACGGAAAACACCGACTACCGGAACGCTTCCAGGGAGTTCCTGGCCCATCTGCTGGTAGGGCATCAGCAGGTGCTGGAATATCTTATGGCGATCGGCTATACCATTATTCCGATGAAACTGGGCACGGTGGTGAATAATGACGATGAAGTCAGAACGGTCATGAAACAGGGCGGCGCATTATTTGATTCGATCATGAAAAAAATCATCGGAAAAGTTGAAATCGACTTATTGGCCACCTGGAATGATTTTCCCGGCCTGCTCAAAAAAATCGGCGAAGAACCGGAAATCGCCGAATTCAAACGGAACCTCCTGGCCAAATCCGATCAGATTACCGAAAACGACCGGAAACAAGCCGGCCTTATGGTACAACAGGCCCTGAACCGGAAAAGAGAGCATTATGCGCAAATCATCAGTGACAGACTGAAATCCGCCGGCCAGGCGGTCAAACCCCATGAGGCGCTTAACGATGAGATCGTTTTCAACACTTCATTCCTGATCGATCAGAAAAAACAGAAATATTTTGACGATCAGGTTCGTGCGGTTAACGACGAACTGAAAGATGAATTGAATTTCCGGGTAGTCGGGCCGCTGCCCTGTTACAGTTTCTATACTTTAGAGGTGGAACACCTTGATTTCGACCGGCTCACCCAGGCCAGAAAAGTTCTCGGCCTGTCGACAAGCGCCACTTGGGATGAAATTAAATCAGCTTACAAGAATACCGCACGCGATACCCATCCCGACCGGCAGCCGGAATCAGCGGCCGACAGCGGTCAATTTGATATTGTCAAGCAAGCGTTCAAAACCGTAAGCGCTTACTGCAACGCTTCGAATTCCCATCCGTCTTCTCCCGTTTATTACTCCTTTAACCGGCAGGACGTTGATGATAACCAGGTTATTGTAAGACTGCGAGGTTGATATGAGAGATCCGGAAGGAAAATATATTTATTGTATCGTTCCCTCCAACCAGGAAAGAAATTTCGGCCCGATCGGCGTAGGCGGACGCAATGACGATGTTCTGACCATTGGTTATGACGATCTGACCATGGTGGTGAGCAACCATCCGCTCGCCAAATTGACGGTCAACCGGGATAATCTATTGGCCCATGAAAGAGTGCTTGAAGAGGTCATGAAGGAATTCGGCAGTGTCCTGC
>JAQULZ010000141.1 GCA_028718375.1 Victivallaceae bacterium | reverse complement strand
CGTCGTTTCCTCTACTAAAAATTATTCTTTTTCGCCCATTTCGGGCATTTAACCCATGCAGTTCTTACACGAGAATTGGCTCAAAATTCAGGAGGTCTCTATGCAAATCGAGCAGAAAAACATTAATGAAATCATTCCGTATGAACAAAATCCCAGGCTTAATGACGACGCGGTGGACGCGGTCGCAAACAGCATTAAGGAATTCGGCTGGCGGGTTCCGATCATCGTGGATAAAGACATGGTTATCATCTGCGGACACACAAGATTAAAGGCCGCAAAACAGCTTGGCCTTACGGAAGTTCCGGTGCATGTGGCTGCCGATCTGCCGCCGGAAAAAGTCAAGGCGTATCGGATCGCGGACAACCAGACCGGGAATATCGCGGAGTGGGATTATGATCTGCTGCCGCTGGAACTGGCCGATCTGCAGAATATGGATTTCGATCTGTCGCTGCTGGGTTTTGATAGTGACGAACTTGATAAAATTCTCAACGGCAACGAGGTGGTAACCGAGGGCATGACGGACCCGGACGAAGTTCCCGAAGTTCCCGACGAGCCGGTCAGCAGGCGCGGGGAAATTTATCAGCTCGGCGGTCACCGGCTGATGTGTGGAGACTCGACCGGGAGTGTTGACGTTGAGGCGCTGATGTGCGGTGAACAGGCGGATATGCTGCTCCAGGACCCGCCGTACAATGTTGCTTATGAAGGCGGCACGGCGGATCATTTGACCATTCAGAACGACAATATGGATGACGCGGCGTTCTTCAATTTCCTGACGGCGGCGTTTACCAACGCGGTTGAAGCCATGAAGCCGGGAGCGTCGTATTACATCTTCCATGCCGACAGCGAGGGATACAATTTCCGGGGAGCGTGTAAAGCCGCCGGGCTCCGGGTGCGCCAGTGCCTGGTGTGGAAAAAGGACTCCTTAGTCCTGGGACGGCAGGATTATTTATGGATTCATGAACCGATCCTCTACGGCTGGAAGGACGGAGCCGCGCACAACTGGTATTCCGACCGGACGCAGACCACCGTGTTGGAATTCGACCGCCCGAAAAAAAGCGAACTGCACCCGACCACGAAGCCTGTGGAAATGCTTCTTTACCTGATCAAAAATTCTTCTCAAAGAGGCGAACTGGTCGCGGATTTTTTCGGCGGTTCCGGGAGCACTCTGATCGCCGCCGAACAGACCGGCCGCAAGGCGTATTTGATGGAACTCGACGAAAAATACTGTGACGTCATCCGTAAACGCTGGGCGGAATTCACCCATGGCGAAGGCTGCGACTGGCAAACTTTAACCCCGAAAATATAAGGAGAATTACCAGGTATGAGTAAAGATATATTGAAACTATCCCCTGCGGAAGCACACCTTTGGCGGAAAAATATCCGGGCGATGAAACTCAAAACCCCGAAATGGTTTGAGCTGCTGACCAACGCGGAACTGGCTTCGGCCTGCAATACGGCAAAAAGCCATCACGTCTCGAAGGAAGTCAAAAAAGCCCTGGGAAAATTATGCGGCTTTGCCGAAGAGGCGATCCTGATCCACCGGGTGGAATACAGATACTCAAAGCGTTTTCATCCGCTCGACTATTACAGCCAGCGGAATTTTCACGCCGCCAACCGGCATCTGTGGGAAAACGCCAAATCCCTGGCGAAAACCAGATCGTTGTGGTGTTCGCCGCGCCGCTATTATCGGATATTGATTGCCTGGCACGCCCGCTGTGTCGCCGATGAATGGGGGTACGAAGAATGGATAATGTAGTCCTGACCGGGGAGAATTAATAATGGTAACGCAACTGTAGAATCCAGAGCGTATCGTTCTGGACCTTATAAACAAAACGGTTAGTCAAATCTATGCGCCTTGACCAGCATCCGGTCAGGGCAAAACGCAAAGGCTCAGGCTTGCCGGTTCCGGTAAAAGGACTGCGGGCGCATTCCTCAATAAGCTTGATAATGCGTTTATAGGTTTTTTTGTCCTGTGTTTGCCAGTAAGTGAAATCATCCCAGGCTTCCGGCGTGAAACAGATGTTAAGCATCGGCCAGGTCCTTCAGGCTTTTGGATACGCCTTCATTATTCCTGGCATTTTCAAGGGATTTCAAAAGACGTCTGGCGTTTTCGGGACTCTGCATAAGATAGGCGGTTTCCTGCATGGCTTCGTAATCGTCAAGTGAGACCATTACCACGGAACGGGAACTCTTTTTCGTAATAATGACCGGGGCATGATCCTGACATACCCGGTCTATGGTTGCGGCCAGATTAGACCTCACACTGGAATATGTTATCGCATTCATATCTGAAAATCCTTATTTATTGTACAAGATATTGTACACCATGAATCAATAAAATACAATAGCCAATTGAGAAAAATATGAATAATTCCCAAATAAAACTCACGTCTTTGCCAGTTTCCGACCTGGTAAAGCTCCTGAAGCGTTCGGGCAGCCGCACCGCTTCGGAAGAAACGGTCACAGAAGACGTTGCCAACGGCGCGCCGGTTAATCCGGACGGAACCTTCAACCTCATAAAATATGCCGCATATCTGGCAAAGGAAACTGACGATGCCTCAAATTAATCCCTCATCAATACGCCCGGTGGAAGTGGCGCGGCTGATCAACTCCACGGAATTCGGTTTCGTGCTGCCGCAGGCGCGGATCTACCGGGATTTCAACCGCGTGGGCTTCCGCATCGCGGCTTCCGACAATTCGCGAAATATAAATCTGCTCAAATATATCGCCTGGATATTCGACCAGAAGCACACACAACAGAATGCTGTTTCCGGACGTTCATACGAGGAGCGCCGGGAAGCCGAACGGCGGCGGCAGGCGGAGCAGTCGCAGTCCGGCCGCAACATTGGCCCGCTGCCGGAAATCGTCGATCCCGAACGCAAGGAAATGTGCGAGCGCAATTTCCGATTATTCTGCGAGTGTTATTTTCCCGAAACCTATTCACTGCCGTGGTCCTTGGATCATCTCAAGGCCATCGCGCGGATTGAACAGGCGGTGTTGCTGGGCGGGCTCTACGCCCTGGCGATGAGCCGGGGTTCCGGTAAAAGCACGATAACCGAAACCGCCTGTTTATGGGCGATGCTTTACGGGCACCGGGATTTTGTGGTGCTGATCTCGGCTACGGAAACCGCCGCTTTGGAAATGCTCGAATCCATCAAAACCGAATTCATGAGGAACGAGCTGCTGGCGGAAGACTTTCCGGAGGCGGTGTTCCCGATCCTGTGCCTTGAAGGCATCGCCAACCGCTGCGCCGGTCAGCTTCACCGGGGAAAACGCACCATGATAAGCTGGACGGCCAATGAAATCGTCCTGCCGACGGTCGAGGGCAGCAAGGCGTCCGGGGCGATCATCCGGGTGGCCGGAATTACCGGGAGAATCCGGGGAATGAAATTCAAGCGCCCGGATAATGCGACGCCGGTCCGGCCCTCCCTGGTAATTATCGACGATCCGCAGACTTCGGAATCGGCCAGTTCCCATGAACAAACCCGGAAACGGGTACGGGTATTGTCCGGCGATGTGCTGGGGCTGGCCGGGCCGGGACAGAAAATATCCGGGATCATGCCGTGCACGGTGATCCGGCCGGGAGATATGGCCGATCAGATACTGGACAAGAAAACCCATCCTGACTGGAACGGCGAACGCACGAAAATGGTGTATAAATTTCCGGAAAACCAGAAGCTGTGGGAAAAGTATGCCGATATCCGGGCGGACTGCCTCCGTGAAAAAGGTGATTTTTCCGACGCTACGGAATTCTACCGGGAACATCGGGAAGAGATGGACAAGGGCGCGATTGTTTCCTGGGAAGCGCGTTATAATCACGACGAGTTAAGCGCGATCCAGCACGCCATGAACCTGAAGTTCCAGGACGAACCGGCATTTTTTGCCGAGTATCAGAATGAGCCGATGGCGGAGGATTTGAACGAGGACGCGATCATGTCTGCCGGGGAGATCGCCGCCAAGCTCAATAATATGAAACGCGGCGTAATCCCGGTCGGGGCAAATTTTTTGACGCTGTTCATCGACGTCCAGAAAGAGCTGCTGTATTACCTGGTCGCCGCCTGGGATGAGTGTTTTTCGGGATATGTGGTGGATTACGGCGTTTATCCTGAACAGGGCCGCAGATATTTTCTGCTGCGGGACGCTCATCCGACTTTACAGGACGCCGCGCCCGGTTCCGGGCTGGAAGGTTCGGTATATGCCGGACTGGAGGCGCTGACCGATGAACTTTTAAGCCGGGAATGGCCGCGCGACGACGGGGCGATGATGAAAGTGGACCGTTGCCTGATCGACGCCAACTGGGGACAGACTACCGATGTGGTCTATCAGTTCTGCCGCCAGAACACCCACGCGGCGGTACTGCTGCCGAGCCACGGACGTTATATCGGGGCCGGTTCCAAACCGATGAATGAATATCGCAAACAACCCGGCGACCGGGTCGGCCACAACTGGATGATCCCGAACGTCCGGGGCAAACGGGCGGTACGCCATGCATTATTCGACGCCAATTACTGGAAAAGTTTTATCCACGCCCGGCTGGCGGTGGCGATGGGAGATAAAGGCTGTCTTTCCTTATTCGGCAACCAGCCGGTCACTCATCAGCTTTTGTCGGAACATCTGACCGCCGAGTACCGGGTACGTACCGAGGGCCATGGCCGCAAGGTGGATGAATGGAAAATTCGCCCGGACGCTTCAGATAATCACTGGCTCGACTGCCTGGTCGGCTGCGCGGTCACGGCTTCGATGCTGGGAGCGGCGCTGCCGGAATTCGGGAATGCGGGAAAACCGCTCCGGCCGCGAAAACGGATCGATCTGGGTTCTTATCAGCGCGGCCAATTCAATCCGGCAATGTCCGGCCGGCGCAAAATATTGAGTCCGTCGACGCCCCGAAAAATGCTGTAAATACGCTTTTAAACCTGTTCCTCGCAAGAAATTTTCATTAAAGACGCTTCCACCCCCAGTTTCATGGGGTCAAATTTCGCTTCCGTTCCGTATATACAGAGTGGAAGGGCAAGCCCTGCCGAAATCCCAAAGGAGGCTCTATGCAAAAAGAAACGCAAACAAAAAATTCACCGTTACAGGAAGTAGCGTCCATTCTCGCCGATGGCATTGTCAGGATGCGGCGAAAAGGAGCGTCGAAGTAATGCGGTACGGAAGTATATGCAGCGGAGTAGAGGCGGCGACCCTTGCCTGGGAGCCGTTAGGCTGGCAACCGGCGTTTTTCGCCGAAGTCGAGCCGTTCCCTTGCGCGGTGCTGATGCAGAAGTTCGGGGCTACGAAGCCGAAACGCGTGTTGAAACCGGATGAGGCGGACACGGAAAAAGAACGCAAACAGCGCAAGCTGTGGCAAAAGAAAATCGAAACTTTCCCGGAGGGCGGGACTATTCCGAACTTGGGGGACTTCACGAAAATAGAAAAGGAGGATTATGACGGAGAAATTGACCTGCTTATCGGGGGCGTACCGTGTCAATCTTGGTCCGTGGCTGGACTCAGGAAAGGACTCGACGACCCGCGCGGAAACCTCGCGCTTGAGTTTGCTCGCCTGGCTCATCGCCTCAAAACCAGGTGGTTTTGCCTTGAGAACGTGCTCGGCCTCCTCAGTCAGGGAAAAGGCAGGGCCTTCGCTGAAATATTATCAGCTTTCTGCGGCTGGGAACTTGAAGTTCCTGTGCTCGGAAGAAAGAAAAACGGAGAGTTCGTCAGGGGATGGAAAAACTCCGGCATCGTCACCCCGGCTCCCGGAGGCTACGGGCTGGCATGGCGAACTCTGGACGCACAATTTGTGCGAGTGGAACAATATCCAAGGGCTGTGCCTCAGAGACGAAGGCGTCTCTTCCTTATCGGAAGTTTTGGAAGCTGGGAACGTGCCGCTGCGGTACTTTTTGAGCCCGGCTGCCTGTCAGGGGATACTCCGCCGCAGCGAAAAACGCAAGAGGGAATTGCCCGTAGCCTTACGGCAAGCGTTGGAGGCGCAAGCGGCAAAGAGCAGCAGCATACCTTCGTTGGCGAAAACGGCAGGCCCTTGAATGCATTATGCGCGGCGCATGGTCAGGGCAACGCGGAAGTCTGCGAAGATAAATCACCGACTCTGAACTGCAACCATGAAGCTCCGATTCTCTGCAACAGCATCAGG
>JAQULZ010000140.1 GCA_028718375.1 Victivallaceae bacterium | reverse complement strand
CGGACAACCATTCACTTGTCGAAAAAAAATCGTAGATACCTCCAGTATCCCCAATTTTTTTCAACCGCACGACTGTCTATCCGGCACTGCATCATAACATTTCCTCTATTAGTTGATAAGCTCTAAATCTTTTTTTCGGATTTGTTGCGGATTTTATGTTCGGGAGGGCGGATGGTGATCTGGCTGTTCGGGGGAACGTTGGAAATCACCCAGGCGTTACCACCGATCACCGAACCTTTGCCGATGACGACGTCTCCGAGTACCGTCGCCCCGGAATAAACCGTAACGTCGTCTTCCAGCGTAGGATGCCGTTTGCGGCCGCGGATAATCGCGCCGGAATTATCGCGCGGGAAACTCAGCGCGCCCAGAGTGACGCCCTGATAAATCTTCACATTGTTGCCGATAATTGAAGTTTCACCGATCACCACCCCGGTGCCGTGATCGATGAAAATACCTTTTTTCAACTGCGCGCCGGGATGAATGTCAATCCCGGTAAGGGTATGGGCATATTCGGTCATCATGCGCGGAATCAGCGGGACTTCATGGTTATAGAGGATGTGCGCGAAGCGCTGAATGGTGATCGCCTTGATTCCCGGATAACTGACGACGATTTCGTCGATCGAGGTGGCCGCGGGATCTCCGGCATAAGCCGCGGCGATATCCAGTTTCATGGTTTCCCGGATGGCGGGGATGGAATCCAGCAAAGCCTGAACCGCAGCTTTCGCAAGTTCCGGAATTTGGCAGCCGTCGCATTTTTTGCTGGAACAGCGGTATTGGAAAGAGCGGACGATCTGGTCCAGCAGTTTGCAGTAAATATCGGTGATGATGCCGCCGATATTGTATTCTATCGTTTCGAGGCTGTAGTTGCGCATGCCGCTGAAACCGGGAAAAACGATTTCCATCAGTTTGTCGAGGACCTCGAGCAGTTCCTGCTGCCGGGGCAGATTGAAGCCTTCGATATGATTGATTCCCTTTTCGTCCTGATAGGTCGCGCAAATCCGGCCTACCAGACCGGTCAGGTATTCACCGGTCAGACCGGTTTCTCTGGAAAAGCATATTTTCCTGTCCATATTTCTACCTCGTTATTCGACATTCTGAATTTGTTCGCGGATTTTTTCCAGTTCCGTTTTGAATTCCACGATGACCGGAGTTACTTCACAACCGGCGGCCTTGTTGCCGAGGGTGGTGATTTCGCGGAACATTTCCTGGACCAGGAAATCCAGACTCCGCCCGACCGCAGCGTCCGGCTCCGTCAGGAATTGGCCGAATTGCGTGAAATGACTGCGCAACCGGGTGAATTCCTCGGTAACATCGGCGCGGTCAACGTAAAAAATCAATTCTTTCAGCAGCCGTTCATCATTGACGTCTACCGGCAGCTCTTCTTTTTCCAGGCGTTCCAGTAATTTCTGTTTAAGCAGAGCGGGCACTTTTTCAATCACCGGCGTCAGCTCGCCCGCCAACGCCCTCAGCCGGGCGCTGCGCGTCCGTAAATCTTCAGCCAACTCCCGCCCCTCGGCTTCCCGCATGGCGACAAGACTGTCCAAAGCCGCTTCGGCGGCCCGGACGAAAAGCGCTTTTATTTCGGCTGTTTCCAGGTCCGGGGACAGCGGTTCCAGAACTCCCGGCAGCGGCAGCAGTTCGGCCACCGACCAGGAAGCCCGGGAATCAAAACGGCGCTGCAGCTCAGCGCATTCCTTCGCCAGGCGTTCAAGCAGCGGACGGTTGATTTTTACCGGGCTGAAACTCCGGTTTTCCTCCAGGGTCATGGTCACCCGCGCCGTTACCGCGCCGCGGGTGATTTTTGCCTTGATCAACTGCCGCAGCAGTAATTCCAGCGCACTGATCCCGCCGGGCAGCATGGCGCGGATTTCCAACTGTTTGCGGTTAAGGCTTGAGATCTCGACACCGAATGCGATTCCAACTTCCGCGTCAGCGGCATAACCTTTACCGAACCCTGTCATACTGCGCATGTAACCGGAACTCCTGAAATTTACGGTTTATTCTTTTTGCCCTGGACCGCCGGTTTTACCGCAGCAGTTTGCCGTTCGGCCGCCGCCGTAATGTTCTGTCCGAACGAAATCACGCCCCGGAAATGACTTTTTAGTTCCGCATCGGGAATCTCGCCGCCGAATATCGGTTTCCAGCGTTCCAAGTCCCGGGCGCCGAGCCCGCAGACGAATAATTTATGGTCGGGGCGGGTGGAGGGCCAGACGAAAGTTATTTGTACCAGCGACTTAAGCTGTTGCGGGGGTATTTTTTTAGCATCCAGGTTATTTTTGCTGAATTCATAATCGGTGATAATGGTTTCCGGCACGCTGAAACGAATCCGGTTGAGCTGGTGAGTGGAAAGATAAAGGAAATTGTTGACCGCATAACGAACGGCGGCAGCGTTGGCGGCATGGTACTTGCGGGCCGGAATGTCGTACCTTTTGATGATCACCCGGTTCGGCGTCCAGTCGCGCATCCGGTTGTCGCTCGCTCCGAACACCACATAGGCGTCTTTTTTCCCGGGAATGATCCAGGCGACGCAGACATGCGAAAGCGTACCGCTGGTAGCCGATTCCGTGCCGATTTTCTCGAAAATCGACGCGGCCAGGATAACCGGTTTGTTGAATTTGATATATTCACGCTGGGCCAGGTTCAGGGTCTTATCCTCTTCAAGCAGGAATTTCCGCGCCCGCTGCACCGCCCGGTCGCGGTAATAATCGGTAGTGCTGCAGGCCGCTGCGAAAATAATCAGCGCCAAAGCGGTTGACTTTACCCAGAACCGACGAAACTTCATTTGCATCTCTTTAATTGATTTTCCAATCTTTTTCCGGTATTTTCTGAAATATACCCGCAACTGCCGAAATTACCAGCTCCGCCCGGCGAAAATCCGCCAGACCGCGGTCCCCGGCTTAATCAATTACTTCCAGGCAGACAATGTGAGCTGTCTGTTCCGTGACCGTGGCGAAACCGGAATGCCGCACTCCCGGAATCCAGACGATCGTACCGTCCCCCGTACGAACCACCGTTAAGGCCCGCTTTTCGGCGGCCGTCAGTTTCCGTTCGGTCAATAACTTTTTGAGCTTGACCGGCTGCCCGGCGCCGAACGGGATCATTTTATCGCCGACCCGGCGCCTGGACAGCACCAGTTCTTCCGGCAGCAGGTCGGCGTCGAAAGCCGTAAGCGCCGGACTGATGGCGTCGTAATCGAGCCGGTCGCTTAAAGTAGCCCGAAACCTCCTGCCGCCGTAATCGACTTCCGGCTGATTTCGCCACGCCCAGATGTATTCTCCGGTTTCCGCCGGGGCGGCAGCGGTTAGACCCACTTCACCGCGGTGGAACCAAATGAAACTGCCGTTGGCCAGAGGCACCAGAATTTGCCGCCCCGCCCGCTGAGCCAGGGTCTCCCGGAAACGCTCGATCAGCTCGTAAGTCGGCACGAAATCAGTTTGCAGCAAGGCGCTCAGCCAGTAACGCAGCGCCCGGGGCAGGAGCGCCGGCTCCAGGGAACGCCAGAACTTCAGCGGAACGACGGTTTTGCCGGCGATCAGGGCGTATTTCGCCCGGGCGCTGCACTCGATGAACAACGCGTCCGTTTCCAGGGCCTGCGCGGCCTTGATCAGCCCGGTAGCGGCGGTCGGAAGTCTTTGAATGAGGTCCGGGATGATCCGATGGCGGAAATAATTACGGGTATAACTTTCGTCGAAATTACTGTGATCGACGCACCATTCGGTAAGGCCGCGGTCAGCCAGGAATTCGATCAGGTCGGCTTTGCTGTAAGATAACAGGGGACGGATGAATTTGATGTTTTTGAGTACGGACTCAGCGCGGAGCGAAGTCAGTCCGGAGACATTGGCGCCGCGGCATAACCGGATGAACAGATTTTCGATCCGGTCATCGGCGTGATGACCGAGCAATACCACACATTGCTCCCGGTTACGTAGCAGCTCGCTCCATTTGGCGATCCGGAGGCGCCGGGCGACCGCTTCGATGCTTTCGTTTCCCCGGCGCTCGTCCAGGGTATGCAGATCGTACTGTTCATAGTTGATCTTCCGCTGCCGGCAGAATTCCCGGCACCACTGCGCGTCGAGCCGGCCGGCTTCACCGCGGATGCCGTGTTCGAAATGTACCGCAGTGAGCTTCAGTTCCAGTTCATCCGCCAGTTCATTCACCGCCAGCAGCAGCGAGACGCTGTCGGCGCCGCCGCTGAAACCGACATAAATTTCATAAAAACGGAAATTTTCCAGGACTTTTCTTACCGTCCGGATGATCATATTTCGTCACCAAAATTTTCGCATGGGTTGCAAATTCGGATTGCCGTGATAATATAAGGGAAAAAACCGATAATGCAAAAAAGTACCCCTAATAATTGCCATGACTAAAATTATTGCCGCTACCCGTAATCAGCATAAGCTGGAAGAATATCGTGAGCTGCTCGCCGGGCAGGAGTTGAAAATCGTTTCTCTGAATGATTATCCGGAATATGCTGAACCCGAGGAGAACGGCGGGACGTTCGAAGAAAACGCGGCGATCAAAGCATTAGCCGCGGCGGAGTATTGCGGTATGCCGGCGTTTGCCGACGATTCCGGGCTGGAAGTCGAAACGCTGGATAACGCACCGGGGATTTACTCCTCGAGATACGCCGGCAATGACCGCGCCCGCATCGAACGCCTCCTGGGCGAACTTGAAGGGAAGGAAAACCGCCGGGCCCGGTTTGTCTGCGTGGTGGCGCTCGCTTTCAACGGGGAAGTGGCCGGTTCGTTCCGGGGAGAGATTTACGGAACGATCGGCACTAAACCGCGCGGTACGAACGGTTTCGGTTATGATCCGGTATTTCTGCCGGATGGTTCCGACCGGACTTTTGCCGAACTGACCCCGGAAGAAAAAAACCGGATCAGCCATCGCGCCAACGCGATCAAAAAAGCCGTCGAATTCGTCGAGGATGAAATGTCGGTGCTCGATGATGAATTCAGCGCCTTTCAATAAAAAAAACGGATTTTCTTTTTCAGCGGCGCAATAATATTCGTTTACGCCGCGTTTCTTTTTGATGATGATAAAGGCAATAAGGCCTTTGTTATAATCCTGAAACTATGGGAGGATTAAGGGATGAAAACTCGTTTACCGCTGGTCGTACTCGCCGTTGCTTTCCTGGGAGTCCAGGAAGCCGTGAAAGCCGAAGAAGAGGGAGCTGCCGCCGCCGGCACACAAGAGAAAAAGGCCGCGTTTAAAGCTCGATGGGAAGCCGCCTGGAAAGCTAAAATGGAAAAACTGAAGGACAAAGATCCGGCTGCTTACGCTGCGAAAATGAAGGAGTTCGAGGAACTGAAAGCATTGCGCGAAAAGGATCCGGAAGCATTTAAGGCCAAAATGAAAGAGCTGCGCGAAAAACTGGCAACTCAACGGGAAGCCGTTTTCAAGGCCAGGATGGAAAAACTGAAAGAAAAAGATCCGACCGCTTATGCTGCGAAAATGAAGGAGTTCGAGGAATTGAAAGCATTGCGCGAAAAGGATCCGGAAGCATTTAAGGCCAAAATGAAAGAGTTGCGCGAAAAACGCAAAGCCGAAGCGGCCGCCAAGTGGGAAGCCGCCTGGAAAGCTAAAATGGAAAAACTGAAGGACAAAGATCCGGCTGCTTACGCCGCGAAAATGAAGGAATTCGAGGAATTGAAAGCATTGCGCGAAAAGGATCCGGCCGCATTCAGGGCTAAACTCAAAGAATTGCAGGAAAAGAGGATGGCGGAAGCGGGAGCTGAATGGGAGGCCCAATATAGTGCCAGACTGGAAAGGCTGAAAGCTAAATATCCGGCCGCTTACGCTGAGAAAAAGAAGGAATTCGAGGAATTGAAGGCGCTGCGCGATAAAGACCCCGCCGCCTTTCTGGCTAAACTTAAAAAGATTCGCACCGAGCGCAAAGCCGTCCTGAAAGCCGCGGCGGAAACGGTTTCACCAGAAAAAAAATAAACTTTCAAAAAAAGTCGATTTTCGGGGAAGGAGTTTTCCTTCCCCGACTTTTTATACTAATGAGCGATCAGTCATAGATAGAGTCTGTCCGGAAAATCGGAATTTTTGCTTGTCACCATGCAGCCCCAAAATTTGACTCGAGAAATTTCTGTTCAGGGGTATAAAAAATTCCGAAACCGCCAATTTTTATTCGTTTTCCGGTGA
>JAQULZ010000139.1 GCA_028718375.1 Victivallaceae bacterium | reverse complement strand
CTTCATGATAACCTGTTGGGTTAAGTTTTTATATTAAAGTTGTAAGGAACATTAATATAACACACTCAACAAGTTATCTCTAATTGAAAATCAAATAAATCCTGATTTTTTCACGGATTCAGGAATTTGTTCCGGTAATCCTGTTGTTCGGGAAAAAATCCGCCAGAATTTCAGCCAAATGCGGGAAAGCCGCTGTCATTTGTTCCACCGTCGTGCTGGTGAAATCGGCATATTCAAACCCCGGAAACACCGCCGCCCCGAATAAACCCCAGGAATCTTTGCCCGGTTCCAGCAGTACCGCAGCCTGCCAGGTACCTGCCGGAATCACGCTTTGCGGCAATTGGCCGCGCCGGATATCCGCGCCGATAATCCGTTTTTCCGGCGTGCCGTCCGGATGGATCAGCAGTTGTACCGCCGGACTGCCGCTGTGATAATACCAGATTTCGTCGCCGGCGACTTTATGCCAGGCGGAAACCGCGCCGGCCTGCAGCAGATAATAAATACTGGTGCCGCAGCACCGGCGGCGGTCTTTCAGCACGATCCCGGAACGATAAAGTTCCCGGAAAAACCCGCCTTCGACTGCCAGCGGCTGAAGCCGCAATGAAGCAATGATTTCCTGCGCCTGCACTCTGTCCGGCCTCCGTTCAAATTGGCATTGAAGCGCCTAATATAACCCCGCTGTCGACAGATTGCTACTGTTTTTGCGGGTTTGATGCCGAACTCCAGTTGACATTCAGCTCAAAGATGAACGAAAACCGTTTTTTTATAAAGATTTGAAATCATAACCACTACAGGGGGGAAACATGGAACCTGAACATCTCATCAACGCTTTGTTATTTGCGGTCGAACAGTGCGCGAAATCCGGGCTTGATAAAAAATCCACTGCGGAAAAACTCAATATCAGCCTGACGGAATTTAATCACCTGCTGGCGGAACTGCCGCAATTGAAAAACGCCCTTGAAAAAGGAGCCGACCAGGCTCCGGCGCAACGGGTTGAAGACGCCTTGCTGAAGCGCGCGCTGGGCTTCGAACAAAAGGAAATTTATTCGGAAGACATCGTTGATAAAAAAACCGGCGAACAGCTCGAAACCCTGAAACGCCGCATCGTCAGCAAGGAAATCGCTCCGGACGTTCGCGCCCTGCTGTTTTGGCTTAAAAACCGCTGTCCGCAACGCTGGAGCGAAAATCAGCCGCCAAGTGATTTTGAGCTGGAGCTGGATGAAGATGAAAACGATTTATAGGGGATAGCCGAAGCTGGTGAAAAATTTCCGGAAAACTGCAGATCAGGAAGCCGCGATCCGGTTATTGAGCGGTCCGGCCAAATACGTCCTGCTGTTCGGCGGGTCGCGCTCGGGTAAAACCTTCGTTCTGGTTTACGCCCTGCTCATCCGGGCGCTCAAAGCCCCGGGCAGCCGGCACGCCATCCTGCGCTTCCGTGCCAACGCCGTGCGCCAGGCGATCCGCAATGATACTTTTCTCAAGGTCATGCGCCTGGGTTTTCCCGGCCTCAAATGGCGGGAACAGCGTACCGACGGTCTGGTACGGCTGCCGAACGGTTCCGAAATCTGGTTCGGCGGTCTGGACAGCGCCGAACGGGTTGACAAGATTCTGGGACGGGAATTCGCCACCATTTATTTCAATGAATGCTCGGAAATCTCCTATGCGGCGATTACGACCGCCCTGACTCGTCTGGCGCAAAAAACGACGCTGCTCAACAAAGCCTATTTCGACTGCAATCCGCCCGGTAAAAACCACTGGAGCTATCAGCTCTTCGTGGAAAAAATCGACCCGGAAAACAAAACCGCCCTGGCATTTCCTGACCATTACGCTTCCATGCTGATGAATCCCGGCGGCAACCGGGATAATCTGCCCCCCGGCTATATCGAGGAAACGCTGTCCGGCCTGAGCCGCCGCCAGCGCCGGCGCTTTTTGGAGGGATGCTGGCTGGATGAAACCGAAGGCGCACTGTGGAAACCTGGTATGATTGACGCTTATCGGGTTACCGTCGCCCCGCCCCTGACCCGGGTAGTGATCGGTGTCGATCCCGCGGTAAGTTCCCGGCCGGGTTCGGACGAAACCGGAATTATTGCGGCAGGACGGAGCGGCGATGATCATTATTTCGTTTTAAGCGATGTGTCCTGGCGCGGCTCACCGCTGGAATGGGCTCAGGCGGTAGCCGCTGAATATCACCGCCGGCAGGCTGACCGCGTGATCGCGGAAATCAATAACGGCGGCGACCTGATTGTTGCCAACCTGCGCCGGGTGGCCCCGGCAATTGCCTGCAAAACCGTCCATGCCGCGCGGGGCAAAATCGTCCGCGCTGAACCGATCGCCGCGCTTTATGAACAAGGCCGGGTACATCATGTCGGGGCATTCACCGAACTCGAAGAACAAATGTGTTCCTACGTTCCGGGAAACGGAGCTTCCAGCCCTGACCGCATGGACGCCCTGGTCTGGGCATTGACCGAGCTCAGTGAGACCGGTTCCATCCGCCATGCCATAACCGTATAAAAACAGTGTTTTTTTGTTAAATCGATTTGAAAACCGCCCCGAAACAATGTATTCTTCTAAGTTTTTGCAGTTTCCTGGTAAAGCGCTTTAGCAAGGCGGCTTTTTAACAAAACGGAGCAAATTGATGGAAGTGATAATTCGTCCGACGGTGGAAGCGGCAACCGGATTGGCCGCCCAGTTGATCGCCGAAAAAGTGAGGAGTCAGCCATCCCTCTGTCTCGGCCTCGCCACCGGACGCACGATGGAAATAGTTTACGATAAACTCGTGAAATTGCACCGGGAAGGTCTGGATTTCTCCAGAGTGCGTACTTATAACCTCGATGAATACATCGGTCTGCCGCCGGAAAGTCCGAATTCTTACCGGTATTACATGAATCACCATCTTTTCAACCGGATAAATGTGGATTTACGCAATACCCACCTGCCGTTGGGAATGGCCGAAGACCTGCAGCTGGAATGTCAGTTGTATGAACAGAGCATCCGCAACAGCGGCGGCATTGATTTGCAATTGCTGGGTCTCGGATGCTCCGGCCATATCGGGTTCAACGAGCCGCTTTCCGCCCTGCGGTCCAGAACGCGCGACAAATCTCTGACCCCGATCACGATCGCTCAAAATTCACCGTTGTTCAATCCGCCGGAAAGTATGCCGAAACGCGCTATCACCATGGGGGTCGGCACCATTCTCGAAGCCAAACAGATTCTGATGCTGGTCATCGGCCGGGAAAAAGCTGAAATCCTGGCCAAAGCCGTCGAAGGTCCGATAACCTCGATGATTTCAGCGACTGCCCTGCAACTGCATTCGAACTGCACGGTGATCGTCGATGAAGCCGCGGCCGCCGCTCTGCAGGGTTGCGACTATTATAACTGGATATTCAATCACGAACCCAAATGGAAACCTTATCATTAATTGGTGAAAATACAGAAATATTTTCTGTTTAAATAAAAAACATCTTAACCAGGAGAGTATACCATGAAAGTGGCATTCTACGGACATGTTCGACAGTATGAGAACATCAAAAGCGAAATCGATCACAACCTCAACGAAGTTCTGATGAGCGGCAGTTACGTAATGGGCCCGATGCTGTCCAAATTCGAGGCTCAGGCCGCCGAATATTTCGGTTCCAAACACGCCATCGGAGTCGGCAACGGCACCGACGCCATCTGGCTGTCGCTGATGGCGCTGGGCGTCGGCCCCGGCGATGAAGTCATCACCAATGCCAATACCTTCTTTGCCACCGCCGAAGCCGCCTGGATCGCCGGCGCCGCCGTCGTTCTGGTCGATTGTGATCCGAAAACTAAATGCATCTGCCCGAAAGCCGTCGAGGCCGCTGTGACCGAAAAAACCAAAGCCATCATCCCGGTTCATCTCTACGGGCAATGCGCCGACATGCGCGCTATCCGGGCGATCGCCGACAAACATCACCTGTACGTGATCGAAGACAACGCCCAGGGGATCGACGGTTACGGTAAAGATTTTAAACAAGGTGAACTCTCTGATGCGGTCTGCACCAGTTACATCATTCAGAAAAACCTCGGCTGTTTCGGAGACGGCGGCATGGTTTTCACTGATTGTGATAAAATTAACGCCGCTGTCCGCAGACTCCGCAATCACGGTTCCGTAGCCCGCAATAAACACAGTTTCGGTTTCAACAGCCGCCTCGACGATCTTCAGGCCGGTATCCTGAGCGCCAAAATGAAACACA
Organism: Victivallaceae bacterium; assembly: GCA_028718375.1. Taxonomy (GTDB): domain Bacteria; phylum Verrucomicrobiota; class Lentisphaeria; order Victivallales; family Victivallaceae; genus JAHOYW01. The sequence continues at coordinate 1,943 of JAQULZ010000139.1, read as the reverse complement.
TTACCGCCTGGACCGACCAGCGCATCGCGATCGCCGCCAAATACACTGAAGCCCTGAAAGATTGCAAATCTTTTGATCTGCCGTATGTAACTCCCGGTTTCCGGCACGTATTCCATCTTTACGTGATCGAAGTAAAAGACAGCTCCAAGCGCGACGCGTTCCTGGATTTCCTGCAGAAAAACGGTATTGACGCCAAAACCCATTATTCTATCGCGATCCACCAGCAGGAAGGTTTCCCGTGGGGCAAGGAATGCCGTATTTCCGGTTCGCTGGCCAATGCCGATAAAAACGCCGCCAGTTGTATTTCACTGCCGATGTTCCCCGAACTGCGCGACGATGAAATCGCTTACGTCATTGAAAAAGTCCGCGAATGGGATAAAGCCAACGCCTGATTCGCATAAAAAATTACCGGCGGGGCTTCGGCCCCGTTTTTTGTAACCCGCAGGAGAACAAGCATTATGGCCAAATACAAAGTAATGGTAGTCGGAATGGGCAAACGCGGCAAGCATCATGCCGCCGCCTTTCAGGCCAATCCCAATTTCGAAGTGGTCGCCATCTGCGACATCAGTGCGGAGATGCTCAATTCCGCCGCTGCCACGCTGGGGCTGGAGCAGGTTGTCAAAGGTTCGGACGCCGCCGCCATTGCCGCCCGGGTCAAACCGGATGTCTTTTGTTTCTGCACTATGCCCAAACTGCGCTGCGATATGGTGAAAATCGCCGTCGATTGCGGCGCGTCCCTGGTCGCGTTTGAAAAACCGATCGGCGAAAACTTCGAAGAAGCGCTCAAGATCAAGACGCTGATCGAGGAATCCGGTATCAGGGCCGTTGTCAGCCATCAGCACCGTTACGGCGAACACTACCGGAAAGTCAAGGAAATCGCCGCTTCCGGTGTCCTCGGCCGGATTCAGATGGTCTATGCCACGGCTACCGGCTGGATGTCACACATGATGACCCATATGATCGACTACATGAGCTGGTATAACGATTATGCGCCGGTTAATTGGGTAATGGGACAGGCGGCCGGCAAAGGCAAGCAGTACGATAATCACCCGTCGCCGGATTACATCGGCGGCTTTGTCCAATATGCGAACGGCGTCCGCGGTTACGTTGAATGCGGTGCGGGAGCTCCGGATCAGCCCGAAGTCGCGAAGTGGTGGGGTAAAAACCGGATCGGCATCCAGGGTACGGAAGGTTTTGCCGAAGTCCTGACCAACGGCGGCTGGCGCGCCGTGACCAGAGACGGCGTTCAGAGCGGCGAAGGTGCGATGAATTACGATGCCGATATGCCTCCCTATATCCAGGAGATGGCGGACTGGCTCAATGACGGCAAAGTACATGAATGCTGCTTCGCCAACGCCTACGCCGGGTTTGAAGTCATGATGGGCATCGTCCGCTCGGCGGCTTTCGGCGGCCAGGCGGCCCTGCCGCTGCAATCCGGACCGGACGAACTTCAGGCACTGTTCGCCAACTTGTCCGATGCCCCGGTAATTGCCAATCCCGTGAACATCCAGGAATATTGCAACTGATACCGATTTGCAATCTAAGAGCAAGTAAAAATCGGAATTATCGCGGATGCCGGAAGCGTTAAAACGAACCGTCGCTGCCTCGGCAGCGCACAGTTCGTTTTAGCGCAAAACGGTACCGCAAGAATCCGACCGTACTTTTTGTTGCGATAGACCTATCGCTCATTATTTTTGGTTCTTCGACGACTTATGTCATAAACCGTCGAAGAACCAAATACAGTAATGATTGCAACTTGGTATCAGATGGTATTTTGACTTTTACGGCTCATATGTGGGCTCGTCGGATATTTACTTTAATTAAATTGGTAAACCTCCGGCTCTGCCGGAGGACTGGCAAAGTTTGACTTTTGCGGTCGTAAATAGTAGGAATATCAACTTTGTGAACCGTTCGGAAAAGTTCAAAAGGAGATATTCCTATGA
>JAQULZ010000138.1 GCA_028718375.1 Victivallaceae bacterium | reverse complement strand
ACAAAAGAAAATCCTGGAACTTTTAAAGGTGAAATTAGTGTAGACAGTAAAATTTAAAAATATTTTACACTTTACTGTTTTACTATAAGGGAGATACTACGAATTTAGCCAAGTAAAATCCGTTTTTGAAAAGAAAAATCCCTATGCGCTTCAGGAAATGACCGCGGTCATGCTCGAAACCATCCGTAAAGGCTATTGGCAAGCCGACAACAGTACCCGCAAGGAACTCGCGCAACTTCATGCGGAACTGATCAAAAAACACGGGGCCGGCTGCAGCACTTTCGTCTGCGATAACGGCAAACTGCGCGAAATGATCGCCGCTTTGCTGGAAAACCAGCCGGCAGCTCAGGAATACCGCCTCCACCTGAGCCGAGTCCGCAACGCTTCCGTTTCCGGCCCGCGGCCGGCCAAGGGAATGAAACTTAAAAAACAGGAATGCAGCCGGCCTGAACTTAATCAACTCCTGAAGGAAAATATTACCGCTTTAGCCGTTATCGGCGGAATAATATTATTTATTGTCCTCTCCGTTATTGCCGGAACCAGGAAAGGAACGGGAAAATCATGACTTTTACTTTAATTTGTTTCGGTCCGCTTCCATTATTATTTCGGCCGGGGTCAGGTATTTTTTGGCATTGTTGCAGGGTTTGCAGCAGGGAACGACGTTGCCTTTCGTACTCCGGCCGCCGCGGACGATCGGGACGAGATGATCCATCGTCAGTTCCTCCGGGGCGAAATGGTTGCCGCAATAATGACAGATGCCGCGCTCCAGTTGCTGCCGCCACCACGGGGACTGGCGCAGTTTTTTCGCGCGCTTTTTTTCCCGCGCTGTATGCTTTTCATCCCGGTTTATTTCGATCCACTCGTCCATCTCAGTATTTTGCCTCCAGCATTTTCCCGGCGATCCGGATGCCGTCAACCGCCGCGGACAGGATACCGCCCGCCCGGCCTGCGCCTTCCCCGGCAAGATAAAGCCCGGCGGCCGAGCTCATCAGGGTTTCGGCATCGCGCTCAAAGCGCACCGGGCTGGAAATGAAGGTTTCAATCCCGACCAGTTTGCCGTACTTCAGGAAGCCGTGGAAATTATGATCGAAGCGCCGCAGCGCGAGCGTCAGCGCGAGCGTGGCCGATTCCGGCAGCAGCTTATCCAGGCGGGACGCTCTCAGACCAAAGGCATAGCTGGTTTCCTCGTTTTTCAGGGCCAGGCGGCCTTTGACAAAAGCCCGCGCATCCTGGGCCGGGGCCGTGTAATCCCCGCCGCCCAGTTCAAAAGCGGCATGTTCTAAATCCCGCAAAAACTGGTACGCCCGCTGCGGCTCGCCGAACCGCGTTTCCGGCTGGGTAACGATCAGGCAGGAATTGGCAAATTTCCCGGCGCGGGCGTAACGGCTCATACCGTTGGTGGACAAATATTCCGGTTCCAACCCGCCGGGAACGATTTCCCCGCCCGGACACATGCAAAAAGAAGCAGCTCCGACGATATTCCGCAACTCGTCGGCCCGGCTGGATAAATGATATTCCGCGGCTTCCAGCCAGGCCGGACGGTGCGGCAGCCGGTATTGATTTTCGTCGATAAACGCCTGGGGATGTTCGATGCGGCAGCCGATCTGGAAGCCTTTCAGGACATATTCGACGCCCTGGTCGATCAGTTTATGAGTCAATTCCCGGCCGCCGAGTCCGTGAGCCGCAATTACCGCCGGAGCCGCGATGCTTTGCCCGTCTCCGGTAATCACTCCGAGACAGCGGCGCTCTTTAATCATCAGTTCCTTGACGGCGGTGTTGAATAAAAACCGCCCGCCGGCCTGTTCTATTTCCCGGCGGATATTACGCACTACACCCGGCAGTTTGTCCGAACCGATGTGGGGACGTTTGAGATAGAGGATTCCCGGCGGCGCCCCGGCCGCCGCGAAAATTTCCAGCACCAGCCGGCCGAGCGGGTCTCTGGTCCGGGTATAAAGTTTGCCGTCGGAAAAGGTGCCGGCGCCGCCTTCGCCGCGCAGATAATTACTCCGGGAATTGAATTCCCGGGTCTGGTGAAAATGCGCAATGTCAGCGCAACGCTGCTCAAGTTCCGCCCCGCTTTCGATGATCAGCGGCTCAGCGCCGGCCCGCGCCAGGATCAAGCCCGCCATCATCCCCGCCGGCCCGCTGCCGACAATCACCGGCTGCCGCAATCCCGCCGGGGCGGCGGGAAATTCCGCTTCCGGCGCCCGGCCTTCCGGTGCAGCGTCAGTACCGGAAACCGCCCCGCCCGGGCGCAAAGTTACGGCCAGTTTATATACCAGAGCCGGAGCCCCCCGCCGGGAATCGACGGCCTTCAACCGGATTTCATAAGCCACGATTTCCTCCTCCGCCAGTTGCAACTGCGCGGCGATGAATGCCGTCAAATTCCGGTCAATATCCGTCATCTCCGGAGGAATCAAGTAGGCCCGAAGCGTCAAATCAACTAATTTTACGGTCATATTTATTTAAATTCCTTTTCGCCGAACACAATTGCGGTAAAAACGCTCAGTTTCGCGTCTTCCGCCTCCCAGGCCCGAAACGGCAGTCCGGCTTTATAGCATAAATGGGTCAGGGTATCTTCCCGGTTCCAGCCCTGTTCCGGCGCCACCTGCGGCAGGAACACCGCCGAACGTCCCCGGCATTCGAGGATGATGCCGTGCTCGCCGATGATGAACTCCTCCGGCGCCGCGATCGGGCGCGGCGGAGTCAGGATGGAAATTTCTATTTCGAGATTATCGAGTTCGCCGCAGCCGACCGGGGAAAAACGCGGATCCCGGAACGCCGCGTTGAATGCGTTATGGGCGAGATTGTCGCCCAGCGCCTCATGGGCGATTATATTCCCGATACAGCCGCGCAAATTTCCGTCGGAGGTGTGCAGAGTAACGAAACATGAACCCCGCGTCGCCATTTTGCCGTTCATGGCGCTGAGCGGCTCCGCCGCCACATCCCCAAAGCGGGCCGCGATGGTGGCGCGGACAAAGGTTAACATTTCCCGTTTTTCTTCCCGGCTGAAGGTCATTTCCCGCATAATTTTTCTCCTCATTTGCCGTTGATTATCGCCAGTAAAGTCAGGGCGATGCAATTAGCCAGCAGCAAACCGCCCAGTTGCAGCGGGCCGTCATTAACCGCCCCCAGCAGCGGCAGTTTCAAGCATTCCGCCATTCTCAGGATTTTCCAGCCCGCCCAGATGTTGGCCAGTAATAACGGCAGCACTATTATCAAAACCACGGTTCCGGTTGAACCGGCGGCGTTTTTTCGTTTTCTCTTTGCGTTCATAACGTTAGTTGCTGTTGCGGATCACCGTGTACCAGCCGTAAACCAGAAAGGCAAGCGTCGGAAACAATCCGGCTACGACCGGTTCCAGCAACCCCTGCTTGCCGAGAATCAGCAGCAATTGCGAAACAATGATGTAAACCACGATTACGGCAATCGCCACAACTATCGACAGCATGATGCCGGAGCGTTCATTTTTAGTGGCCAGCGGAATTCCCAGAAACACCGCGAGAAAGCACGACCACGGAAAGGCCAGGCGATAATAAAACACCGACATCAATATTGCCCGGCAGCGCGGCGCCATGTTCTTGGTGTTCCTGACCATTCTCAGGATAACCCAGGACGGCAGTTCATCTTTGCTTTTGACGGTATTGAGGATATTTTCCGGGGTTTCCGGGACTTCCTGGTGATCCTTGGTCAGTTTTTTGAAATATTCCGTATTTTTAGGCATCAGGCCGTCATGGGAATACGGCGTCAGAGCGCCCTTATAAAAAGTCCAGCCGGTTTTCGGGGAAAAACTCGCAATCTCCGCGGTAATTTCCCAGTCCAGGGTTTTATCACCGCGGTAGCGTTTTAAAACGACTTCCTGCTGGTCTTTATTGAGGTTGAAACTTTTGAATAACCAGGTGCGATGTTTGTCAAAACTGCGGAACGTGAGCATCTTCTGGGAATCCGGCAGGATGCCGCCGGATTTCGTCGCAAAAAACTTCATGATTTCGGCTTCGCGTTCCGTGTACGGCACCAGATCCTCATTAAACCAGATGTTTATTCCGGTAACCACCAGTCCGACTACGAAAATCGAACCGCCGCAGCGGAACAGCGATAAACCGGAAGAACGCATGGCGGTTACTTCCATGTGCTTGCCGAACAATGCCATCGTCCACATACACGCCAGCAAAACGCTGATCGGCAATATGAACCGGACATTGCCGGGCAATTTCAACAGCAGATAAGATACTATCTGCTTAACGGTAGCACCGTTATCCAGAAAATCGGAAAGATCGTTGAACACATCCCCGAGAATGAATAAAATAATGAAAACCAGCAGCAGAATGCTCAGGTAAATCATGAATTCCCTGAAAACATATAAATCCAGGATCGGCATAAAACCGTTGCGCCGCCGGAGCATTCCGGGTTCCCGGTCAGTTTTGTCCTGAAGCGTCATAACCTCACTCGTTTTAAGTTTTCCGGCTTTTGTTAAATATAGCTCCGATCCACCAAAAAAAAAGCGTCTTGGAAATAAGACGCTTAAAACTATGAAAAAACGGAAAAAACTGGCCTTAACGGTGACTCTTGTTTTTTCTCCGTTTAACTTCACTCGGTTTTTCGTAATGACGGCGGTTACGCAATTCCTTCAAAGTGCCTTCTTTGTCGAGTTTCTTTTTAAGGCGGCGTAAAGCGCGATCGATTATTTCGCCTTTTTTAACGCGAACTTCGGTTGCCATGGCCATAGCTGATTTCACCTCCCTGGGGTGTAGACCGGTTTCCGTTTCCAATTCGGGTCAAGAGACAATAAAATAATTGCATTTCGGTATGATTGCAAACCGGAAATATATTTTTTTAGCGATTTTCAAAATAAACCCGGTATTCCGCGGCTAAAAGATTTGCTTTTTACGGTTTTGCTACTAAAATAAAGATTACTTGATTTCAGAACTTGCCGAAGTGGCGAAATTGGCAGACGCGCTAGACTCAAAATCTGGTTCCCGCAAGGGAGTGTGGGTTCGAATCCCACCTTCGGCACCAGAATCAGCCTCAAAATGCGTAAAAAGGTACCATTTGGTACCGTTTTTGACTTTCAAAAGCTTGAAAACAGCTTATATTAGCCATATCCGATACTTTTTGACTTGTGAGGTAAATATGGCGGAAAAAACTATCAAACTCGATATCGGGACTATTTACAAGAAAGATTTAATCTGAAATAACGCCTGAAATTACCGATAAATTCGCTCAATATTTAAGAAATTCAGAAATATCAGTTGACACACATAACCGCAAAATAAGACGGCTCAGGAAAATCTTTGAAGTTCTGAAAGAATACCGGGAAGGCGAAAACCCTTTCTCTGCAAAAGCGCTTCGACGAAAAGTTCGTGAGGAGCAAGAAAACATAACCCGACGTATGTCTTTCTCGCAAGAGCAGGAACAAAAACTACTGGAAGTTTTGAAGGATAGCAAATACAAGGTTCTGAATAAACCGGAAATTCAGGTCATCTACCATTTGGGTATGTTTACCGGGCAACGCCTGAAAGACTGCGTGCTGCTGCGCTGGGATAAAGTCGATCTCAAACGGAAGCGGATCTGGGTTAAGCAATTCAAGACAGGCAAGGAAGTAACTATTCCGATAGCCCCGAAATTACAGGACGTTTTAGGATGTGTTCACACTATTGAGTCAATTATCATGGCGAATAGGATAAAGCCGGCAAACATCATATCCGGTTTGTCATAACGCGTGAAGATTCTCCTGAATCTCTTTATCCTCAGGAAGAAACGTTCTATTTCATTTCTTCGTTTATATGTTTTTCGGTCGTACCCCCAAGGCTCTTTTCGGTTCTGCTTCGGAGGAACCACCGGATTCCATCCCAGGTCAATCGCAAGAGAGCGGGTTTCATCTCCTTCATACGCACGATCCATAATCAGGTAACGATGCGCTTCGTTTGCAGCCGTTTTCCGTGACATACAATATCGCATTTACCAATTGGAGATTGCTCATGCTTACATTGCCGCGCTGCCGCGGCAAATATTTCGCGATTTTCTCGAATTGTTCTTGATTTAATTCCATGTAAAAACATAGCACAAATTCAAAATAATTCAAGCATTATACCGATTTGCAATCTAAAGGTTAGTAATATATATTATACTCCATAATTTAACATGGAGGTATAAGTGAGACCGAGACAGCAGTTTACATCCCGTCAGCGCACCGAAGTTCAAGAAGCGCTGA
>JAQULZ010000137.1 GCA_028718375.1 Victivallaceae bacterium | reverse complement strand
TTGAGCCGGGCAAAGGACATACTCAGGGTTTTTGCCATTTTGGCGTGGGCTTCCTCAGTCGCCCCGGCGCGGTTTTTCATGGTTTCCACGTCAGATGCGAAACCTTCCATATTCCGCAATGCCGGGAGTACCCCGCGCAGCGCCCGGATATTCGGGAACAGCGTGCTGACCGCGTCAGGCGGCAGCTTGCTGATTTTCCTGAAAATGCCTTCCAGACCTTCGGACTTGATCGCCGCCGAACTCATTTCAAAACCGAGCTTACGGGCGTATTTTGCCGCCTCGTCGGTCGGCTTGAGAAATGTGGAAATAATCGCGTTTAAGGCGGTAACCGCGTTTTCGGTTCTCACTCCGTTCCGGGTCATGGTCGCGATCGCCCCGCCAAGTTCCTCCAGCGGCACCCCGGCGCTGGCGGCGGTGGTCGCCACCATCCCTATGCTGGGGGCCAATTCAGCAAAAGTTGTTTTCCCGCGTTTAACTGTCCGGAATAAGAGATCGGATACGCTTTCCGCATAATCCGCGCTCAAACCATAGGCGTTGAGGAGCGTGGTGATCGCGTCCGCCGCAGTCCCGGTGTCGGTGATTCCCGCTCTTGCCGCTTTCGCCGAAACCGCCAGCACATCCAGCGCCTTGGCGGGATCGATTGAGGCCGACAGAATGTCGTACAAGCCTTTCGCCAGGGTATCGGTGCCTTCACCGAACTCGACCGACATTTTCCGAATGCCGTCCTTATAGGCGTCCATATATTTTGCCGGTTCGTCCAGCATCGTCGAAACATTCGCCATCTGCTGTTCGAAATCGGCAAACGTCATGGCGCCGCCGACAAACGGCATCGCCATGACCGCCGAAATAGCCAGCAGTTTTTTCCCGGCGGCGGTCACGCTGCGGCTGAAATTCTTCAGCTTCATCTGCGCGGCCTTGAGCCCGCGAACGAGCGCGCTGTTTTCCACCGTCAGCTCGACATAGGCGGCTCCCGCTCGAATGTTTGCACTTGACGCCATGAATTATTTTCCCTTTACCCACAGATGTTTCATGAAATCGAAGGCCATGCGGGTATCTTTTTTGGGTTTCTGAGTTACATACGGATTAAAAATTTCGGGTGAAATCGCCCGCTGTTTTTTCGGGTCGCGGTTGATGTTGAACAGCATCGCCAGAAGACTGGAGGTGTGGTTCCAGTTGTCTTTTCCCCTGGCGTCGGCCATGATCAGAAGTTCCCGGAGCGTGAACGGATCGGGGTCTATTCCGAGGATGCCGGCAAGCTGGTAGATGAAGCTATATATTCCTTCACCTGTTTCTCCAGTTCCTTGTCGAGTTCCGGATTTTCCAGTTCCAGTTTCAGGGCTTTCTCCATCCGGAGCTTGACTTTTTCCCCGGCGTTCATGAGTTTGCGAAGCACCAGCCGCTTCGCTTCGGGGAAAAAATCGACCAGTTCCTCCAATAACGCCGTAGTGGCGTGCTCAATGGCGTCGCCGCCCATCGCCGCCCCGAAATCTTCATCACTTATATTTTGTGCGTCAGCGTCCGGCTTGCAGACGCAGTAAATGACGTCGCACAGCAGTACCGGATCGGACGCCAACTGCTCCAGCAAGTCCACATTCGGGCGGTTCTTTTCATCCAGCTTGACCACATCCAGCAGATTGATCTCCAGCAGCGATCGCACCCGTTTTACCGCGGCAACATTCACCACGATTGTCCAGTTACGGTTCTGATTATCCTTGAAGCATTTCATTAGTCACCGCCTCCGCTTGCGCCTTCCCAGCTCGGTTCACGGGTTGACTTGCCGGACGGTTTAACGCTTACCGCATAGTTGATGACTTCCTCCAGGCCCTCGGTACGGTTGAACGAGATCACCTCGAAATCCGCGTCCAGCCCGACTCCGCCGGTTTCCGCGTCGGCGATAAAGAGCGCAATCGCCGTGTCGTTGAAAAAGGCGTTCTGGATGGCGATAAACCCGGCGTCGGAAGTATCCCCGGCCAGCGTGAATTCCACCGAGGCGTCCTTGAGTCCGGAGAGAACTTTTTTCCAGCCGGACGAACGCACCGCGACCTCGGCGCTGCCTTTTTCGATGTTCAGGGAAACCGATTCCGCGACATGTTTCAGTTCCGTCGAGGCTTTCGTCCCCGCGGCCCCGTAAAAAATCTTTGCTTCAAATCCTATTTTGTACATAAAAACCTCCAATGGTTATTTGATGGACCCACGCCAGAAAAGTGACAGGCGTCGTTCATTTTCCCTCAAAGCCGGGCCCATAAATTGGCGTTTCGGGTACTCTCTGCCGTAGTATTTGCCGCCGAATTCATGGGCGCTGCCGGAACGTCCCGCAATGGAATAAGCCGGGCCGATTACCGCCGACATTTTGGCTTTGTCCACCTTGTAAAGCAAAGCCCGTTTCAGGAGACCGCGCCGGGTATGCGGCGGCGTGCCGGCGGCGGATTCCCTCGGGCTGCGCCGGATGCTGTGCCTGGCGGTCAGGCGAATCGCGGCGGCGGCATGGTTCAGGCTTCTGAACGTCCCGGCTTCGGCTTTTTTCCTGACTTTTCGAGCGTCAAACCGGGAACGCCCCCGCATTCTGATCATTTCAGGTCACCCGGAATTTCAGCGTGACGACGCTGGTGAATTGCCGGTACTGCCGCAAGTGTTCGGGATCGTAAATCGGTTCATTTTCGATCCCGACGCACACCGCTTTCTGGTATCCAGCCAGGCGTTTGCGGTCGAAAATCCCGGCGATTTCCTCGACCAGTTGCAGCAATGCCGCCAGCTGCTCCGGGTCGGCGGTTTTCTTCTGCACCCCGATATCGATCCGCACCTCTTTCGCCGATTCCAGGCGGGTCGCCCCGGAAATCTTGAGTGACTTCGGGACCACCGTCACCTTGAAGGTTTTCAGGTCTTTCAACTCGAATTCCGGCTTGAGATTGACCTCGGCGGTGAAGTCCAACGAAAGTTCCGCATCGTTCAGTTCTGCCGCCACCGCATCGGCTATATCGATCAATAACGGCATAGTTCACCTCACTACATTGGCGACAATCGAACCGATGGCGGCCAGCAAGGCCAGAAGCGCCGCGCCCGCCGCCGAAAGCATGGTCCGGCGGATTTCCTCCGCCGGATGGCAGGGCGGATGATGATGAATATTGTTATCCGAAAAATGTACTTTCAGCATACCTTTGAGCTCGGCAAGGCTCTGGCGCATTTCATTCACCGCGTTCCAGACATCGCGCAAATCCGGATTTTCATTTCCGTTCGGCATTATTTACCTCCAAGATTTGGGAATGAAAAATTCAAAGAACCTCCTGATACGGCCTTTATGTTTTTTCATTCTTTCACATTCGTTGACATTTTCGTTGACGACAGCCAGAAAAATGTCTGTAATTTCCGAGGGCGCACGCATGATTATCCGGATTGCCTCGTTCCTGTTTCCCGGTTTTTTGAGCATTCCGAGCAGACATTCCAGAAGTTTGTCCAGGCAAAAATCCTCATTATTATCGAGATAATCATGAAGCGCCTTATAGCATTCCTTCTGGTATCTGATGATGGTTTCACGCTTTTTCCCGGAATAGCGGCTGGCTGGAATTTTGCACAGCCAGCCGATCAGATACTCCAGGGGAAGGCAGCGCATTTCATAGCGTTTTCCGTCCTTGGCAATCGCGCGTATCATGCGGCTGCTGGAATTCAGGACATAGTCTCTTCTGACCACGTCTATCTGACTGCTCCAATCCAGTCCCATGCCTTCCACGACCGGCTTCATCGGCACATAGCGTTTACGGTCTTTTTCGATAACGAAAATTTCATTTCCGTAAAACGGAACCTTGAGCATTTTGTGTTTTACTGACATGATTATTCCTTTCCCGTGTTTGTTGTCGGGTTTGTTTTAAAATTCCAGCGGGAGTTCAAGCTGGAGATACAGCCTGGCGATAGGATTTCCGCATCTGTTGCTGGTGAAATATCCCCGCACATAGCGGTCTTTCGGCAAGCCGGTGATCCTGGAAATTTCTCCGGGACAGCCCTGGGGTGAAAATTCCTTGAGCAGGGCGTTTTCTTTTTGCAGGGCGATGACAACCTTTTCAAAGTTTTTCACCTGCTGTGCGATCTCAAGGATTTTATTGCCCATTGCCTCGGATACCGCGCGGGCGGTTGTAGACGCCACCGCCTGGAGTAAATCCGCAAGCTGCCCCTGATTTATCTTCTGATTGATCGCCCCGCCGTTGTTGAAATAGTCATAAAGGACCTGGAAGCATTCTTCCTGATAGGTTTTGACCTTTTGGCGAATGTCCGGATGGCACTTATCCGCGTTGATGCTGAACAGCCAGCCGTTGAGTTTTCTTAGCGGCAGAAATATCATATCTTGTTTACCACCAACGGTTTCAAAAGGGATAGTCATATGACTATACCTTTGTGAAGAGATAATTTTTCTGTACTGCGAATACCAGTCTATTCCTATTCCCTCGACAATGGGTTTCATGGCGACATAAATTTCGCCGTTCTGTTCAACCGTTATCAATTCATTTCCGTAGAACGGAACTTTGCTTATCGCATTCATGTTCGCCTCCATTTACTTTTTGACCTGGTTTTCATCCGGCAGCAGTTCCCGGAGAATCCGGAAAAACTCCGTTTTCGCATCCTGGCGGCATTTGCCGCCGCAGCGCCGGTGTCCTTCAACGAAGGGCTCGGACGTGGCCACGCCGATTAATTCCAGGAGCCGCACCACCTGTGTTTTCAACGCGGCGATCACGTCATCCTTTTTAGCGGCCTCGGTGGTAATTGCGGAAATTATCTTCCGCATATTGTCGGAACACGGCTTTTCCTTGTGAAAATACTGGTAGAGCGCCTGGTAGCATTCCCGCTGGTATTTGATGATGGCCTCCTGCCGGCAGCCCGTATAGCGCAAGGCCGGAATTTTGAATAACCAGCCGTTGAGATAGTCCAATGGAAGACAAACCGTCTCTTGATTTCCGCCTCTTGAGGGAATGGATGTAACTTCCATCCCCTCATTCAGCACCGGATCGTTCTTGATAATTTTGAGCTGGCCGCTCCAATCAAGCCCCAAGGCTTCGGTAATCGGCTTCATAGCCACATATCTTTTGCCGTTTTTTTCAACAACCAGAATTTTACTGCCGTTGAAAGGAATTTTTTTAATCGCATTCATTGTTTAACTTCTCCTGTAAGTTTAGTGTGAATTCTTAAAGTATTCCGGCAACTGTCGGAGTACCGCCACTCCGGCTCGTTGTTGGGAGCCATCACCTCGTAAACGAAACCGTCCTCGACTATTTCATCGCCCGGCTCGGGCAGTATTGGTGTGTCATTCAACACCAGGTCGGCGGCGCTTATGAGATAATCCCGGCTCTCGATATACTGGAAGCGGCCGTAATCGTCGGTGACTTTGAACACTGTTTTGCCGACCGTCGCCGGAACCCCGGCGGAATTCCCGCCGCGCCGGTAAATTACCGGCACGGTCAGGTGGGTTTTCCGCTGGGCTTCCAGCCAGCCCAGGCCGTTTTTCAGCATGTCCATTAAAAACCTCCGGTTTTTTCAAATAAGAAATAAGAAATTTTTAATTTCCATAATTCTTAATTTTTAATTCTTAATTACGCCGAAGGCGATATCAGTCCCAGCGTGCGCAAGACCGCCAGAATGGAGTCGAGTTTACCGTTGTTGGCCTCGACGTCATCCTTGAGGGCGTTGTACTCCGCGCCGATAGTGGCGAAGTTGTTGTTGATCGCCCCCGACTGGTCGGCTCCGGAAGTATCCGCAACCGCCGCTAACTGATGGGTGGCGCTGGCCGTGCCGCCGGACTGATCGTCGATGTCCTCGGCCGTAGCCGCGGGATCGGTGATCGCGTCCGTGGCGCTGATCGGCACATCGCGGGAAACGTTGATTACCACCCGCGCATTAGCGTCATCATCACCGGAAGCGATGATGGTTTTACCGAGATATTTATTATCCCCGGCAGTGGTGGTGACCTGTGAATTTTCAGCATCCCAGAAGACGATGGTTCCAACGGCAATCGCCGTGCCTTCTCCGGTCGCTTTCGGAATGTCGAACACTCCGACCAGCGCCAGCGCGCCCAGTTCTCCAGCCTTGATGTCAAGTTTGGCGATCCCGACCAGATTGCCGATAATTACCACATCACCCGCCGCCACGTCAGCTTCGGGCGTATAATCGATGCTGTGTCCTCTTTGTACATATTTGGCAAGCATATAGACCTCCATGAGAATTAAGAATTAAGAATTAAAAATTAAGAACTAAGAATTACACACCG
>JAQULZ010000136.1 GCA_028718375.1 Victivallaceae bacterium | reverse complement strand
TCGCTTCCTATTTTATTTTGTAAAACAGTATGCTACCGGGCGGTTGACTAATCCTTACCCGGGAGAGCTTGCACTTGCGTGTTCTCTCTCATTACCGGCTCAGAGCCAGGTTAACCAGACCTACTATTCACTTGATTCATTTTTTGTTTGCCTCCTCCTTTTTTGGGTGGGCCGTTGCCCACAGCTTTGCTGTGTGCTCACTTCGTAGTCGGTCCGCGTTATACCGGGACCTGCCACGTTGAACGCTTTGTCTTTATGTCTCAGGGAAAAACAATAATTTGTTTTTCCCTGAAAGCAAAGAACTTTACTTGACCAGCCCCGAGTTCTGACGAAAACGACCTTGCTCTCATTTTATCCGTTATTTTTCGCCAAATAACCATTATTTGGTGGTTTTCAGCTCAAATCAGACTATTGTTTATAATTCCACCAGGAATCTTCAGGAATGCCCGATTTAAATGATCCAATATGTCCATCCAGGAACAGAAAATTGCTTTTTCCGCCGTGCGGCCAGCCCATAAAAAGCTGCCAGTAACTCCCGCTTGCCGCCAAGTCGTTAACACTGAAATACATACGGCTGTCATGAAACAGTATGGTATTGGAAGGCTTGGTGACACTGGTTAAACGAACGCCGTTCAAATTGTAGTTATAGGCGTAATCAAGATGGAAGCCGCTGGTATACGCCCAGCCATATTTTTCAGACGGACAATCGATGATTGTTCCCGGTTTGGTAGGATAGGTACTCCAATCAGCAGGAGCTACGGGAGTTCCATAGTAGGAAGCAAAGGTACAGTGGTTTGTCGCGTACCATGAAATATTCCAGTCACATTGAAAAAATCTTCCGTCCCAATCATCCAGATAACTGCTCATGCAATAACTTAAATTCTTCAGGTTATTCACGCATTTGATTTCCTTGGCTTTTTCCCTGGCCTTGCTAAGAGCCGGGAGCAGCATTGAAGCGAGAATAGCAACAATACCAATCACGATGAGGAGCTCGATAAGGGTAAAACTCAGCCTCTTCCGTATTTTTGTTTGTGCGGTTTTCATTTTGACTACCTCCTGTTTAAATTTTATTCCAATCGGATACTACGCCGTTGGTGAGCTTTTATAATATATTATAAACGATACCCCGCTTGAAGTCTTTGCCCTAATTTACTATTATTGGTCTAAATTTATGAATATTCAGCTTTGCCGAGCTAGAATCAACCGGATTGTCAGATGGTATTTTGACTTTTACACCCGGCGGTGTCGGACACTTCCCGGTATAACGCGGGAGAGCAAAACGCCCTCCGGGCACTGAGCTCGATTTTAAAATTATGATTCTTTCAGTACCTGCCGCACTTGTCAAAATGCACAGCAGGTTTGATTTTTGAATTCCGGCGAACGGATTTTGTTTTTTTTTTGAAGCGGCGCGGCGGGCTACGGTGAAAAAGCTCGTTGAGGTTTAACTTCGCAAGCGTCTCTTAATTGCTAATATCGGCGGAAATATTTCCGCCGTTGAAATCAATATTGAATTTTCTGCCCTTTATCGCTTGAAAAAGACCTTCCGGGATGCTACCTTGGGTTATGGCGAATCCTTAATTTTATTGCGATTGCAAGAACTTGTGATATAACATATTAAGCGCAATTTGCCATCTTCTTTAAACTAAGTCTACGGAAAATATGTTATGGCATTGTTGTATAGCGCAGCCGATCGTGCGCTTGTACAGAAACTCGACGATCTTAAAAGTCAGCGTGACGGCAAAGATGTTTTCGCATTGTTTGCGCCGTATTTCCATCCGCGCGGCATCAAGGAGCTTGCCGCTTCGCGGGAAATCCGGCTGCTGGCCTCCATGCTCAAACTCATCGATAATCTCGATCAGCAGCATGAAGCCGTCGATTCCCGACTCGCGGCGCTGAAATCACTTCAGCAGGAGGTCATTTACGGTTCAGTCAGCTCGTTCTGCATGAACACCGCACGGGTGCTGGTGCAGATCATGAAAAATCTCATCCGCGATACTGATCATGAGCACGCGTTGCAGTTGGCGCATGATTTGCGTACCGCGCTGCTGGGCAATCCGCGTTTTATCCGTGCCCAACTGGAAAAATATCATTTGCTGGAGATGCCGGAGGCCTGGAACCAGCTCAGTTTTGATTACCATGTACATGACGCCCACACCAAGGGGCGTAAATCACCGACCCATCTGATCCTCGACGCCTGGCTCAAAGGCATTAAAACCCTGCAGGTAATCTATTATTATCACGTACCTGAGACTGCTGCCCGCGAGCTGCTTTACGCTTCCGAGATCATGGGTATCGACGTAAGGATCGGCGTGGAATGTCCGGTGGCTTTTCATGGCCGCAGCCTCGACCTGATCTGGGCGCCGCGCGGATTTTCCGGAGCCGCCGGGTTTCTGAATTTCCTCAAGCGTCCTGAAACGCAGGCGTTTTTCGCCGGCAACCGGCGGGCCATGGAGCAGAACAAGCAGCGCATATTGGGGTGTCTGGAGGCGTTCAACCGGCATCATTTGGAAGCCTTCCGCACCCGGCTCGGCGTCGAGCTCGCACCGCCGTCGGTCGAAATGTTTCTGAAAACGGTGAAGTACGGTTTGCCATCGATCGAACATCTGGCGGAATTCCTTGCCGAACGGCTGGCGGCGCCGAAAACGGTTGAACTCGAACTGGATCATTTGCTGCGGGAGCTTTACGGGGAAATGTATCCGTATAATGCGGCGGCCGATACCGGCGACCTGGAACCGGAGACTTTTATCAAGATGTTGAAGCAGTTGCAGGAAGGATTCCGTCTGACGCTGAACCTCAGCGGCCTGGAGCTGACCGACGTGATAGAAGCCGTGTATGATTTCCGCGGCGTGATTTCGCATCTGGAGGTCTTCAATCTGAAGGATTTCGCCGCCGGGATCGATACCCGCCGCGACGAGATTAACGATTTCCGGCGGGCCGTTAACCGCGGCGACATCATCGGACTGAAACGGATTGTCCGCACCTGCATCGAACAGTTCGCCGCGCCGTCTGAAACTTCTCCGGAAGACGTCAACGGAAAAACCCGCTCCGCCCTTCTCACCGCGCGGCTGGAAAAATTCACCAGCATTCTGCGGCATCTGCCGGAGCTGATCGACGCCTACGCCCGGAGACCGCTCGGCGCCCGGATCGGCAGCGATTCCACCGGGCGTTTCGTCCGGCATCCCGGGATGGGATTTGTGATCCTCGATACGCTGCCGCCGCGGGCGCGCCGTTCCGCCCGGAAAACGAACCGGGTTCTGCCGGTCAAAGCCGGAATCACCCAAATGAATGTCCGCCGTTTTGCTCCGCTTCCCGTCGGGACCGGAAAAAAATTCCTCAGTTGGAAAATGGACGACGGCATTGCTGAATTCAGTCAGAACGGCAATCTGGTCACTCTCGGAGCTTTCGCGGGCAGTGAAAACGCCCCGTTGCCCCAAGCCCCGGAAACTGGCCGGGCATTCTGGCCGTACCTCGATAACAACTGGAAAATCGTCCTGAAAATCCTCGGCGGTTTCGTCCCGGCGTTCATCTCGTTCAGGCTCACGAAAGACTGGTGGCTGCTGGCCTGGTTCGGCGCGGTTATCTGGCTTGGCATCACCGGACTGCGCAACATTCTGCAGTCGGTGCTCGGCGGCGGCGGTTTCAAACGCGCCGATTTACTCAAATGGAACGATTTCATCAGTTGGCAGCGGGTGGCCGATTCGCTTTTTTACACCGGCTTATCGGTACCGCTGCTGGATTGGCTGGTCAAGTCGGTGCTGCTGAAAGACACTTTCGGCATTACCGCGGCGAATGACCCTGTGGCGCTCTATACTCTGATCGCATTGGCCAACGGCGTCTATATCTCCAGCCATAACCTTCTGCGCGGTCTTCCGCGTGAAGCCATCATCGGCAACTTTTTTCGTACCTTTCTATCCATCCCGCTGGCGATTGTGCTGAATTTTATGATCCGGGGTATGCTTGAAGCGGCCCAGGTAGCCGCCGTGGCGCTGATTCTGCAACAATGGGCGGCGATCATTTCCAAAACCGCCTCGGATATCGTCGCGGGCATCATTGAGGGTTACGCCGACCGGCATAAAAACCTGCAGTTGCGCTTTCTGGACTACCGCCGCAAAATCGGTCAGCTGTTTGCGGCATATACCAAACTTGAACTTGAATTTCCGGAAAAGAACGTGCTGGCGATGTTCAAACATCCGAAACAGCTGATCGAGAAAATTTCCCGCGAAAACAGCGATATGGACAAGGAAATCATCATTGACACGCTGGATCTGCTTTATTTCCGGATGTACCAGCCGCAGGCGCGGACGGTGTTTGTCCGGGTGCTGAAAGAATTGACTGCGGAAGAACGCGAAATCTTTATCCGGACGCAAAACGTCCTGCAGGGCGAACGTGAAATCAGCCAGATGTTTCTGGACGGCGTGGCGGGCGGAAAATTCTCGAAAATTCTGGCTTTTTATTTGAGTTATGCTCCCGCCTACCTCCGCGAAATAAACTCTGAGTTTCAATAAATCGTCCGAAAACCGGTGACTGGAATATGGCGTGCCGGGGATAATTTCGGGGTCGGCAGCGGTTCCGTTGTCGTTTTCGGAAGCCGATTATTAGCGATTCTCCTTGATTGTTGGTTTCCGCAGTTGGTAACCGGAAAAATAAGTATTGACGTTGAATAATCGCCAAAACGGTTTACATTGCCAACCTGAGTCAATACCTTTTGTAACTCTTAATTAAGGAATCGATAGCGTGAAAGTAGTTGTAGCATATTCCGGCGGGCTTGACACTTCGGTGATTGTCAAGTGGGTCAAGGAGAAATACCAGGCCGAGGTGATCGGTTTTTGTGCAGATGTCGGACAGGAAGAGGAACTTAACGGCGTTGAGGCCAAAGCAATCAATACCGGCGCTTCCAAATGTTATGTCGAGGATTTGACGGAGGAGTTTGCCCGGGATTTCATTTTTCCGATGCTGCAGGCCAATGCGGTTTACGAAGGCGCTTATCTGTTGGGCACTTCAATTGCCCGGCCTCTGATCGGCAAACGTTTAATTGAGATTGCCCGTGCCGAAGGCGCGGATGCGATTTGTCATGGTGCGACCGGCAAAGGCAATGACCAGGTGCGTTTCGAATTGACGGCTTACGCTTTTGAGCCGAATATAAAAATTATCGCTCCCTGGCGCGAATGGGATTTCAAGGGCCGCCTGGATTTGATCGAATACGCCCGGAAAAACGGTATTCCGGTAGCTTCTACTGCCGCCAAGCCGTACAGCATGGATCGCAATCTGCTGCATATTTCGTTTGAGGGCGGCATTCTGGAAGACCCCTGGAATGAATGTCCGGCGGAGATTGCGGTGATGACCCGGCCGCTGGCTGAGGCCGCCGCTGAAGCCGAAGACCTGGTCATTGCCTTTGAAAAAGGTATTCCGGTTAAAATCGACGGTCAGGCCTGTTCTCCGGCCGCTCTGATGCGGCAACTCAACGCCGCCGGCAAAAAGCATGCGGTCGGCCGGGTTGACATTGTCGAAAACCGTTTTGTCGGCATGAAATCCCGCGGAGTTTACGAAACTCCCGGCGGAACTATCCTGCACCAGGCGCACCGGGCTTTGGAAAGCATCACCATGGATCGGGAAGTGATGCATTTACGGGACAGTTTCATCCCGCGCTATGCGGACATGGTTTATAATGGCTTCTGGTATGCGCCGGAACGGGAAATGCTCCAGGCGGCGATTACCGAAAGCCAGAAATTCGTTACCGGTGAGGTCCGGGTCAGACTTTACAAGGGCGCCTGTCATGTAACCGGCCGCCGCTCGGAATACAGTCTGTATGATGAAGCGGTGGCGAGCTTTGAAGCCGGAGCTGCCTACAATCAGAAAGATGCGGAAGGCTTCATTAAACTCAATGCCTTGCGATTACGGGTGCTGGCCAACAGCAGACAGCGCCGCTATTGAAAATGAATATATATCATTTTTCCACTAGTGTCAAGTCAAGCCTGTAAGGTCAACAAGATTGCGAATCATCCAGCATCCGGATGAACGCAACCGCTTTGCGGCCGGGAGCTTGTGCATTCTGTCGAGCGTTGCCGGTTTGTCCGATGGGCAGCATCGCCCTGCGCCAGCAACGCTTGACAGCTTTGCACAAATCCCCTCGGTCTTGCCGACCTTACAGGCTTGACTTGACACTAGCCTGAATATTTCACGAAAAGTATAAAAAGAAAGTGGCGAATCACACTTAAAATGTTATATTACAGTATCTTACCAATGTAATAATTTAAAGGATTCGCCATGACAGAATGTAATATTCC
>JAQULZ010000135.1 GCA_028718375.1 Victivallaceae bacterium | reverse complement strand
TAAGCAGGCGATAATAGACTGTATTGAAAATCAAACAACGGAGGTTTTGCATGAGCTGGAAACACTATTAACATGTCGTTTTGATATATTTAAAGAAGTTAAATTATTAAACTAAAAGAGTATATATACGGGGTGGAAATTCTCAGATAACTTAATGCCAGTATACTGCACAGCGTAACCCCAGCGGCCACGCCCCATAGCCAGGGAGGGGAAGGCTTCAGATAGATCAGCGACTCCACCAGGCGCGGCAGGCACAGCACAGCCATCAGCAGCGGAATGAAAATCAGCCATGTCAACACCAGGTTTCGCAAATAAGTTGCGATCAGGGTCCAGGTGTCGGCAGAGAGCCAACCCAGTGTCGGACTCAGGTAATTGGTATATTTCCGCAGTCCGCTGAGCGGCTGCGGTTCCGGTTTCTGCGGCGAAACCGGTCTTTGTCGGAGTTCGTCTTCCACTCCCGCCAGACCGGCCGGGTGCCGGCTGGCCCAGGCGGACAGCCAACTGCCGATATAGCCGCCGCCGGACACCGTCGAAAGGTAATTGATTTTTTTCAACAGGCCGTAACGCGCCAGTCCCTGAATAATACCCAGTCCGAAAGTGGCGCTGCGGATGCCGCCGCCGGAAAGGCAAAGCGCGGTATTCCGCCGTTTATGCAGCAGTTGGTTGAGACTGACGAGCGGTTTCAAATGTTCAGGAAACGCCTTTTCCAGCAGCAGGCGGTTTTGTACCCCGGTTTCCAGATCGGCGGTATCCTGCCCCAGTTGTTCTGCCAGCGCTTCCGGCCCGACTTTTAAAAGACTGTTGAGGAAAGTTACCATGCCGGCCCGGAAATTTTCCTCGCCCTGACCCGGCGTCTCCATAGCTTCGCTATTGCCGTAGGCTTGCCTTAAAGCTTTAAATAGTTTCTTCGCGGCCAGTTGCCCGGGATTAATCAGCTGCGTTTCATCAAAACCATAGAAAGCGCCGTCGAAATACCGGATTTCCTCTTCCAGCATCTCGGTAAAACCCAAGGTCGGAAAATTGCTCATCTTATATTTCCTTATGAATCCGCCGCACCTGTTCAGAGAGGCATTTCAAATTATTTGTTCTCTTTTGCAGTTGCAGTTCCGCCGTCCATAGTGGTCGAGGTATTGACCGTAATGCCATTTTTGAGCGTTGCGGAATCAGTAGCGGAACTCTTCGCCGCCGGCGTGCTTACTATGGTAACCGTGGTTTTACCATCTTGAGCCGTATCTTTGGTGATTTCAATTTTCTTTTTGGTTTCAGAGACCGCCGATGCAACATTTTCCAGCGGTTTAATCTTTATTTTCTGCGCCAGCAGCAACTTTCTGACCGGTTCAATTTTATTCAAGAAGATTTTTTCCTTGTATACTTCAAGCACTGCGGTCTGATCCGGTTTTAATGTCGTTTCCGGATGAATCCGGGCCATGACCGTCCGGGTACCGGCGCGGGCCGGATCAAGGCACAACTCATACCCGCCCAAATAAACTCTCAGAATAACGTCATCAGGCGCGGACGCCTTCTTTGCCCATGAAAACCCGGAACCTTCGATCAGGACTTGTTTCGGGAATAATGCGTTAAGGGTTTTGGCGGCGGAATAAACGCCTGAAATTTCCATGTACATCGAAGTAAGCGCATCGCGGGATGCGCAAAGTTTCTTTGAGGCGGAACGCAGGTCAGAATTATCAATACCTTTTATTTTATCTGTTTCATTTTTAATTTTTCTGTTGTAGTGACACCAAAACCGCCACCAATATCTTTCATACGCGAGAGCTTTAGCATAAAGTTTATCAATTTCTGTTTTTTTATCAGTAATAATTTTCACATATTTTTTAATGGACTTTTGGAGCGTGGTCAATTCCGGGGGACATTTTATAGTCAGCTTCATTTCCTTTATTTTTTTGTTTATGTCATCTATCTGAGCTGTCAGTTTATCTGTCTCGACGGAACATTCCAGCGGCTCCTTGTTTATTGTCTTGATCAGGGCGGCTATGGCTTTTTGGGCCGTTTTAATCTTTTTACTTGCTTCTTTCAGTGAATCCGCCGCTGCTTTAATACTCTTTTTCTTAGGAGTATCTTTAGCATTTTTAATCGCTTCTTCTGCAGCCGAGATCGCCTTTTCAGCCGTTTTCTCAATGGTAAGGGCGGCGATAAGTATTGACCAGCCGGTTATTGCCCGGGTTACAACGTCTTGCGCGCTTTTTTCAAATTTTTCCAGTGCGGTTTGAGCGAGTTTTACATTGTCCTGCTGGAAATTGGCCGAAGTTGTCAGAACGGCAGTAATGTTTTCTGCGGCAGCGGCGATGCCTGTATTAGCCTTTTTGACTGCCTTTTGCGCGTCCGCCGCCAGGGGCGCCGCCCCTCCCTGACCATTAAGCGCTTTGACTACCGCGTCTGTCGCATTATCTGCCGTGCGAAGAGCGTCTTTGGTGGTGTTTATGGCGTTTTTTTGTATTTTCAGCAACTCGGTAAGGTCGGCTGCGGTCTTCTGGGCAGTGTCGGCTTTCTGCGCGGCATCGGTATTAGCTTCTTTCACCGCTTTGGCCGCCTTTTGTGCATCCGCCGCCGAAACCGCCGCCGCGTCGTTTACGTTAACTTTCTTGACTACCGTATCTGCCATAGTACAGGCGAGTTGTGCCTTATTTCCCACATTGGTTACAGCAGTGACGGTTTCCCGGGTTTTAGTGGCGATGATGCCGGGATCTTTGATATTAGCGGCTTTAACCGCCTCGAAAGCCTTATCGGCCGCGGCCGCCGCCTCTTCCTGCCCGGGTTTGACTAGTTTCAAGTACCATTCCGGAACATTGGAATTCGTAATTTTATCCAGAACCGCCTTTGCCTGACCAGCCGCTCTTCCAGTCTCCTTGACCAGTGCGGTCATAGAAGCGTCATCGCCCGCTAAATAAACGTTATCGACCGTAACCTGACTGCTGAGAAGATTATCCACCCATAGCCGATTGTTTTTTTTCCAGTAACGGTAATTTCGCCAGCTATCTTTTTCGGCCGTACTGCCGGATTGGTCTTTTGACGTTTGCAGAAGTTTGTCTGCCGCTTCGAGCAGATCCGGCGGCGGAAAAGAAGAAAACCAGGTTGAAGGATCAAATTTATAGCGGCGATTGGCAGGAGTATACTGCCATATATAATCATAAGTCATTTGGTTCGTTTTGACATTCCAGTCCCCGATGTCGTCATTGAAAGCCTGTTCCAAGGTGCCTGCGGGTTCATAATAGGCAAATAATTCACAGCGGAATGTTTCTCCGCTCATGAGATGACGGTCGCCATTGAATTCGGAATAGCCGAAATAGGTAAAAAGAATGGTGTCGTCTTTAATTAAAGTGGCGGAAAATTCCGGCCGACTCAGAATATTTTGCAATTTAGTATAATTCCGGATAACTTTGTCGAAACGCCCTTCAATATCCACTCCGCCCGGAGTAGTTCCTTTACCGGCGATGGTAATGAACAATTCTTTCAACTTTGATTGCATGGCTGCGGTTATTTTGGAATATTCATACGGAGCAACGGCAAATATTTTAAATTTACTGTCAACCCTGCCGGTCGTAGCGGTATTTTTATCTTTGTCGTCCCAGGTGCGCCGTCTGAATTTCAAAAGCACCTCGGCCCGGTAATTATTTTGGGTAACGGTACCCGGGAAGAAAGTAATGTCCACGGGAATGCAATAAATCCGGTGGACTGAACTCGGCGCCTTGATATTGCTGAACCGGCGGATCAGGCTTTGCCCCAGCATTTGCGAATTGAAAGCGAGCTCGATCAAGTCGGAATAGGACAACTGGGTTTGATTGGTGCCGAGACTGGCCGGATCGAACTGGGTGATCGGTATCGGCGACTGTATTGAACCTGTCGATTCATCGGTATCGCCCAGGGATTTGCCGGCGGAAACAGTAAAAGCGCGCGATTTCTGATTATAGACAACGAGGTTTGTCTGCGGTTTACTGCTGCTCAAATAGTCCCAAATTTTATTGTCGTCAAGAAAAGCATCCAGCTTAAGAATAGTGTCAGTGCTGGAAATCTCCGTCATGCGGATGGGATTGACATGGATATAGCCGCGTTCCCGTATCATGTTTTTATTATCAGTAACCAGAAGCGAATGCCCCGAATAGCATCCTGATAACAATAACAACAAACCCAATACCGACAACAATGGAAATTTTTTCATGATAATTTTCCTTGATTTGATACGCAAATAAATACTTAACTTAATAAGTTGTGCCGGTTAACTTACAGCAGACTTTCCCCTTAAATGAATTATATCTAGCATCAAAATCGGAAAATGCAAATAAATATTCGATAATTGGAGCAAGATAAATTCTGTAAGCAAAGAAATAATTCTGTTCGATTTTTTGGGGATGCCCTGATTTGCCGCGTTTTTAAACTTTTCCCGTTCTGGAGAAACCAAGAATAAATCAGGAAATTCTTTTCCGACGTCTTTGGTACAGGGTGACCTGGTTTAGAATCAGGAGATAAAAGAAATGGTGGTGTGAATTCGATTAAAACGAAACGCTCTCTGCTCAGCCTAAAAATAAAAGCTGTTTTACTATTAAATGCAATTCGGTATGAATTTTCCCGGAAAAACTTTTCAGAAATTTAAGTGTGGTCTCACAGCAGCACTGCTTTTTCGTGTATTTCGTTTACCATTGTCCGGTTGTAAGCGGTCAAGCTTATTTCTCTGTAGCGTTATTCGCTTTGATTTAGGTTCAAATACATCATGTTCAGGTTATAGACGGGGCCGATGAAGTAAAAAAATGACATAGTCCAGAACTTGTTCTGGTCGGTGGTCCAGCGGCCGAAAGCGCTGGCCGCTCGTCTCCAACGAGCGGAAGTAATAGCGCAACTTGTTGCTCCTTAAGCAGTACCGCTCTCGCAAAGCGATGTCCGGAAAAATCAGCGGAGCGTATTTTCTCCCGGATGTTGAGCGGGCGAGCTGGACGAAAAACATTGCATGCCGACTTTTGGCGGTGTCATCGTTATAAGTATTTTTGCGTTTTATACCATTTTTTTTATTTGAGTGCTTGATAATGGCCGTTAAACGGATATATTAATTTTTTCAGGTTTAATATAATCCATGAAGTTTGAAATACGAGGTAATATCATGGCACATAAAAAAGGTCAGTCGAGCAGCCGGAACGGCCGGGACAGCAACCCGCAGTACCTGGGTATCAAGGCGTACGGTGGCGAAAAAGTGGCTGCCGGGAGCATTATCGTCCGGCAGCGCGGTACGAAATTCCACCCGGGTAAAAATGTCGGCTGCGGTCGGGATTTTACCTTGTTCGCACTTTGCGACGGGGTAGTGGAATTTAAGAAAAGTACCTGCAAAAAGGTTAATGTCATCCCCGTAACCGGCTAAAAATTTCCGGTTGCGTGCTCAAGAGCCCAGTCTGAAACTGGGCTTTTTTTGTATAGCATCATGTTTGTAGATAAAGCGACAATTATGGTTAAAGGCGGCGACGGCGGCAATGGCTGTTGCAGTTTCCGCCGCGAAAAATTCGTCCCCCGCGGCGGCCCGGACGGCGGCGATGGCGGCGGCGGCGGCGGCATCGTCCTGCGTACCTGTTCCGGAGAACAAAGTCTGACACCTTTTTTGTATAAACGCCATTACGTCGGGCGGCGCGGCCCGCACGGCAAAGGCAAGACTCTGCACGGGCGGCGCAGCGGGGATATTATCCTGCGGGTGCCGGTCGGGACGGTGATTACCAATGCGGATACCGGCGAATTGATCGTCGATCTGGATCAGCCGGATATTGATTTCATCATTGCCAAGGGCGGCCGCGGCGGCCGCGGGAATGCCCGTTTCGTATCCAGTACCAACCGCGCCCCGACCCGGCATGAACCGGGTGAACCGGGCGAAGAACGCTATATTACGCTGGAATTGAAAACCATGGCCGATATCGGTCTGGTCGGTTATCCCAACGCCGGCAAATCCACTTTGCTCGGTAAAATTTCCGCCGCCCATCCGAAAGTCGCTCCGTATCCATTTACTACGCTGCATCCGGTAGTCGGGGTTATCGAACTGCCGGATTTCAGGCGGCTGACAGTCGCAGACATTCCCGGATTGATCGACGGCGCCCATGACAACATCGGCCTGGGGCACGCTTTCCTGAAACACATCGAACGCACTCACGCGCTGGCCTACGTGCTGGATGCGGCGGGAGTGGACGGCCGGACTCCCTGGGAGGATTTCCGTCATCTCCGGCGGGAACTGGAACTTTATATGAAGGGTTTGTCCAGGCGTCCCGCGGTGATCATCGCCAATAAAATGGATCTGCCCGAAAGCGCCGACAACCTTGAACTGCTCCGGGACGAACTGTCCGATGAACTGCTTGAAATCATTCCCGCCAG
>JAQULZ010000134.1 GCA_028718375.1 Victivallaceae bacterium | reverse complement strand
TCCTCCGGTGAATTAACAAAAAACAGAAGACTTACTGCCAGTATAGCAAAAATTGCAATAAAAGTCAATAACTTTTTTAGTGTTAATAAAATTTTTCCGAAAAATTACAACAACTTAACCATGGAGGCGCTATGAATCAGAAAATGACTCAAGCAGGTCGGCCTGAAAAAAATGAAGATTTTTTCAGGGGAAACAACATTTTGGGACTAAACAATTACTCCATGGGTAAGAGCTTATCGCGAACATGGTGAATACTACAATATAATTGGGGGTTCGCAATGCCGTTTCCGGCGAAGCATTCGGTATCGGAAGCAGCAGGTTTTCTCAAGAGTGAAATCGCCGATTAGCCAAAGTTTTTGAAATTCCGGCTTTTGACACCCGCATCCAATCACTGGTATCGGAAAATACCCCGATTTTTTTATTTTCAGTTTTTGCCTTTTCCGGGAAATAGTTGTATTGTGTTCTTTATTGTATCGTTGTTTTTTGAAGAAAGAATAAGATGAATTTTATCAATTTACAGGTATTCTGGTGGATTCCGGTAATTCTGGTTTTCATGGGGCTGGTGTTCTGGCGGGCCCGGGTGCGCCGAACTAAAGTAATGCAGCTCGTCCTCGGACCGCGCGCCGGGGATGCCGAACACGTTCAGTTATCTCTGGCACGCCGTTTTTTTCGGTTTGTGCTGCTGCTGCTGACCATGTTGATGCTGATTGCGGCGGTAGCGCGCCCGACCTGGAAACTGCAACTCATTCCGTATCAAACCATGGGACGAGACCTGATGGTGCTTTTCGATGTTTCCAAAAGCATGCTGGCGCAGGATGTCCGGCCATCCCGCCTCGCCCATGCGAAATTGTTTCTGCGGGATCTGGTCGATCAGAGCGGCCCCGACCGTTTCGGGCTGGTGGCGTTTGCCGGGAAGGCCTTCCTCGAGTGCCCGCTGACTACCGATAAAACCAGTTTCGCCCAGTACATCGACGAACTCGATACTGAAAGTATTCCGCTCGGCGGCACCAATTTGCAACTGGCGCTCGAAACGGCCATGAAGGCATTCGATGCCGCGGAAGGCGGCAACCGGGCGATTATCCTGATTACGGATGGCGACGAGCTCACCGGCAACAGCCGGCTGGCCTTGAAAGAGCTGAAAAAAGCCAAAATTCCGTTGCTGATTGTCGGGGTTGGAAATTCCAATACTCCGGCGCTGATACCAGCGCCCCGGGGCAAGGATAATAAGGTGAAGTTCATGCGCGACAGTAAAGGCGAATTGGTAAAAACCCGCTTGAACGTGGCGTTGATGCAGCAACTGGCGGAAGCCACCGGCGGTTGTTTTGTCCACAGTACCACGGCCAATTTCGGCCTTGATGAAATTGAAACCGGCATTAAGCGGCTGCTTCCGGCAGAGTTGGAAAAAGGCGAAAAAACCCGCCCGATCGAACGTTTTTATTATTTCCTGGCCTTTGCGACCGGCTTGTTGTGGCTCTGGCTGGTGATTTCCGAATATCCCGGAAAAAAACGCAAGCCGGCGGTCAAAACTGCCGCAATCTTGCTGATTTCCGCTTTGCTGGCCGTTTCCGGTGTCGCGAATGCTCAAAAAACCGCACCTTTGCCGGTATTGCCGGCGGTAAAAGCTCCGGATGACAAAACCGCGCCGCCGCCGGTTACGGATCCGGTAGCCGCTTACAATCAGGCGCGCCAACTGCAATTGGAACATAAAGGCGATCCGGCTAAATTATATGAGACCGCGATCGGCCTGGCCGGCAAAAAACCGGCGGTGCGGCTCAATTCGTTCAATAATCTGGGGGTGGACAAGCATCACCAGGCCCGGCAGACCGTGAGTCAGGCTCTGGCTTTGGTCAAACAGCAGAATCTCGACGGCGCGCTCAGTCAATTGGAGGGGGCGAAAAAAATCTTGTTCCTGGCCGAGGAGATGTATGTCAAGGCTTTGAGCACGAAAATTCCTGAAATCCCGGATAAAGGGAACAAACTTGACCGGGAGCAGGCCCGCGGTCAGACCGCCCTCAACCAGCAGTTGCTGTTAAACGACCGCCAGCTGGTCGATGAACTGATCAAAAAGATTAAGGAACTGAAAAAACAACAGCAAAAAGCTCAGAAACAGACTCAAAAAGCTCAGAAGCAGCAGCAACAGCAAAATAAACAGCAGCAGCAAAAACCGGAAAACCAGCGACAGCAGGATAAACAGCAACAGCGACAGCGACAGCAGGATAAACAGCAACAGCAACAGCGACAGCAGGATAAACAGCAACAGCAACAGCAGGATAAACAGCGACAGCAACAGCAACAGCAACAGCAGGATGAGTTAAAGCAGGCTCAGGATGAAGTCAAGCAGCTCGAATCCCAGGCTAAAGAACTGAAGCAGAAAAAGCTGGAAAAGCAGGCGGGGGAGGCCCGCAAGGAATTAGATAAGGCGGAACAGGCCCGGACCCGGAATCAGGGAGAAAAAGCCGAGGAGCATATCGAAAAAGCGCTGAAACAACTGGGGGCGGAAAAGCAGGATAAAAAACGGCAGAATAAGCAGCAGCAACCGGATAAGGGTCGGAGTAAAGAGAAACCGGAGCAAAAACCGAATGAGCCCCGGAATAAAGGTAATAAGAACCGCGATCGGAAGCTGCCGCAACCTGAACCGCGTCCTGCTCAGCCGGCAAAGGCTCAGGAAGCGCCGAAAGACATGAACCCGGAGGAAGCGCGGAAGTTGTTGAAACTGATGACGGAAAAGGAAAAGGATTTCCGGAAGGCGCTTAAGGCCTATCAACAGGAGCAATATAAGAACATAAAAGTGGAAAAAGACTGGTAAGGAACTGAGAGGGAATATGTTTAAACGGTTCGGCATAATCATTTTCAGTGTTTTGAGCATCTGGGTTTGGGGGAATGACAGTGATCTTCAGGTTGCTATCAGTACTAAACGTCCCCTGGCGGGAGAAGTAGTGACCGTCAGTATCACCGCGGACAAGCGACCGCGGCTTACTGCCCTGCCCGAGCTGAAAAATGCGGTTTGGCTGCCCAATTATAACAGTTCCTCGCTGTCCAGCATAAATTTCAAGACCAGATATACCCAGACTTATGCTTTCCGGGTTGAACGCCAGGGTATTATCACGATTCCGGAGCTGGAAGTTGAGGTCGGCGGCAAAATTGAAAAAATCAATTCCATACAGCTTCAGGCTGTCAGTGCCGGTGAACAGAAGGTGGAGGATGGGGAAGGGGAGGATATCCGGATTCGGGATATTATTTTCGGAAAAGTTGAAATTCTCAATCTGAATCAGGAGTTTTATGTCGGTGAGGAAATTTCGCTGGAAATAGATTTGCTGAGCTGGCGACGGATCCGGGTGCAGCCGACCAGTTATCCGGAAATCAAACTCGATAAGATCGTTTTTCATGATTACAGTCAGCAGAACCGACAGGACGGACGGTTTGTGATCAAACAGGAAAATCTGGTAGAACTGAACGGCAGACAATTCGTCAAGCGGCCTTTTGAAACCGCCTTCCGGCCCCTTGCCCCGGGGACGTTAAAAACGATCATAAGAATCCAGACGGAGATGAGCATGCCCACTGAAAGGCGGGATTTTTTCGGCAGTCCGATCTACAAATCCACCCCTTATACGGTGGAAATACCGTTTGAAGTGAAAGTCAAACCGTTGCCGAAAGCCCCGGAAAATGCCAGTTTCCTGGAGTTGATCGGCAACTGGGACGTGGCATTTTCCCTGCCGGACAAAAACTTCAAGGTAGACGAGCCGTTCACTTTAACCATGACCGCCTACGGGCTTGGTACGCTGGAGACGCTGAATGTACCTAAGCTGGAAGTTGACGGGTTCCGGGTTTATCCGCCGGAAATCGATAAGAAAACCGGTTACGACGGCCGGGAAAAAGCGGAGATAAAATATGTCTTCATTCCCCTGTCTGAAGGCACTAGGGAATTGAAACTGAACGTATCGGTGTTTTCCACCCTGTTGCACAAATATAAAATATTTGATTTTTCCCGGAAGCTGAAAGTAAAAAAATCCGATAATCCGGTCGACCGGGTCAATTATTCCACGGTAAGTCCGGCGACTGCCGTTCCGTCCCCGAAATACCGGGAACCGCAGGCGGTTCCGCGTTCCAATATTCTCTTTCTGAAAACCTCTCCTAACGGCCGGGTACAAGTGCCGTTATATCTGAATTGGCTTTGGGCTTATATCGGGTTCGGTCTTCTGGGGCCGTTGTGCTGGCTGTTCAGCGAGCTGAATTACCGCCGGCGGCGGGAGCTCGGGAGCAATAAAGCGCTGCAGCGCCGCCGCAATGCATTGAAGCGCAAGGGAAAAATGCTGAAAGCGATCCGGAAAAGCCCGGATGATGAGCTCAATACGGTTATTCAGCACGAGGCGGTATCGTTTATCAACGATATGCTGAATCTGCCTCCCGGCACCACGACTTCGGAGTTGACGAAGAAGGTTAAAGATGCGAATTTGGCGCAATGCCTGGCCAGCGTCGGCGAGGCCAGTTATCTGCCCGGGGCGTCGAATATGAACAAAAAAGAACTGCGGAGCAAACTGTGCCGGGCTTTGAAGCGTTTGACCCTGATCGGATTGCTGTTCCTGGCGCCGCAACTGCTGGATGCGGCTGGAAAAGCTGCGAAAACGGCCCCGCCCGTTAAAAAAGCTGCTCCGGCAACTTTTGATGAAGCGATAGCGGCCTATGATTCAGGCAAGTTTGCTGCGGCCGCAAAATTTTTTCGGACGCGGATCGTCAAGACTTCACCGGATCCGGCGTTGCTGTATAATCTCGGCACCTGCTTGTGTAACGAGGGGGATATGGCCGGAGCGCTGGTTTGTTTTGAACGAGCTCATTTACTGGCGCCTTACGACACGGCGGTCACTGAAAATCTGAATTTCGTCCGGCGCCGGCTGTTTCTGCCGGAAGTGGACAGAATTGACGGCCCCGCGGAAATGCTGGTTGCCGCCGGCCAGTCGCTGCGTCCGGATGAATGGCTGCTGATTGCGGCGCTGGCTTGGGCGGCGGCCGGGATATTCCTGGCTTTCCGCCGCCGGCTGAGCCGGAATAAGAATATTATTTTCATCGGCATCTGGATGATCATTTTCGCGGCGGCGGCGGCGGCCTGCATTTTTGAGCAAGTGGGGGTCTACAGCAATGCCAATGCGGTAGTGACTTCTCCGAGCGCGGAGCTGCGGTCTTTGCCGTCGATGACTTCCGGCAGCAAATTGGTGCGGCTGCGGTTGGGGACAGTAGTAAAGGTAATTGAATCCCGGCTTGACTGGGTCAGAATTAAGTCGGACAATGCCGAGGGCTGGCTGCGGAAGGATAAAATAACCCGCATTGTACCGGGCAATGAACTGCCGCCGCCCCTGAAGGCCGCTCCTGAAATAACCCTTAAGCCGCAGCGTCAGGGAGAAATTCCAAAATGAAAGGTAACGGTAAAATTTTTATTGTTTTCCTGTTGTCGTGCTGGTTCGTTTCAGGGATTTTCGCCGAAGTCGACAACCACGGTTTGAAAGAGCGCTATCCCGATTTGAAGGAGGAGCACGGCATGAATCTCTACGGCATCTACTGGCGCGACGCCAAGCCGAATGAATATGTTTATCTGGTGCCGGCTCATTTCGGGGCGACGGTGTTCATTTTGCTCGGCAATGTGGTCGGTACTCCGGTGAAAGCGATTTATAACGTGTGTACGCTGAATTTCAAAGGCGACGATTATTTGCCGCCGGTGGAATTTTCCAACTGTTACCTGGCTCAGGCCGGAGGGTATCTGCTGGGCACCCCGTTCTGGATATTGGAAAAAACTTTTTACGAAGCCCCGATCTGGGCCTATGACAGTATGTTCGGAGACGACGAATATAAATTCGCCGACGATTAAAGAACGTTTCCTCTGTCCTGAAACAAAGTTCAGCTGACCCGGATTTGTTTTTCTGCGGGGATTGCCGCGACTTTGCAGCCGGTGGCATAAAGCCTTTCCGGCAGACCGATTAAGATATTGGCGGTTTTCTGATCGAGGGTGAACAGCGCGTGATGCCATATCCCCGGACGTAAAATAACCATGGTACCCCGGGTAACCAGAAACAGTTCGATTTTATCCGCCGGAACTTCCGGCCCGCAGTCGGCCGGAGCGACATGGATGACTACAGCGCGGTCCAGCGGCATGAGCATTTCCGCGGTATGGTCATGATATTCCGATACCTCGACGATTCTTTCCGCGGCTCCGTCTGCAGCACGGAATAACAAATTCCCGTATCCTTTAACGGATTTTACTTGGCTAAATTCGTAGTATCTCCCTTATAGTAAAACAGTAAAGTGTAAAATATTTTTAAATTTTACTGTCTACACTAATTTCACCTTTAAAAGTTCCAGGATTTTCTTTTGT
>JAQULZ010000133.1 GCA_028718375.1 Victivallaceae bacterium | reverse complement strand
ATATAATCGCTCACCCTTACACCGCCTTTAAGCGCTGCTTTTGTTCTGGACATCTGCAACCTCCTTTGGTTGCGGATACTATACCACGCATTCTAATTATGTCAATAGCTAAATGAACAGTATTGCTCTTAGATGCAATTCGGTATAAATTCGGGAATCGGGCTTTTACCTCACTGACCTGTTATCATCGGGTTGATACTCAAGTATTTCACAGACTTCTTTCAGCGAGTGAAAAATTTTAACGTTCAGTTTGTCAATTTCCCCGGCATTGGCGCTTGGTACCGCGATACAATGCATGGACGCATTGAGCGCCGCTTGAACCCCGGCCAGGGAGTCCTCCAGAATGAGACAATTTCGGGGGCGGCATCCGAGCTGTTCGGCAGTTTCCAGAAAAACGTCGGGAGCTGGTTTACCCTTGCCGGAACCCGCTTTTTCGCTGCTTAGAACAATATCAAAATATTTTGACCATTTGCATTCTTCCAATACTCTCGCGATTCCCTTTTCCGGACTGCCGGACGCAAGTGCCAGCGGAACTTTATTATGCAGATAGGCTAAAATCAAGTCGGCGCCGGGCAAAGCTTTTATCGGATTGTGTCCGAAAGCCGCCAGCAAAGACGTACGATATCTTCTATGACATTCATTTAAAGACAGTTCAGGCGCGAAAAGACTGAAGATGGTTTCGACCACCCCGGCGGCATCTTTTCCCCGGTAACGATATGAAATTTCCGGGGTCCAGGCGGCGCCGATGGCGGTCATGAGCAATTTTGCGGATTCTTCCCATATTCCGCTGGTATCGACCAGGAGCTGATCCATGTCAAAGATTACCGCAGAAATTTTTTGCTGTTGATATCTCAAAGCCATGATAATTTACCGTTCCTATTAAGAGCATTGAACACCGGAAAAGCCGTTTTCTCCGGAATCAGATTTGAAATTTGACTCAAGAAGTTTTTTTAAAGTCGTTATGACGTTCGGGCAGGAATTTTTAACGGTGAGCTCCAGGCATATCTGCCGTTTTTGTCCCGGAGCTGACAACGGATATAAGTGAACCCGGAATCAAGCGGAATTTCAACTTCGAACGCCGTCATTTCCCGGCTTTTCCGTTGCTTCAGTTCCTGAATATCCGCGGCGTTAAAGCCGGGCATCGTACCGCAGCGGCCGAAATGGCAGTTTCCCATAATAATGATTTCCTCACACGGAGAACATTCTATTGCAAAAACGTTTTTTTCAAAATTTATTTTATGGATGACCGGCCCCTGCGAGGCGTAAAAGAAACCGTTTTTCACCGCCTCTAATACCGCCGCCGCGGTTTTTTCTTTGGTACATATCATAGTCCAGCCCTGGAAAAAATCATGGACATAGTGTGTATCGTCAACCGCAATCGCCGGCAGGTGGTATCCTAACTGCAAGATATCATCCCAAACCTGCATATTGTAGGCCTTGCCGATATTGCGGGTAGCAGTGTTGTAAACCTCGATTGCGATAATATTTTTTATCTGCATGAGGTCAACGCAGTTGAAGCCGCTCCAGTAAGGATGCGCCAGAACAGTTTCCCCGCCGCTTTCCCTGACCAGGTCGATCGCTTCCTGATAAGGCATCTGGGACGGATCGGCAAAATCTTCCGGTATATTCAGCGCCAGGAGGTGCAGCAACAGGCCGCGCGGTCCGAACGGATGATATTCCATGCCGCTGATCAGCAGCAAATCTCCGGAAGCGATTTCACCGATCCGGTTAGTCGTCCGGTGATCGGTTGCCGCCAGAATATCGTATCCCTCCTCCCGATATAAGTCCACCATGGTCTGCAGCGGGAATTTACCATCGGAAGCGGTGCTGTGCATATGCAGGTTGGCTTTATAAACATTGAGCTTTTCACCATAAAAATCTATTTTGTTATTCATTATTCGGCCTCTTTCAGCAGATAAACCGCCGGTAAAACGGCAGTTTCCCCGCTTGGGTTCTCAGGTACATGTTCGATATCGCCGTCAAAAAACAGCAAATCGCCTTCATTCAAATTTCAGCAGTGCCGGCAGTAACGGGACCGTCCGGAAATTTTCGGTCCGCGACAATAGCCCGGCTGCCAATCCAATTTGTTCCGAAAGATACCGCGGGTTTTGCGGGAATTTCTTATCGTCAACCCAAGTTTTATTAAATTTTGTCTCATACCAATTCGTTCTCATTCATAGACATTTCGATGGTTCTTTTGAGCCGATTTTTGCCATAAATTCTCGCGCGATACTCTATATCGCTCTGCGGTTTATAACCAAAATCCATCTCAAAATCCGCCATCGCCGTTATCTATGACTGATCGCTCATTAGTATCACCTGGAACTTTTTTGGATATTGGTAAAATTAAATATTGAAACATCACTGTTTATCGATGAATATATATACAAATAAGAAAAAAACAATTATTTTTTTTACAAATATTCAAAAATTTACTTATTACGGCATTATTTTTTGCGGCGGCATCGATTATCCGTGAAAACGGCCGGCAGCCGCACACTCCTTTAACGGTTTCCCGCTGCCGCAGGGACAGGGAGCTTCCAGACTGATTTTGCCTTGCCCCGCCAGAGCGAGCACCTGCCGATGAATCTGCGCCTGATACTCCAGATCGCGCTGCTGTCTGATTTCGGCGGCCAGACTCTTAAAACGGCCGATAGTATGAACGTAAAACATTTTCCACCCGGCACAAAGTTCCGAAAGCGCCCGGGCCTCACCGCGGTAATCGGGACGGTTTTTCGGGCAGCAGCCGGCACAGAGTTCCAGCCATTCGCAGGCGCTGCAATGTTCGTCCGAGGCGCGTTTGCGCAGTCCGAACTTTTCATATAAGGGCGAAGTCAGCAGTTCTTCCCAGCTGTTTTCCAGGATATTCCCGAGTTTGAACCGCGGCTCCACAAAAAAATCACAGGGATAGACGTCACCGTTATATTCAATTACCAGGTATTGACGGCAATCCCGCCCCATACTGCAGGCGACCGCCTGGCGGTCGAGCAGTTTGGTCAATATCGTATCGAACAGACGTACCGAAACGGAATAACGGTCATGCCGGTACCATTCGTCGAAAATCCGACTCATGAACCGGCCCCATTCCGGTCCGGTAATTGCGAACGGCGCGAGTCTCCCGTCGGGCAGATATTCGACGCATTCAATATATTGATGATACCTTATACCGAGTTTTTTCAGGTAACGGTAGATTTCCAGCGGCCGGCTGACATTGGTCCGGTTGACCAAAGTGAGAATATTGAATTCAACCTTGTGGCGTTCAAGCAGTTTCAGCGCGCCAAGCACCTGCTGATGCGAACCCTCGCCGCCGGGGCCGCGGCGGTTTTCATCGTGGATGCTGCGGAGACCGTCCAGACTTACTCCGACCAGAAAATTATAGTCGTGCAGGAGTTGTCCCCAGTCGTCATTCAGGAGCATGCCGTTCGTTTGCAAGGTGTTCACAACCTTTTTTCCCCGGCCGGATCGGTACATCAGCTCCAATGCCTTCCGAAAAAAATCCGCGCCCATCAGTGTCGGTTCTCCGCCCTGCCACGAAAACAGATGCCGGGGCATCTCCAGGGCGGTGAAAGATGAAATCAGCTTTTCCAGGACCTCGTCGGACATGCGGTGGCGGCAGCTACCGAAAAACTCCTGCTTGCGGAGATAAAAACAGTATTTGCACCGGAGATTGCAGTCGCAAGACGCCGGTTTTATCAGTAAGCTGAACTCTTTCATAAATAATATTGTTTTCAACAGAAACAAAATGGCCGCGAATAAATTTTAATATGCCGGAACTCCGTCAATTTTCAAGGCCGGATGAAAAGGCTTTACTTGGGATTTTACGTGAAAACCCGGTAAAAGCCGAAATTTAATTATGCAACCCGTTTCAGCCGCTTGATTATTTTTCGAAGTGATAATATATTCCGGCTTTGTTAGATATTTTTACAAAGTTGCTGAAATCATAATAACTCAAGGAAACATTCCAAATGCCATGGTTCTCCAAAACCGGTAAACTGTCCAAAACCGACGTCCTGGAATTGACCCGCCGGGCCGCCGCCGAAGCGCTGAAAAGAATTTGTCCCGAGCCGCGTAAGGTACTGCTGCTGCCGCCGGACATCACCCGCGCCCACAGCGGCGCGGGTTGGATTACCGAAGAATTCTACCGGATTTTCACTGAAAACGCTGAAGTCCGGGTCATTCCGACTTTAGGCCAGCATATACCGCACACTCCCGAGCAGAACCAATGGATGTTCGGCAGCATCCCGGAAGCAAAGATTCACGCCCACGACTGGCGTCAGGGGTCGAAAGTGATCGGCGAAATTCCCGCCGGATTTGTGAAGCAGGTCTCGAACGGCAGGGCCGATTGGGCCATTCCCGTTTCACTGAACAAAATGCTGCTGGAAGAAGACTGGGATTTGATTGTCAACGTCGGTCACGTCGTACCGCACGAAGTCCTGGGATTCGCCAACCATAACAAGAACTATTTCATCGGCCTCGGCGGTAAAGACATGATCTGCGCCTCTCACATGATGGCGGCCTGCTGCGGGATCGAAAACAACCTCGGACAGTTGATCACTCCGCTCCGCGCCTGCTATAACCGGGCGCAGCAGGAATATCTCGCCGGGCTGCCGGATATGTTTTTCCAGGTGGTGATGGCATATGACGAGAACGGGAAACTGGGACATACCGGAGTTTATGTCGGCGCTGATCCGGATACTTACCTGGAAGCCGCCAAAGCATCCCGCGCTCAGAACATCACCATCGTTCCGCCGCTGAAAAAAGTGGTCGCGGTCATGCAGGGCGACGAGTTTTACAGCACCTGGGTCGCCAACAAAGCCATTTACCGGACCCGGATGGCGATGGCGGACGGCGGCGAGCTGCTGATCATCGCTCCCGGCCTGGAACGTTTCGGCGAGCAGCCGGAAGTGGATGCGCTGATCCGGAAATACGGTTATACCGGCACTCCGAATATAATGAAGCTCTGGCGGACTGAACCGGTACTTCAGGATTTGACCCATGGTACGGCCCACTTGATCCACGGTTCTTCCGAGGGGCGTTTCAGGATCACTTACGCGCCGGGCAAACTGACCCGGAAAGAAATCGAAGGGGTTAATTTCAGTTACGCCGATTATGAGGCAACCGTGAAACGTTACCATCCGGAGAAACTGCAAACCGGGTTCAATACCATGCCGGACGGTGAAGTGATTTATTTCATCAGTACGCCGTCGGCCGGTCTCTGGTCAACCCGGGAAAAACTGGCCGGCACGGCGGTTTGACGGTTTTGCCGCTTATTCCGATGTTTTTCTTAAAAAAAGTTCCCGGCGCTTTTGTCCATACTCTTCGTCAGTTTCAGCCGTTTTATCCCGGATCGGGATTTGAAATAAACGAATTCGGCGGTTATGTATGTTAAAACATTTAGCTGGCTGAAGGTTATCTGAGATGGCATTGCTGGAAGTTGAAGATTTGAAGGTCTGGTATCCGGTAAGGACGGGCTGGTTCAAACCGCGTCAATACGTCCGGGCGGTGGACGGGGTCAGTTTCAAGGTGGAAACCGGAGAAACGATGGGACTGGTCGGAGAAAGCGGCTGCGGCAAAAGCACGCTCGGCCGGGCGCTGGTCAAACTGGAGGAGCCCTGCGGCGGTTCATTCCGGATCGGCGGTCTCGACTTGAGTTCCCTGAAAGGCCGGGAACTGCGCCGGGCCCGGAAAAAGTTCCAGATGATCTTCCAGGATCCTTACGGGTCACTGAATCCGCGGCTGTCGGTTTTCGCCGCGATCGACGAAGTGCTGCAGTTGCATACGGAACTGGACCAAAACGCCCGGATCGCCCGGATCGCGGAACTGCTGGAACTGGTGGGACTGGAAGCGGAAGCGATGTACCGTTATCCGCATCAGTTCAGCGGTGGCCAGCGGCAGCGGATCGGAATAGCGCGGTCGCTGGTGGTGGAGCCGGACGTCATCGTGGCGGACGAGCCGGTCTCAGCGCTGGACGTCAGCGTTCAGGCTCAGATCATCAATCTCCTGGTAAAAATCCAGAAGCAGACCGGTACGGCGTTTTTATTTATCGCCCATGACCTGGCCGTGGTGGAACACATCAGCAAAAATATCCTGGTGATGTATCTGGGGCGGATAGTCGAATCGGGGGCAGCCAGGGAGGTCTGTGCCGCACCGGTGCATCCTTATACCCAGGCGTTGCTGTCGGCGATCCCGACCATTGACCGGGATAGCGGACGCAAACGGATAATCCTGGAAGGAGACGTGCCCTCGCCGATCAATCCGCCGCCCGGCTGTGCATTCCATCCGCGCTGCCCGCTGGCAACGGCAATCTGCAGACAACAGACTCCGAACCTGGAAACGGTTTCAGAAAACGGCCGGCAGTCGGCCTGTTTCCATAATGACAAAAGCCGCAAAAAATATCAAAAAAAATAATTAATGAGACGACACCGACAAAAGTAAAAAAAATGACATAGTCCAGAACTTGTTCTGGTCGGTGGTCCAGATAATATGAGAAGGCGGCTTGCCTCCAGAGTTATAATAATTTAAACGCACTCATTGGTGCAAAAACGTGGTCGTTAAAACGCCACAATAACTT